>JANQHT010000156.1 GCA_028282545.1 Spirochaetales bacterium
TACCGGCGATCCGGGTGTGTCCCTTTGCCCGGTCTCGTCGACACGACGCCGCGCCGCCTCCGACGCGTTAAACTGCGCCTCCATGACGCGGCCGGCGTACTTTGCCATCAGGAAAAAACCGACGTAGTTGACGTCGGTGACGAACCGAAAATCGTTCAGCGCCAACTCTTTGACGCTGCCGGCCCGGAGTACGCCGGCGTTCGAAACCAGTACGTCCAAGCCGCCGAATCGCCGTACTACTGCGTTTAGGGCGGCGGCGACGCTCTCTTCATCTCCGACGTTTACCTCGAGCGCGATGTGGGGCGCCCCGAGTTCTCGGGCACGCGCCCGGGCGCCGTCGATGTTCATATCCGCCAGGGCGATCACGGCACCCTGCGCGGCGAGCCCCCGCGCCAGTTCCCATCCGAACCCCTGGGCGGCGCCGGTAATCAGGACCACCCGGTCGCGCATGACATCGTTCAACGAACCGTCCGGGGCAGATCCCGGAGCGGCCCCCGCCGCCGTCGGTGCGTCGTTGTCACGGACCCAGCGCGCTCCCGAGGGGAATGCCACGGCGTGTGGATCCTCTCCGGTGGTCCTGCGATGATCCTCGTACAGCTGAACGAGTTCTTCCGCCGATGGGACGCGTGCAAGTTCCAGCGTCGTTCCGCGCCCGGCGGCGGTATCGCCACGATCCGCCGCGGAAGCCGCTTGTTTTAGGTGGAACCGGGCCCCGGCGCGGAACAGAAACGAGGCGCCGCGCAAAAGGGGACCGAGAGCCAGTTCTGCAGATTCGGCTGTCACCTACACGCCCTCCCGACTTCTGCGGGCGAGTTCCTCCTCGCTCTGGTTGGACCCTACCGTGTGACCCGGGAGCGGGACAACCCGTTCGTGGATCGCGTCCACGAGCCAGTGCGGCTGCGGGAAGAAGGTGCTTTCAAGTTCCGGCGCGGGAGTGATCCAGTTGCGGCTCCCCACAACGGCGGGCGGCGCGTCAAGGTAATCAAAAGCGAGTTGGGAGATATTGGAGGCGATCGTGTGGAGAAAGCCGGCCCGGTCCGACGCGTCCGAGGCGAGCAGGATCTTGCCCGTCTTCTTCACCGATTCCACGATCGGGTCGAGATTGAGGGGGGCAATGAAGCGCGCGTCGATGACTTCTGCGGAGATGCCGTACCTCTCTTCGAGGATCTCAGCCGCCTCGATTGCGCGATAGAGCGTGGCGCCGATCGTCAGGATCGTCACGTCGCTCCCTTCGCGCTTGACGTCGGGTTCGCCTTCTGGAATCGCGTAGTACCCCTCGGGAACGCCGCCTTCATGGAAGAGTTCGCCCACGTCGTAGAGGCGCTGGCTTTCGAAGAAGACTACCGGGTCGCTTCCGGCGAGCGCCAGATTGAGCATTCCCTTGGCGTCGTAGGGCGTGGCCGGGAAGTAGACTTTGAGTCCCGGTATGTGCGCCACGATGCTGGTCCAGTCCTGGGAGTGCTGGGCGCCGTACTTGTTGCCCACGGAGACGCGCAGGGTGAGCGGCATCTCCAGGATACCGGCGCTCATCGCCTGCCACTTGCTCATCTGGTTGAATATCTCGTCCCCGGAGCGGCCCATGAAGTCACAGTACATGAGTTCCACCACCGCGCGGCCGCCGGTGAGGGCGTATCCCACGCCGGTACCCACGATGGCGCCCTCGGAGATGGGCGAGTTGAAGAGGCGATTGTAGGGGAGCAGTTCGGTGAGGCCCCGGTATACGGCAAAGGCGCCGCCCCAGTCGCGGTTCTCTTCGCCGTAAGCGACCATCGTCGGGTCCGTCGTGAAACGGTGCAGCATCGCTTCGAAGAGGGCATCCCGGTAGGAGAACACCTTGAGCTTGGAGACCGGTTTGCCCTCTTTGTCCAGCCCGAACCGAATCTTTTTGGACAGTTGCTGCACCCGGACGTTTTCCTCCGGGCTCTCCAGCAGTTCCGGTGTGGCCTCCGCCGGGCCGTACGCTTCAACCGTGCGGTTGCTGAACATGTACGTCCCGATCTCTTCACCCTCCATACGAGGGCTCAGGGCGGGGTCGGAGGCGCGCCGCGTGGCGGCCACGATCTTCGTCTTCACCCGGTCATCGAGCGCGTCCAGGTCCGCCCCGGAGGCGATCTTGTTGCTCACCAGGTAGTCCCGGTAGGAGGCGATCGCATCCTGCTCTTTCCACAGTTCCACCTCGTCCGAGGTCCGGTAGCTGGACGCGTCCGAAGGTGAATGGCCGGAGAGCCGGTAGGTGATCGTGTCCAGAAGGACCGGGCCCTTCCCCGCCTCGAGGATCGCCTTTTTCCGCTTGATCGCGTCGGCCACGGCAAGCGGGTTGTACCCGTCCACGCGTTCGGCGTGCATGTTCTCCCGGTTGACGCCGGCGCCCATACGGGCCAGCACCTCAAAGCCCATCGTCTCGCCCACCGGTTGGCCGCCCATACCGTAGAAGTTGTTCAGGAAGTGGAAGAGGATGGGGGGCGCCCCGCCGATCTCTTCCGGCCAGAGTTTGCGATATTGGTCCATGGCGGCGAACATCATCGCCTCCCAGACCGGTCCGCACCCGGCGGAGGCGTCGCCGATGTTGGCGAGGACGATTCCCTTCTGCCGGTTCACGCGTTTGTACAGGGCGGCTCCCGTTGCGATGTCTGCGCTCCCGCCCACCAGGGCGTTGTTGGGCATGCTCCCGAAGGGGGCAAAAAAGGCGTGCATCGAGCCGCCCAGGCCGCGGTTGAACCCGGTGCGGCGGGCAAAGATCTCAGCCAGCGTGCCGTAAAGGACGAAGTCCTCCGCCAAGTCTTTCACGGAGTCCGGGCGCCCACCGGCGTCCCGCTCTACCACGCGCAAGGGATCACCGCTTAGGTAGTTCTCCATGATCGGCAGGAGATCCTGCTCGGCCGTCTTCTGGATCGCCGAGAACGATTTGGCCAAGATCTCGCCGTGACTGCGGTGGCTGCCGAAGACGAGATCATCCACGTTCAGGTGCACCGCCATTCCCACGGCTGTGCTTTCCTGGCCTATCGAGAGGTGCGCCGGTCCGGCGTGCTTGTACGCGATTCCTTCGTACTCGCCGGTCATCTTGATGGCGTTGAGCATCGACTCGAACTCGCGAATGGTCTGCATGTCGTAGTAGATCTGAACCAGACGGTCCACGCCCAGTTCCGTTTTTTCGCTCTTGACGTCGGACTCGTAGGCGTTGATGGGGATGGGGCTTAGGGTGAGTTGGTCCTTTGCGCGGACGTTTTTCGGATCTATGTTCAGTGCTTTGGGCATTGCTTCCTCCTTAGCGGGCCAAGGTCAGTTCGAAGCCGGCGATGTTTGCAGCCAGCGCCTGCAGGAAACGGGCAGCCGGGGCACCGTCTACCGCGCGATGATCGATGGTGAGCGAGAGCATGATCTGCGGGACGTTCTCTCCGGACGCGTCCGGTCGATAGACGATCGTTCCCACGCCGAGAATGGCAACCTGCGGAACGTTTAGGACCGGTGTGAAGTACTCGATCCCGAGTCCGCCCAGGTTCGTGACCGTGAACGTTGCCGGCGCAAGATCCGCCGGCGTCGCCTTTCCGGTGCGCGCCCTCTCGGCCAGCTCCCGGGCAGCGTGGTGCAGGTCGACCAGGGAGAGACCATGGGCACCCTGGATCGTGGGAACCAGGAGCCCCTTGTCCGTGTCCACGGCGAATCCCAGGTCCACTCCGGCGAATCGCCTGATGGAGGTCTGTAGGAAATGCGCGTTGAGTTCCGGGTAATCCTGCAACGTTCGGGCAACGGCGAAGTTCACCATGTCGTTGATCGAGATGGACGGTATTGCGCCGCCGGGGCGTGCGCTATCGGTGCGCGACACAGCCTCTTTCACCCGCGCGCGGTAGGATAGCAGCGCCCGCGCGTCGGCCGGTGCGTGGAGCGTGAGCTGCGCGGAACCCTGGAGACTCGCCAGCATGCGCTCGGCGATGACCTTCCGGATCCCCGTGACCGGGATCTCCTCGCTGACCTGCGCGGGACCCACCGGCGCGCTTTTCCCCATGGCGGGAACCGCGGCCGTGGTACGCGGCGCCGCACCCGCGGGCGATCCGCCGGCGGCCGCCTCCACGTCCCTCACCAGGACGCGCCCGCCCGGTCCGGAGCCTGCGAGCTGCGCCGTATCCACGCCCAGCCCTTCCGCCAGTTTTCGAGCACGCGGGCTGGCGTGGTGGGGCCTGCGACCTCCACCGCCGCCCGTTGCCAACAGCGGCGCGGAACCGGGAACCGTCTCACCGTCCCGTTGTTTCCCGGCACTGGCCTGATCGACCGGCGCTTTCGACGCCGCCGCTCTCGACGACGACGCAGCAGTTGTCGCCGCCGGTGCGTCGGAGGCACCGTCACCCGCCGGAGGAGGTGCCTCGCCCGGTTCTCCCACCGCGAGCAGCGCCTTCATGACGGGAACCTCGTCTCCCTCTTCGGCGTAGAGCGCCAGCACCGTGCCGGCGGCCGTGGCCGGGACTTCCAGTGTCGCCTTGTCCGTTTCCACTTCGCAAATCGTCTGGTCCACCGTAATCGTATCGCCAACTGCGACCTTCCAGGTTTGGACGATACAACTTTCCACCGAGTTTCCCTGCTGCGGAAGTACGATAATCTCCGCCATTGCTCCTCCTAAACCAGTACGATTTCGACCCCGCACTCCCGGAGGCGCTCTTTCGCCTCCGGGGCAAGATCGCTGTCGCTGATGATTGTGTCCGTATCGGAAAGGGGCAGAACCTGGACGAAGCCGGCCTGCCCGTACTTGCTGCTGTCCGCAACCACGATCGTCTTTTTTGCCTGCCGCGCCATCGCCTTCACCACCTCGGCACCGTCCACCAGGTGCGTGGTGAGACCCGTATCCGGCGCAAACCCGTCGGTCCCGACAAAGGCGATATCCACGTGAAACCGCTCCAGGTCCTCCCGGGTAAGGGGGCCCACAAGACTCTCGGTGGCCGGTCGGAACTCCCCTCCGGTCATCGTCATCCGCACCCCGGGGTTGCCGCGCCCGTAGGCCAGGGCCAGGGTGTTGTTGGTTACGATCGTCACATCCCGCTTACCGAGCAGGAAACGAACGATAAGCGCCGTGGTTGTTCCCGCTTCGACCATGATTGTGTCCCCGTCTTTGACGAGATCCGCCGCGGCCCGGGCAATGCGCTTCTTTGCGTCGGTGTTTGTCCGCTCGTGCTCCATGATCGACGGGTGGTACGTGGGGACCGCACCTCCGTGAACCCGCGTCAGGTACCCCTTCTCCTCCAGCGAGTTGAGGTAATTGCGTACGGAGACCTGCGAAACGCCCATTGCGGCGGCGATGTCTTTGACCGAGAGCTCCGGATCGTTCGCCAGCAGGCGCAACACCGCTCGCTCTCGCTCGTTTGGTACCGGATTCACGCTGCGAATGTAATTAAAACGAAAATAAAACGCAAGTATTTCGGAACTATTTTAATACACCGGCGGCCGCACCTCTCTGTGCTCCGGCGCGACTGTCACGTAGCCGCGCCCACGCCCTTAGTAGAGGCTCATCCGGTACACGAGGTTGATGAAGAACGTTCTACCCATACGCGCCGGAAGCGTAAGGAACGTGGGACCGAACGCGTACGGTAACTCGTAGAACCCGTAATTGAGGTATCGACCCTGCCGGACCACCGGGAAGTGGCTCGAGTAGTTGGGGTCCCCGGCGTAGATCTGTCCATCCGTCGGGTTAACGCCTCCGGGTATGTACACGCCGCGGCGATATACGTTGGAGGTAAAGATCGTGGTCTCGAAGATACCGCTCTGGTTGCTATCCAATTGGCTATGTGCCAACGGCGAATACCAGATCGAACTCGACGTTGATGCGGGACGTGTGTTGGCGGTGGCCCGCGATCCGAGGCCCGCCATGTTTCCGGAATCGATAGCGGATGGGCGTGTTCCGGTCAAACCCCAGGAGGACCACATCTGGTCCACCCGATAGAGGAAGTACCCACCGGACAGACCCATATTGATCGTCGGTCGCAACGTAGAGGCGATGTTTCGGACCCGCCCGTCGTAGGACGTCGACGTAGTGAAAAAGGTGCTCGGCGTGGTGATGATCGGGTCGCCGTAGATCTTGTTGGCTTCTGCGTACGAGTTCGGGATATCGTCTTCCGGCAACAGCGTCACGCTGTAGCCACTCCACGACCCAAGAACGTAGAAGAGGCCTTCTATGTTGCCGGCGTCTTCGACCCACGCCTTGATGTCCAACGCCCGTTGCACATCGGTGGGATCGTCGTCGTCGTAGATGACGGTGACCCTGGAGCCGAAGCCCATCACATTGGTGCTGCTGTACGGCCCAAATCCACCGGAGTCTGCGTTGTAGGCGCGGGTCCAGAAGTAGAGCAACTCGCCCTGGGGCAGGCCCGACACGTAGTCGTACTCGGTGGACGTGGTGTTTCCTAGGTAGGTGACCGGATCGCCGTTGTTCGGATCCGCGTTCTTGTTGGTCGAGTAGTAGGTGTAATACCGAGTCGTGTTGCTGCCGGTGGGCTCAGTGACGGGGTTGTAGTAAACACGAGTCGCGCCAAAGGCGTAGAACCCCTTCCACGCATAGGTTGGCTCGGCCACCTGCAGGTAAATCGAGTCTGCCGTAAAGCCGGACACGTTGCCCGCTTCGTCCCGGAACCGCACGTACACGCTCTTGTATCCCGGGTTGTTTGTGAAGGCGAAGTTCGAGCCGCCCAGGTAGCCCCCGGCTTTGGTGGATATCGTAGACGAGAACGGCTCCCAACTGCCCGTACCGAAGGTACCCTGGTAACCGGTGCCGTCGTAGTAGTAGTACTGGACCTCCAGGTTGTTCTGGGAGGTGTAGTTGTCCGATGCAGCCAGGCCCATCTTTGCCTGAACCGACGGCGTGTAGAAGTCACCCTGGTTGAGAACCACAGATGCGCTGGTCGGAGCCGTCTGGTCGAGAATGATCGTATCGGAGACGTAGCCTGAAATGTTGCCGACGCTGTCACGTAGCCGCACGTACACCCGCTTGGTTCCCTCGCCCGCAGGGACGACAGTGGTGAACGAAGCGTCATAGGGCTGCCACGCCTCCCAGACCGAAGCCGGCTCGTAGTCGAGGATGCTCATCTCCATGCCCGGTTCACTGGCCGCGTTGATCGAGACCGACACCGTTCTCGAGTTGGTCGAATAGCCACCGGAATTGAGCGTGAGTGATGTCAGCGTAGGAGCGGTGGTATCAACCGTGATTGACTCATCATCGACACTTCCCCAGTTCCCAAGGGCGTCCTGTTCCTGAACGTACAGGGTATGGTTGCCGTCCGTCTGCGAGGGCGCGGTGTACACCGTTGCCGTCGTTGTCGTCGCCCCGCTGCTAAGGTCTGAACTATCCAGCTTGAACCGGAACGTACCCGTTCCGTCACTACCCGCGTTGCTCGACCACGACCAGGTGGGCGTCGTGTCGTTCGTCGGCGTTGACGTTACCCGGCTTACCGTGGGCGCCACCGGTCCCTGGCGATCTACGCGAACCGTGCTGTAGCCGTACTTGTTCTGCGTTTGGCCCAACCACACAAACCCGCTACCGGTGTCGTAATACTCTTCAACCTGGATCTGAAACTGCAGATCGGTGCCGTCGGGCGTGCTCGCTCCGTACGTTGCCGCGTTGTTCCCGCCGGCGCCGTCGTTTGTTGTCCATCCGCCCCCGTTTACCCGCCAGCGATACGTTGTCGTCGAGTCAACCTGACCGGTTCCGGACGTCCAGTTCCACGTGATGTTCGTTGTGGTGGAACCACTCGTCCGTAGCAGATCACCCACCGCGACGACCGCCGGCGGCGCCGTGTACGTTCCGTCAACCCAGATGAGGTGCGTCCCAGGGTTCGACCAGTTCCCAACGGCGTCACGTTCCTGCACTTCCAAGGTGTAGAAGTACGGCGTGTTGGTCCCGGCTGCGCCGTCGGGATCGGCCACGAGCGTCTGGGCGATTTCCTGGGGAGACCAGATGGTATCTCCATCGCTAAAATAGTCCGTGCCGCTTGGATAGAGCTTGACGCCCTGATTCATCAAACGGTAACGGAACGTCCCATTTCCACCACCGCCGCCGCTGGACCACGACCATGTGGGTTGGGTTTTTGGCGTGCGGTCGATACCGGTGACATTGGGAGCGTTGGGCGGCTCAATATCCCAGTTCAACGTAAAGTTGGCCGTTGTTGCGTTTCCCGCGTTGTCGGTTACCGTGAAGGCTATGCCGTAGTACCCGTGAGCATTCGCCGAAATATCGGTACTGATCGCGTTTGCCGCGGAGAACGTGATCGTTCCCGGACCCGAGGTCTGTTCCCACAGGTAGCTCGCCACGCCGCTCCCGTTTTCCAGGACTTCGGCGGGGTCAAGTGTTCCTCCGGTAACCAGGGAGTACGTCGCCGTGAACTGTGCCTTCTCGAGGAACACCTGGCCGTCGTCGGCGATCGCCGGTGCAATCGTGTCTACAAAGACGGTGATCTCGCTGTATGCGCCGCTGTTGCCGGCGGTGTCAAAGGGGGTCACCCGGAAGGTAACCGGCCCCTCTTCGAGGACGCCCGACGCCGGTGTGTAGGATGTCTGGGTCGTTGTGTCATCGATGTCCCACGCAGAACCGGCGTCGCTGTCGTCGATCTGAACCTGGTAATAGTCTGCGCCATTCGCGGCGCCCCAGGAGATGACCGGCGTGTCGGTGTTGACGAACTCACCCTCGCGGACGAGCGTGCCCATGTCGTCGGGATCCGTGCTATCCCAGATGAACGGAACCGTCGCAGTTGTCGAGTTACCCGCGGGGTCCGCCACGCTCACACGAAGCAGGTACGTTCCATCCACGTTCGCTGAAACGGTCGGTCGGCGGTTTTCCGACGTATCAACGGCCGGTCCCGGGTCGGTATCGATAAACGAGATAACCCCGGGGCCATCGACCTGTTCCCACTGATACGTCAGGTCGTCCACTGTGAGCGCGGAGAAGCCGGTGACATTGTCGGAGAACGTGCCGGTTTGTGTCGTCTCTCCGTTCGTTTCGAGGATATTCAACGTGCCGATCGTTGGCGGAGTGACGTCGTAATAGAACTGCACCGAGGTCGAGGTGCGATTCTCCAGATAGTCTTCGAACTGGAAGTAGAGTGTCTTGCTCTCCTCCGACAGATCTTCGGAGCCGTAGTCGATGGCCCAGCCGTTTAAAAGCGGCGACCACGTCCGCCACGCGTTTGACTCGCTGGTCGTTTCAGACGCTGTGTAGCCGGGGTCACCCGACGCGGGTCCATTCGGGTCGTAGGTGCGATCGTCGAAATTGCCGCCGCCCCCGCCCACGTCGTTGGAAACACGGAAACGGAACAATCCGCTTCCCTCGCCGTCACTCGCTGCAAAGAGGAGGTCCACCAACCCATCGGGATCGTTCAGATGGACATTTGATCCCCCGTCTTCCCGTGCGTTTGTGAGGTCAACTGACGTCACCGTGGGTGCGGCGGAATCGCGTACCACCGAGAAGAATTCGGGGGGATCGGGAGACTTGTTGCCCCGGCTATCCTGGAGCCGGTACCAGAGGTTGTACACGCCGTCAACACCGGCAAAGGACCATGTCACCGCGTCGTCGTAGGCAATCCACCCACTTACCGGGTCCTCGAACGCATTGAGAGTGACCGGTGAACCACCTACGGTAAGGCCGGTGCCCTCGCCCCAGAGGTTGATACCGTAGACGGAGTTGTAGTCGTCGCTGGCGTTGATGTCGAGAACAACGCCGGCCTGGCTGGTAGCAAACCGGCCGTCCGGTAGGACCGGTAGATCGTCGTCGACGGCGGGCGAGGTGATAACCGTGCCGGATTTATACGCGATAACTGCGGCGCCGGGTGCCGTCGTGTCCGTAGCGTTGCCCGTCTGGAAGAACCACGTTTCTTCGCTGTCCATTTTGTTCCCGGCCACGTCCTCGACGGTTCCGGCAACTGTGATGAAATAGTCGCTGTTGGGATTGAGCTCGAGGCCGACGATCCGCATCTGGCGGAAGGGAACGCCGTCGTACGAATCGAACTCGTACTCGAACACGCCGCCGTTCAAGGGTGTTCCCCCGGAGTTGGCCACGTAGAACGTATCGGGCGTTATCGTCGCGAGGTTCATCTCTTCGTTGAAGATGATCGTGACGACGCTTGCGTCGTAGGCAACACCCGTTTGGCCGGAGGCGGGATTTGCGAGCGTCGTATCGAGCGTTGGTTGTGAAAGGTCGTAGATGATTGACGCTGCGGTGACGGGAGACACGTTGCCGGCGAGGTCGCGGACCCGTGCCTCGTAGGAAACTTCGTCGTCGCTCACGGTGCCATCCGGCAGGGCGATTCCCGTCTCCAGCGCGGTGCCGTCATCGCCTTCAATCGTCAGCGCGGTCCAGCTTGAGGGCCAGTCGTCGCCGGCAAGGCGAACCTGGTATTCCATGACGCCGCTTGAGCCGGCGTCGTCAAAGGCCGAGACGCCCAGCGATATCTCGATGTTGCTTGTGGCGCTTCTGCCGCCGTCGACGGCAAAGACGTCAACGGTGGGTTGGGTTGTGTCCAGCATGATGGTTGCGCTGATAACGCCGCTCTGGTTTCCCGAGCCGTCCTGGAATTTGATGTAAACGGTATGCTCGCCTTCGCCGTCACTGATGGTCCACTCGTACTCCGTGTCGTAGGTGGTCCAGTTGGCGTCGGAAAAGCTGTTGGCGTTGGCGATGTTCATCTGTGCCACGCCACGGTCATCGGTGGCCCCGATTGCCAAGGTCACCGTTCGGGAGGTCGTCCACACGTCGCCGCCGTTAATCGTGACTACTGAACCGGCCGGTGCCGTCGTGTCCGGCGCCAGGCCCGTTGTGAATGTCCACGTGTACTCTTCCGAAAGCGGGTTGCCGTCTTCATCCTCGATGCCGCGCGTGGCAACGACGATGTACGTGGTGTTATAGGCGAGGTCGGCGTTCGGAGAGAAGGTGATCGTGTCGCCACTGATCGTCCTCGATCCCGACACCGTTTCGCCGTGCGTTCCGTCATCGTTGAGAACCGCGATGTAAAAGGTCCCGGCGTTGACCGTAGCGCCGTTGATCTGTTTTTCGAAGGAAATGGAGATGACTTCCGTATTGATGGGGATGTCCGTGGACTCGCTCGTCGGAAAGACCGCGGATACGGCGGGCGGTGTGACAACCTGTTCTATCGTACCGTCCACGCGATCGATCAGCACGTTGCGGCAGCCTGCCGCAACCACAGAAAATAGAACCGCGGCTGACACCCACGCTACGGTCCGACTCGCCGTCCTCCGACTCATTCCTTTTGTCCCCTGCTTCCGTTACTCGTCGAAATCTTCGTCTTCCCAGATTGTCCGCCCGCGGTCCTGTGCCGCAGCTGCGCGGCCCACCACGTCCAAGGTGTTCCCGATATAGGCGTATTCGCTTGCCACGTCAGGCGCCTGCGCGGCCAGTCGCGTGTAGTTTTCCCGCGCCCGGTCGTACTCCTCGAGTTCGTACTGCGTCCGCGCCAGACCGGCGATCACGGCCGTGCTGTCCGGTTCCAGGCGCGCCGCCTGCGTGTACCAGTCGTTGGCTTCTATCATGTTGCCCGCGAGATAGTTGATGTTACCCAGGTTGACGAAGGGCGAAGCGTAGCTCGAATCGAGCCGGGTGGCGCGTTCGAACTGTTCCCGCGCTTCACCGTACTTTCCGTACCGCGCGTACAACACGCCGATCCGGTTCCGTACGTTCGCGCTGTCGCCGCGGCGCTCGATGCGGTCGTTGTACCGTGACAGGCGCTCGTTGATCTCGAGTTCCACGAACTCGTCCATATTACGGTTGTAGTTGGCGAGGATCGCCTCGCGACTCGGGAAGACAAGCGACAACGGAGGCGTTTGAGTCGGCGCCGGTTCAAAGGTCTGCCACGCGTCGTGAATCGCAATCAGCCGGGCGGAGCCCTTGCTCGATGCGTCGCGCCACTGCCGGGCGCCGGTGCGCCAGGCGCGCATGAAGTCTTCGGTCACCAGGGTGATTTCCACCGGTACCCAGGCGTTGTCATCAATGAAGATGAAGTCATCGATCGACGTGAACTCCTGCTTCGCCTCTTCTTCGGTGAGATCGAGCGAAAAGGCGACGTAGATGTGGCCGGGAATCGTGATAAAGGCGGTGTTGATTCCGACGCTTTCGAGAAGTGACGCGTAGAGTATCGAAAGGTCGTCACAATCACCCGCGCGGTACGTGAGCGCTTCGGCAGGGAAGAGTAGAGTGTCCAGGGCGTTCGCGTTCTGCGAAAGTTCGATGTAGGACGAATCGGGATCAATCACGTAGTTCATGCCGTACGCATTGAGTGCTTCGAAGATGCCCACCGCCACCTTGAAGTTTAGATTGATCGGGTTGGTGGATACTTCGCGGATCAACCCGGCGGTGTTCTTCGAAAAAAGCAGGACGGTGGGGTCCTTGGGATTGACGAAACACGCCGCCTTGCGGTCATCGTCCCAGGTCATTGAGTTTCGTCCATGGATACGAAGCGTGTAGGGCTCGCTCCGGGTGAACCGCCGTCCCAGGTAGGTATACTCGGTGATGATCTCGGACTGCACCAGCGTGTCCGTATTGATCTCGAGGACGGCGCTCCGGAAGAGTGCGTTCAGGTCAACGTCGGCGCTTTCGTTGCGGCCGAGTTCCGGGATCTCCGCGCTCAGCTTGGGCTGCTCCATGTACTCGTTCACGTTGAAGAAGACCTTGACGTCGGTAATGCGACCGTTCTCCTCGTTTTTGACTTCAACGCTGCCCAGCGTGTTCTGGTCGTAGTAGCCGTAGAAGACGGGAAAGACGGGCGCAAACTCGATGTTGTCCATGCGTATCCGGCGGCGTTCTCCGTCGTTGGAGAGGCGAAAAACCGTTCCCAGGCTAAGGCGCGCGGTCTGGACAAGATCCGTGTACGCGCCGTCTGCGTCCGTTCCAAGGTAGTAACGATACCCGGCGCCCAGTGCGAGTGAGAACGAAGGGGTGAAGTCCCACATGACGTTTGTCGTTGCGCCAAAGAAGGGGTTGGAACCCACGGCGTCGCCGAAGATCCCGACGTACCCGCCCGCCTCCGGTCCCACCTGGACGCTCATGGCGTTGCCCATCCGCAGGTTCGCACCGGCGCCGAATCCGCCGGCTATGATGTTGAGTGCCGGCGCCGTTCCCGGTGTGGTCTGTCCCTGATAGTTCACCGTCCCGTTGGCGTAGAGATACTGCCGGTTGGGAAAGATGTACTGGCCCGTAACGGCTGCCGACGCCCCCAACTCGAACGCCTGGTCATCATTCGTCAGGGCGCTACGGGACCCAAACGGTACTTCCACACCCGATGATAGGACAAAAGAGAAATCCTCCCGCCCTTCGGAGAAGATACGTGTTGTAAGGGCAAGCGCGAGAACAATCGCAATCAGCACAACGCGACGACTATCAACGGCCACGGTTTCACCTCCACCGTGTATTTATTACTTCACAAGTCAGAAATATCGGGTAATTCGAAATATACCACCACGTGGTTTGCGCGACCAGCCTGTTTTTGACAGAGACAACGGCGTGGGAGGGCTCGTCGCTCTCCGTCCATACTGAGATTTGCTAGGTCACCTCGCGTTGTTTTGGCGGGTATTCGTGGTAGTTCGGGTGTGCTATTCGCTCGAAAGCTTCAGTAGTCGCTCCGCGGCGGCGTGGCCTTCCCGGAAGAGCTTCTGCTCGTCGTAGCCCACGAGTTCACCCTTCTCAACGACGACCTTGCCGTTGACGATCGTGTAGTCCGTTTCGTGTTTGTGGCCGGCGAAAAGGAGCGCCGCCAGGGGGTCCGCCAGGGCGCCGGCGTAGTCAAAGCGGAAGACGTCGAACATCGCCAGGTCCGCCGCCCATCCCGCCGCGAGCTGCCCCACCCGGTCCATCCCGAGGATGTGGGCGCCGCCGCCGGCGGCCATCTCAAAGATCTCCCGGGCGCCGATCGCGTCGGAACCGTAGTGGACGCGCTGCAGGAGCAGGGCGTTACGCATCTCGCCCAGGTAGTCCGACGTGTCGTTGGACGCCGATCCGTCAACGCCGATTGAAAGAGGTACGCCCGCCTTGCGCATCTCAATGACGCGGGCAATCCCCGAACCGAGTCGCATGTTCGAACTGGGGCAGTGGCTGACACCCGTTTGGGTTTTGGCAAGATGCGCCACCTCTTCGTCGGTAAAGTGAATGCCGTGGGCGTAGTAGACGTCGGGCCCCACGAATCCCCAGTCGTCCATCACGGCGAGGGGACGCTTGTTGAAGTGCTTGAGGGTGTACTCCTCTTCGTCGATCGTCTCCGCCAGGTGGGTGTGGAGCTTCACGCCGTTGGCGCGGGCCAGTTTGACCGTCTCCTTCATAAGATCCGGCGTCACGGAGAAGGGGCTGCACGGGGCAAGCGTGACTTTGCTCATCGAGAAGTCGCCGGCGTCGTGGAACTGGCCGATTACCCGTTCACAATCCTTGAGAATCGCCTCCTCCCTCTGAACCACCGAGTCCGGCGGCAGTCCGCCGTCCTTCTTGGAGAGCGACATCGAACCCCGGGACGGCGAGAACCGTATTCCCAACTGCCGGGCGCTCTCGAACTGCAGCGCCATCAGGTCACCTTCGAACCCCTGCGGGTAGAGATAGTGGTGGTCGGTTGTGGCGGTGCAGCCCGTCTTGAGCAACTCTCCCGTCGCGAGCAGCGTCGAGACGCGGACCGATTCCTCGTTCACGTACTTCCACACCTCGTAGTGGTATACGAGCCAGTCAAAGAGTTTTGCATCCTGCGCCGCGGGGACGTTCCGTGTGAGCGTCTGGTAGAAGTGGTGATGGGTGTTGACGAACCCCGGGACCACCACGTGGCGCGACCCGTCGATCACGTGTACCCCTTCCCCCGCCTCATCGGCGGTGATCTCCGGGGCGATCTTCTGTATCTGCGGGCCCCGGATGAGGATGTCCCAGCCGCGTCCGCCCTCTTTTGCTTCCGGCGAGTGGATATAGAAACAGTTCTTGATCAGGATCATGGCGCCTCTCCTTTGTCGTGTGCGGGATAGGGAACGCGTATGTCGAAGTTCTTGTAGACCACAAACGTCTCTGTCGACTGGATTCCGTCCACGCTGCCGAGTTCACTGCTCAGGAAATCGAGGAGGTTGAAGGTCGCATCCAGGTGGACCGTAACGATCATGTCGTAGTGGCCGGTGACAACACCAACCGACGCGACGCGACGCAGGCGGCTGACCCTTTCGGCCGTACCGACGTAGTCGAGATTCGAGAGTTTCACTCCGATGTAGACGATCTGATGCCCCTCGATCGCGTGAGGGTTCACGTACCCGGCGATGTCGAGCACGCCTTCCGCCTCCATCTTGCGGACTCGTGCCTTGACCGTGTTTTCGGAGACACCCGTGGCGTCGGCGATTCGTTTGAACGATTGCCGGCCCTCCCGGAGATGCACCAGAATCGCCCGGTTGAGATCGTCTAAGGGAAACATGCCGTTTCCAGCATAGAACGGATGGACCAAATGTCAACACGGCGAGCTGCAACCGGCGCGAGTCCGGCACGTCCGACGATGCGGTGGCGAGGCAGCACGTGGTAGGGTTGCTGCGATGGATCTCTTTGGCTTGCTCTGGCCCGGCGCGGCTGTTTCCGAAGAAGCGCGATTCGGCGCGGTCGCGGTGGTTGGTGCCGGCGGGAAAACTACGTTCCTCACCCGCCTAGCCCTGGAGGCGGCGTCGCGCGGAACAGGGGCGCTCCTCGCGGTAACGACCAAGTGGTGGAACCCGCCCGGTTTTCCCGGGGCGGACCATGTGATCGTCACCGCTACCGGAGAGCCGAGCGATTTCGGGGCCGATCCCGAATCCGGGGCGATGATTCGGGCCCTTTCCGGTCCTCCTACCGAGGACGGGACCAAGGTGACCGGGATCGACTCCGGCGATCTGTTGCGCCTAATGTCGCCTTGGCGGGTCACGGCACCGCGCCCGGCATCTGCACCGATCGGAGGTGCCGCCCCCGTGTCCGGCGGCCCGCCGCGGTTCGCTCTTCCCATCGTGATCGAGGCGGACGGCGCCCGTGGGCGGGCGATCAAAGTACCGGGACCCGGTGAACCGGTCGTTCCCTCCTGGGTGACGACCGTTGTCTGCGTAACCGCCGTGACGGCGCTCGGCTCCGCGGCAACGGAAGCGCTCGTCCACCGTACCGATGCGTATGCGCGACTCGCCGGGGAAAGCGCCGCATCGGTCACCCCGATCGTTGTGGCGCGGCTCATGGAAGACCCACAGGGCATGTTCAAAGGTACGCCCGCACCGGCCCGGCGCGTCTGGATCGTGAACGGTGCGGGCGCTCCCGCCGTGGTCGCCCGGGCGCGGGGTTTTGCTGAATCGGTGTTGGAACGGTTTGACACCGGGACCGGCGGCCGTCCGCTACCGGTGGACACGATCGCGGTGGCGTCCCTACAATCGGACGATCCTGTCCGAGCCGTTGTCATGGACCGGTCGTGACGACGCCGGCGACTTGAAACAAGGAAGGCGCCTGACCGTGCGCATATTCGCGGAAGCGGCCCGCCTGGAAGCGGAGAACCGCCCCTTTGTCCTCGCTTCGATCCTCGCGACCCGCGGCAGCACGCCCCGCACGATCGGTCACATGGTGGTACGTGAGGACGGTTCCACGCTTGGTACGGTGGGCGGCGGTGCCATCGAGCGCCTGGTGGTCGAGGCGGCGGCAGATGCGCTCGCCCAGCGCCGGTCGCGGGTGGTCAGGCGCAACTTGGTGGAAGAGGGGCGCGACGCCGCCGGTATGCACTGCGGCGGCGTTATGGAGGTGCATGTGGACGTCATTCTTCCCCGGCCCCGCCTGCTGCTCGTGGGCGGCGGACACGTAAACCTCGCGATCGCCCGGGCGGCGTCGCTCCTGGACTGGGAGATCGCCGTGGCCGACGAGCGGCCGGACTTTGCCGACGAGGCGCGGTTTCCCATGGCGGAGCGCACCTTTTCGGTGGAGGGCGACCTAATCGCCACGCTCGAGGCGGCCCGTATCGACGCGGACACGTGGGTGGTCGTGGCCACGCACGACGACGACATCAAGGCGGTCAAGTACCTGCTCTCGACGGACGCCTGCTACGTGGGCATGCTCGGCAGCAAGCGGAAGGTCGCCGTCGTGATCAACGCGCTCCGTGAATCGGGTGTCTCTCCGGTTGCCATTGGGCGCCTCTACTCTCCCGTGGGCCTCGATATCGGAGCCGAGACGCCCGCGGAGATCGCGGTGAGCATCCTGGCGGAGATGCTTCGTCACCGCTCCGAGCGGAGCGGGCAATCGCTCCATTCGTTCGCCCACGATCTCGTGGTGGTTCGCGGCGGCGGCGACCTCGCCACGGGCGTTATCGTCCGCCTGGTGAGAACCGGTTTCCGCGTGGTCTGCCTGGAAAGCGCTCAGCCTACGGCGATCCGCAGGACCGTCTCGATGGCGGAGGCGATCTTCGCGGGCGAAACGTCGGTTGAAGGGATCCGGGCGGTGCGCGCCGGGGGGTTCGATGAGGCGTACGAAATCCTCGAGGAAGGGGCCGTTCCCGTTCTCGTGGACCCACAGATGGAGAGCATCCCGGCGCTGCGACCCGCCGTGGTGGTGGATGCGATTATCGCCAAGCGCAACATCGGGTTTTCTTCCGATCTCGCCCCGGTCACGGTTGCGCTGGGTCCCGGTTTTTCGGCGGGGGTGGACGCGGACGCCGTGGTCGAGACAAACCGCGGACACGACCTGGGACGAGTGATCCTCGAGGGTAGCGCCGCCCCGAACACCGGTACCCCCGGTACCATCGGCGGAGAGACGGCGCGCCGCGTTCTGCGCGCACCCCGGGACGGCGAGTTCCAACCGGTCGCCGCAATCGGCGATGTTGTCGCCGGCGGCGACGTTGTTGCGCGCGTTGCCGGGGTCGAGGTCACGGCGCCTTTTGACGGCATCGTGCGCGGTCTGCTCGCGTCGGGTATCGGTGTCAAGAAGGGCTTCAAGGTTGGAGACGTGGACCCGCGCGGAGCGGAGGTGGACGTAAGGCGCGTCTCGGACAAGGCGCGCGCCGTGGCCGGCGGCGCTCTGGAAGCGATCCTGCACCTTCGTTCCCGCCTTCGGTAAAGACGCAACGCGTTTTGATGTTCGATATCGTCAAAAAAATATTTGTTTTCTGATGAATTTATAACATCAAAAAAAATCACCTGCGGTTTCCCCCCGTTGCTCCCTTGTTGCACCGAACTTTTGTCTTGTGTGCGCTACCAGACGGGTGTACAATTGAGCAAATCAATCAACATATCGAGGAGTGAGGTATGAACAAGTTCTTCCAGTTGGAACAGAACAACACCACCGTGCGCACCGAAGTCATCGCCGGTATCACGACGTTCCTGACGATGGCGTACATTCTCGCGGTCAACCCGGGGATCCTGTCCGCCACGGGAATGCCCGCCGATTCGGTCTTCACCGCAACGGCGCTGGCGTCGCTGATCGCCACACTTGTCATGGCCCTCGTGGCGAACCTGCCCTTTGCGCTGGCGCCCGGCATGGGTCTCAACGCCTTTTTCGCCTTCGCGGTTGTATTGGGTATGGGGTACAGTTGGCAGTTCGCGCTTACCGCCGTTCTGCTCGAGGGGATCATCTTCATCATCCTGACGTTCCTCAACATTCGGGAAGCGATCATTAACCTCATCCCGATGAACATCAAGCGGGCGATCTCTGTTGGTATCGGATTGTTCATCGCGTTTATCGGCATGCAGAACGCCGGGATCATCGTAAACAACGACGCTACCTTGGTGGGTCTGGGGTCCCTCGGTAACCCCGCGGCGCTGCTCGCCGTGATCGGCTTGATCATCACCGGCGGCCTCCTCGCCTTTAAGGTGACCGGTGCGCTCCTCTGGGGCATCCTGGCGTCGACGATCATCGGCATTCCCATGGGTGTGACCAACGTGGAGGGGTTCCGGCTCTTCTCGGCGCCGCCTACCCTGGCGCCCATCTTCTTCCAGTTCGAGTTCAGCCAGGTCTTCACCGTGGATATGCTCATAGTCCTCTTCACCTTTCTCTTCGTGGACATGTTTGATACCGTGGGAACGCTCATCGGTGTTTCCACCAAGGCGGGCATACTCAAGGATGACGGTACCATTCCCCAGGCAAAGCAGGCGCTCCTGGCAGACGCGATCGGCACGACCGCCGGCGCGATCCTCGGTACCAGTACCGTTACCACCTACGTCGAAAGCGCGGCCGGCGTGGAAGAGGGCGGCCGCACCGGTTTGACCGCCCTTGTCACGGCGGCGCTCTTCTTCCTGGCGCTCTTCGTGAGCGGGCTCTTTCTGCTGGTCCCCGGGGCCGCTACCGCTCCGGCGTTGATCCTGGTGGGCGTTTTTATGATGAGTCCCGTCAAGGAGATCGAATTTGGCGACATCACCGAGTCGCTCCCGGCGTTCCTGACGATGGTCATGATGCCCTTGGCGTACAGCATCGCCGAAGGCATCGTCTGGGGTATCACCTCCTTCGTGATCCTCAAGGTAGTGAGCGGCAAGGGCAAGGACGTGTCCGTGGCGACCTATATCGTTGCGGCGGTCTTCGTACTGCATTTCTTCATCTAGAAGGGGAGAAAAAGGGTATTCCATTGGAGTCAATGGTATGATCGCGATCACAAATTGTACGGCCATCGAGTTCTCGCCGCCCCGGATTCGCGAGGGTGTGGACATCGTCATCGACGGAAACACGATCAAGGCAGTGGGACCCGGAGCCGCCTTTGGCGTGTCCGCCGGGAAGGTCATCGACGCCACGGGGCGCATCGTCTTCCCGGGGATCGTGGATAGCCACCACCACTACTACTCGGGACTCGCCCGGGGCGTGACGGCGGAGATCGGCCCCACGCCGGACTTCATGAGTATCCTGAAGAACCTCTGGTGGCGCATGGATCGCGGCGCCGACGAGGAGAACCTCTACTACGCGGGCCTTGTCTGCAACTTGGACGCGATCCGCGCCGGCACCACCGCGGTGATCGACCACAACGCCAGCCCCAACTTCATCAAGGGATCGCTGGACGCCCTCAAGCGCTCCTTCGAAAAGGTGGGGATCCGCGGCGCAACGTGCTACGAGGTGACCGACCGCCACGGCCGTGACGACATGCTCGCCGGTGTGGAAGAAAACATCGCCTTCGCGAAGCAGATCGACGCCGAGAAGGAAGCGGGAACGTGGAAAGGTCTCATGGAGGCGCACGTGGGCGGACACGCGCCGTGTACACTCCCCGACGAGGGGCTGGAGGCGATGGCGGACGCCGTCAAGCGGACCGGGCGGGGCCTTCACCTGCACGTGGGGGAGGACGCCTTCGACGTGAGCCACTCTCACGTGACCTACGGGAAGGACATCGTCTTCCGCTTGGACGAGTTCGGCATGCTGGATGAGAAGACGATTCTCGTCCACGGCATATACCTCAACTCGGAGGAGATCAAACTGCTGGGCGATCGTGACGGGTTCCTGGTGCATAACGCGCGCAGCAACATGAACAACGGCGTGGGGTACAACGCGCGTCTGCCGGAATACAAGAACCTCGCCCTCGGTACCGACGGGATCGGTGGCGACATGTTCACCGAGGTGAAGCACGCCTACTTCAAGCACAAGGACGCCCGGGGCCCCTGGTGGCCCGGGGACTACCTGCGCGCCCTGCAAGCTGGCAACGAGATCTTGCAGCGCAATTTCGGCGGGAAGTTTGGCCGACTGGAACCGGGGTACGCCGCGGACGTCGTTATCGGCGTTTACGATCCGCCAACACCAATGGTGGAAGAGAACATCGACGGCCACTTTATCTACGGGATGGACGCGTCGATCGTGCGAACGGTCATCGTGAACGGCGCGGTCGTGTACGAAGAGGGTGAGTTCCCCTTTGATACGGCCGAGATATACGCCGAGTCGCGCAAGCAGGCGAAAGCGCTCTGGGAGAAGATGGACACAATCGCGCCCTGATCGACGTTTGACAGCGGGGCCGGCCCGGCCGGCACTGTTTGTTCCCCGCGACAAAAGGAGTACAACTGATGGAGATGAACACAACGATTCTTGAGCGGGCGCGCGCCTACCGGGACGACACGGCCCGCGTCCTGAGCGACCTGGTGAAGATCACTTCGTACAGCGGTAAGGAGGAGGCTGTCTGCCGCAGGATCGTCGAAATGTGCGAAGAGTACGGATTCGACGAAGTACGCATCGACGGGCTCGGCAGCGTTGTGGCGCGCGTGGGCAAGGGGCCCAAGAAGCTCGCCATCGACGGCCACGTGGACACCGTGGAGGTGGGCGATCCCGACGCGTGGAACAAGGATCCCTTCTCAGGCGATATCGCCGGAGGGCTCGTGTACGGCCGCGGTACATCTGACCAGAAGGGCGGCGCCGCCGCAATGATCACCGCCGGGCGTATGCTCAAGGAACTCGGCTATGACGGCGAGTTCAGCGTCTACTTCACGTTCACCGTCATGGAAGAGGACTGCGACGGCATGTGCTGGAAATACCTCATCGAGGAAGAGGGCCTCAAGCCCGACTTCATCGTCAGCACCGAGCCCACCAGTTGTCGCCTCTACCGCGGCCACCGGGGACGCATGGAGATGATGGCCCGCCTCAAGGGCGTTTCGTCGCACGGTTCCGCGCCGGAACGGGGCGTGAGTGCCGCCTACAAGGCGGCCCGGGCCGCTCTGGCCATGGAGAAGCTCAACGAGGATCTGCAGCCCGACGACGACAACTTCCTGGGGAAGGGTACGATCGTCGTCAGCCAGGTGGACGTGAAAGGACCGTCTCAGTGCGCCGTCCCGGACCAGGCGATGCTCTACCTGGACCGGCGCCTCACCTGGGGCGAAGACGCGGACCTCGCTATCTCACAGGTGAAGAGGTACATGGCGGAGGCGGTGGGTGACCCGGAGGACGAGATAGAGGTCACCATGCCCGATTACACCAAGCGCGGCTGGCGCGACGCAGACTACGGGCAGGAGCTTTATTTCCCCACGTGGAAGATCCCCGAGGAGCACGAAGTAGTGCAGGCGGGTATCGCGGCGTATGAGTCGCTCTACGGAAAGAGACCGGTGGTGGACAAGTGGACCTTTTCCACCAATCTCGTCGCCTCTACCGGTCGCCACAAGGTGCCCGCCATCGGATTCGGCCCGGGAGACGAGGACCAGGCGCACGCTCCCAACGAGATCACCCGCGTGGAAGACCTGGAGATCTGCAGCGCCTTTTACGCGATGCTCCCCTACGCCCTGGAGGTGGGCGCCAAAGCATGAGGCGTGCACGAGGGAGTCACGGCAGGCTGCGACGCGAGCAACGTGGGCCGGCCACTCCCGAGCGAGCTACCGCCGGAGGCGCGAACCGCGGAGGCGCCCGGTGTTGAGCTTCTCCTACCGGTGCAGCCAGTGCGGGGCGTCCTACGCGATTGAACCGGGGCGCCTCCTCTGCGACGACTGTGCGCCCAAACGCGCTCCGGGCCGCCCCCTGCGGGGCATCCTGGAGGTAGTCATCTCCGGCGATCCGCCAAAGGAGTGGCACCCGGTCGATCTGCTGCCGGTGGAGCGCGAACACTTCGCCGATATCCCCGTGGGAAATACGCCCCTGTGGCGCCCGGCGCGGCTCCGCGAGGAGTTTCACGCTCCCCACCTCTTTCTCAAGGATGACGGCCTCAACCCGACGGGGTCGCTCAAGGATCGGGCCAGTTGGCTCGTGGCCGCCTTCGCGCGAAAACACGGCATCCCCCGAATTGTGGTGGCCAGCACGGGAAACGCCGGTAGCTCCATGGCCGGGGTGGGCGCCAACGCCGGTCTGGAGGTGCGCCTCTACCTGCCCGCATCGGCGCCGGCGGCCAAGCTCACCCAGGCGCTCCAGTACGGTGCCGACGTGCAGCGCGTGGACGGCACCTACGACGAAGCCTTTGCCCAGTGTATGGCGTACCTGAAGGATCACGACGGCCTCTCCCGCAACACCGGCCACAACCCGCTCACGATCGACGGGAAGAAGACGGTGTCGCTGGAGATCTACCGCCGGCTCGGCGAGCGCGTGCCGGACCACCTCTTTGTGAGCACCGGCGACGGCGTGATCGTAAGCGGCGTCTACCGCGGCTTCGAGAATCTGGTGGAACTCGGTTTCGCTGACCGCGTTCCGACTGTATGGAGCGTCCAGGCGGAGGGAAGCAGCGCGATCGCCCGCGCCTTCCGCGCCGGGAGCTTCACCGATCCCGTTCCGTCCCGGACGATCGCCGATTCGATCTCCGTGGACGTGCCCGCCGCGGGAGAGTTCGCCCTGCAGCGTCTCAAGCGTCACAAGGGCCGCGTGGTCGTCGTGACCGACGACGAGATCCTCGCGGCGCAGCGACACCTATCCTCCGGTGTGGGGCTCTTTGCGGAGCCCGCCTCTGCCGCGGCCTTTGCCGGGTACGTGAAGGAACGCACCGCCATCGACGCAAACGCAACCGTGGTCGTTCTCCTCACGGGGAACGGTCTCAAGGATATCAAGGCCGCCATGAAAGGAGTCGGGACGGCATGAGTATCACCACCCCCATCCCGCGTGTTGACGCGCAGGAGAAAGCCGCCGGCGCGGCAGCCTATATCGCGGACTTCGACTACGCCACCGCGCTCACCGCGCGCTTCTATCGCTCCGATTTTCCCCGCGGGCGGATCACCGGGCGGTACATCCCGGAGCTTCCCTCCGGGTATTACTGGGTAGACCACACCGACGTTCCCGGAAAGAACGCGGTCGTCCTGATCAAGGATGATCTCCCCGCCTTTGCCGAAGAGGAGATTCGCTACCGGGGTCAGATTATCGGCATCCTCTGCGGGCCCGATCCGCTGGAGGTTGACCGGCTGCTCCGGGAGGTCGCGATCGAGTACGAGCCGATCGAACCGGCGCCCACCCTCGACGACGGTATCTCCTGCAAGGGCGGCGCGATGCACGGGGAGGACAACGTCTTTGCCCGGCTCGCCCTGGACCGGGGCGACGTCGACACGGCCTTTGCCGGCGCTACGAAGATCGTGGAGGGCACCTACGAAACGGGATTCCAGGAACAGCTCTACATGGAGCCCCAGGGTCTCGTCTCGTGGTTCGAGGGGGGAACGGTAGTCGTCCACGGGTCGATGCAGTGCCCCTACTACGTCAAGCACTCGGTAGAGGTGGTCATGGGCGACGCCGCCCGGACGCGTATCAAGGCGGCCGTGATCGGAGGCGGCTTCGGCGGCAAGGAGGACTACCCGGAGATCATGGGGGCGCCCCTATCCGTGGCGGCGCTCAAGGTGGGCCGCGCGGAACCGGGACGGCCCCTGCGCATGATCTTCGACCGTACCGAGGATATGGCCTTCACCAGCAAGCGCCACCCCAGCCGCACGAAGATCCGGACCGCCCACGACGAGGACGGGACGATCCGCGGGATCGAGAGCGAAGTGACTCTGGACGGCGGAGCCTACGAGACCTACTCGCTGATCGTACTCATGCGCGCCATCTTCCACTCCACCGGCGCCTATCACATCCCCAACGCGAAGATTCGCGGCCGCGCCGTGGCCACCACAACGGTACCCTCCGGGGCCTTCCGCGGGTTCGGCGCGCCGCAGTCGCTCTTTTCGATTGAGATGCACATGCAAAAATGCGCCCGGACCTTCGGGGTGGAGCCGCTTGCCTATCGCCGGCGCTTCTTCCAGAAAAAGGGCGACCGCACCGTCACCGGCGGTCTCTTGCGCGACGAGGTGATCCTGGACCGGCTCCTTGTACGCCTTGACGAGATGTCCGGTTACGGTGAGAAGCAGAAACGGTACGCGGCGGAGGCGGCCGAGCGCCGCAACGCATCCGTCGTGGACGCGGGGAGTGGCGCCCACCGGGCGCGGGGGCAAGGCGGCGCTCTCTGGCGCGGTATCGGTATCTCCGTGTTCAACCACGGCGCGGGCTTCACCGGCGACGGTGAGCAGCGCATTATCAAGGGGAAAGCGGCGGTTCACAAGCGCGCCGACGACGTGGTGGAGATCCGCTGCGCCACCACCGACATGGGCCAGGGCCCCAAGACGACCTTCCGGAAGGTCGTGGGAGCCGTGCTGGATATCGTGCCGGAAGAGGTTGTATTCGTTGAACCCGATACCGACATCTGCCCCGACTCCGGTCCTACCGTGGCGAGCCGTACGATGATGGTGGTCGGATTTCTCCTTCAGGAGGCGGCGAAAGAGCTCAAAGCCACCTGGACACCCGGCGAGGAACAGACGGTCACCCGCGCCTACGAGATGCCTCCGGGGATGGCTTGGGACCAGAACGCCCTGGACGGCGATGCCTACGCGGCCTTTGGGTGGGGGGTGAACGCCTGCGAGGTGGAGGTGGATCCCGTCACCTACGAGGTGCGCGTGGTACACGCCTGGGGCGTCTACGACGTTGGAAAAGCGATCGACGAGCGCGTGGTCAACGGCCAGATCCAGGGCGGCATGAGCCAGGCCCTGGGGTACGGAGCGATCGAGAAGCTGCACGTGGATGAGACGGGCACCTTCCTTCAGCGCACGATGGCGGACTACATCATACCCACGGCGCTCGATTTTCCGCGAACGGGTGCAGATACGATCGACAACCCCTACACCTACGGGCCGTTCGGTGCCAAGGGGATGGGCGAGATGGTTCACGACGGCGGTCACATGGCGTACGCCGCCGCGGTGGAACAGGCTATCGGCGCCGCGTGCCCGCGGATTCCTCTCGTTCCCGAAGTTATCATGGAGATACGAAACGATGAAACTTGAGTTCACCGTCAACGGCGAAGCGCGATCGATCGAAGTCGATCCCCTCAGGCGACTTCTCGACATCCTGC
This sequence comes from Spirochaetales bacterium, assembly GCA_028282545.1. Lineage (GTDB taxonomy): Bacteria > Spirochaetota > Spirochaetia > DSM-27196 > Alkalispirochaetaceae > JANQHT01. Next base: position 25,710 of record JANQHT010000156.1, read on the forward strand.
GCGATGACCTGGCGCTCACCGGCACCAAGGAAGGGTGCGGCGAAGGCGAATGCGGCGCCTGTAGCGTCATCGTGGAGGGCAAGCTCGTCAATTCGTGCCTCGTTCCGGCAACGCAGTGCGCCGGAGCGGAAGTGCTCACCGTGGACGGCCTGTCAGAGAGCGAGCGGGGCGAGATGATCACCGAGTCGTTCGCCCTTATGCACGGCGCCCAGTGCGGATTCTGCACCCCCGGCATGGTCATGGCTGCCGAGGCACTCTTGCGCGAACAGAACGATCCCGATGAGGAGGCGGTTCGGGAAGGTCTCGCCGGCAACATCTGCCGCTGTACCGGGTACGACATGATCGTGGACGCGATCCAGGACGCCGCGAAGCGCGGGAAGGGCCTATGGTAGAGGTGCTCCGCCCCGGGACGCTCGCGGAGGCGCTCGCCTTCCGCAAGGAAACGGCGGCGCTCCCCTTTGCCGGTGGAACGGACGTGATGGTCCGCGAGCGCGGGTACACCGGCACGGGACCGCGAATCGACCGGCCCGTGCTCTTTCTGGACGCCGTCGGTGAACTGCGCTCGATTACGCTGGGCGACTTTGCGGCCGGGGCCATCCTGAGCATCGGCGCCGCGGCAACGCTCACGGAGATCGTCAATGACGAACGCGTACCCGAGCCGCTGCGCGAATCGTGCCGCCTGATCGCCGCGCCGGGCCTGCGGAATCGCGCCACCATGGCGGGCAACATCTGCAACGCCTCGCCGGCGGGAGATTCCATACCGCCCCTCTACGTGCTGGACGCGCGGGTGGTGCTCGCCCGGGAGGGAGAGGTGCGGACCGTTCCCATCGCCGAGTTCCTCACCGGACCGGGCCGGACCACCCTCCGGGACGACGAGATCATGATCGCGATCCAGGTTCCCCTGGACGGCGACGCGGCGGGTGACGGCGCTGCCTCTGCAGACGATGTATCCGCCGGCGCAAGCGACGAAGGCTCGGCCGCCGCGGGTGGCTCCGCCGCTTCCAACGGCTCGACCACCTCCGACGGCAAGACCCCCCGGACCGTCCGGTACTACCGAAAGGTCGGCACCCGCCGCGCCAATGCGCTCTCCAAACTTTCCGGCGCCGGCATCGCCCGGATAGACGGCCGCGGCGTTGTCACCGATTTCCGCCTCGCCCTGGGCGCGGTTGGTCCCGTGGTGGTCCGCGTGCCGGCGGCGGAGAGACTCGTCGCCGGGCAGCGGGCGTCTGAGATCGAACCGGAACCGATCGTTGCCGCCTACACCCCGCATATTCGCCCCATCACGGACCAGCGTTCCACCGCCGAGTACCGCTCCCACGTGGCGCGCAACCTCGTCCGCGAGTTTATTTCACGAATCCAGGAGACGTAGAGATCGATGATTGACCTGACACCGCACGCTGAACAAATCGAGAAGAACGCGCGCCTCTGCGCCCAAAAGAACATCCTGCTCCCCACGTACGAAGAGATGGCGGATCCATCCAAGATCGACGACGAGATCAAGAAGGAACTCGAAACGATCGGTCGCGACGAGGTCCACTCGCGAAACCTCTTTCGCGTCACCTGGGAGAACGAACCGGTCGAATCGGGTGGGGGCTTCGCGGACCCCACCCACCTGGAGCTTCCAAAGGAAATCACCGGGGTGGACGCACGCATCGTGGGCTTGGCGGGCACATTCTTCCCCACAGGCGCGCATAAGGTGGGCGCCGCCTACAGTTGTCTGATGCCGACGCTTGTCACCGGCCAGTTCGACCCGGAGAAGAACATGGCGGTCTGGCCCTCTACCGGCAACTACTGCCGCGGCGGTGCGTATATCTCCCGCCTTCTGGGTTGTAAATCGATCGCGATCCTGCCGGAGGAGATGTCGCAGGAGCGCTTCCGGTGGCTCAAGAACATGGCGGACGAAACGATCGCTACGCCGGGGAGCGAAAGCAACGTCAAGGAGATCTTCGACAAGTGCCACGAACTCACCGCCGAGCGCGGCGAGAACGTCTTTGTCTTCAATCAGTTCGACCAGTTAGGCAACCACCTCTGGCACTACGTGGTCACCGGGCCGGCCATGGAGAAGGTCCTGGGCAAGATTATGGGTCCTCGGGACCGCGTGGCGGGGGCGTGTATCTCTTCCGGTTCCGCCGGCACTACGGCAAGCGGCGAGTACATCAAGGCGGCCTTCCCCGGTGCCAAGCTCGCGGTCAGCGAGGCGCTCCAGTGCCCCACGCTCCTCAACAACGGCTTCGGCGCGCACCGGATCGAAGGCATCGGCGACAAGCACGTGCCCTGGGTCCACAACGTCAAGAACACCGACATGGTTGCAGCGATCGACGATGAACAGGCGATGCGCCTCTTCCGTCTTTTCAACGAACCCGCCGGCCGCGACTATCTCGTTTCCCTCGGTATCGCGAAGGACGTGGTGGACCGCCTTCACTGGCTCGGGATTTCGTCGATATGCAACACACTCACGGCGATCAAGTTCGCCAAGTACTTCGAGCTCACCGGCGAGGATCTTGTGACCACCGTTTTTACCGACGGGGAGGATCTCTACACGTCACGCCTGGAGGAGATGAACGCGGATCGCGGGCCGTACACCCGGGACGACGCCGTGGCGGACTACGCCATGCTACAGCAGGTCGGTACCGACGGGGTGCTCGAACTCACCTACCGGGAGCGGAAACGGATCCACAACCTGAAGTACTACACCTGGGTCGAGCAGCAGGGAAAGACGTACGACGAAATCAACCAGCAATGGTATGATCGAGATTACTGGGACGAGATTCACGCGGCGGCGCCCAAGCTGGACGAGCTGATCCGCGCCTTCAATAAAAAGGTCCGCGCGTTCCAGAAGGAGTAGCGGTATGGTTACCGATTTCAAACGCGCCTCCTCCGTTGACGAGGCGGTGGCGCTTGCCCGTGACGGCTACGTCTATCTCGCGGGCGGGACGCAGGTGAACAATACACCCTTCAAGAAGTGGGGCCGCGCGGTGGAACGGGTCGTGTCCATCGATAGGCTTGGTCTCACCGGTATCGAGTCGAAGGGCGACGCCGTTTTTGTGGGCGCCCTCACAACGCTCCAGGACGTGGCCGACTCTACGGCCGTTCCCGGGGCGCTGGTAGAGGCGGCGTGGTTTATCCCCACCCGGAGCGTGCGCAACATCGCCACCATCGGCGGAAACGTGGGCGCCTCCCGCCCCGATTCCTACATTGTTCCGGCCCTTATCGCCTTAGGCGCTACCGCCGAGGTTGTCGGCGGCGCCGGCGGAACCGCCGCGCCGGAAGAGGTGCCCGTCGAACAGTACGTCTCGGACGGGCGGGATGACCTGATCCTCCGTTTCCGCGTTCCCCTCCCGGGGGCCGGCGTGAGCGTCCGCGCCGTGAAGGAGTCGCGCTCCCACGTGGCGCTGCCGGTCGTTTCGGCGGCGGTACGGATTGCCGTGGACGGCGGCGCGATCACCGACGCGGTCATCGCCGCCGGGTGCGTTGCACCCCGAACGGTTCGCTTGGGGACGGTTGAATCGGCGCTTGTGGCCGGCGATTTCGCCCATGCCGCGTCGCTCGGACGCGAATCGGGGAAGCTGGAGGAGGCCATCGCCGCCTCGATCGACCCAAAACCGAACATACTCGGCTCCACGGCCTTTAAACGCCACGTCAATTCCGTGGTCATCGCGGACACGATCCGCCGGTGCATTGGGGAGGCGACGGCATGAAGGTGACCTTTACCCTCAACGGCCGGCCCGTCTCTTTCGAGGCGCACCCCGGCGAAAGTGCCCAGACCTTCCTGCAACGCAACGGCGTCCCTTCCGTCCGCAACAGCGACGACGGCTTTGGGTTCGCCGGTTCCGATACGATCCTCCTGAACGGGAAGATCGTCGGGGCCAACATCCTTCTCGCGCCGCAGCTCGAGGGGCGCGATGTTATGACGATTGAGTCGCTGCGCGACGGCCGGGAACTCGGCATCGTGCAAAAGGCGATGCTCGAGGCGGGTTGCGTCCAGTCCGGCTACAACAGCCCCGCCGCGGCGCTCATGATCTACGACCTGCTCGAACGCGTAGAAAACCCCACGCGGGAAGAGGTGCAGGACGCCCTCTCGGGTCTCTTCAACCGCGCCACCGGGTACGAGCAGTTCTTCAAGGCGGTGAAGATCGCCGTGGAACGGCGCAAGAACCCCTCCTACCAGGCGGAGCCGTTCCCCTCCTTCGGCGAAGATCTGCAGATCGTGGGTAAACCGGGGTCCAAGAAGGACTCCGCCCGGATGGTGGCCGGGGAGAAGGTCTTTGTGGAAGACCGGGTGGAACCGGAGGCGCTCCACCTACGCCTGGTGATGAGCCCCCACGCCCACGCCTGGGTGAAGAGGGTCGATGCCTCCAAGGCACTCTCCCTGGACGGCGTCGTGGCCGTGTACACCCACGAAGATGTGCCGCAGAAGACGTACTCCCAGGCGGGCCAGGGATTCCCCGAACCGAGCCCCTACGATCGTATGCTCCTCAGCCGGAAGGCGCGTTTCGCCGGTGACCGGATCGCCGCGGTCGTGGCGGAAACGCCGGAGATCGCCGAGGAAGCGGTGAAGCTCGTTGAGGTGGAGTACGAGGTGCTCAAACCGGTGATCGACTGGGACGATGCCACGGCTCCCGATGCGCCCCTTATCCACGACGGCCCGGTGGAGTACGTGGATGGAGCACCGGACGATCTCGCGGAGCAAAACGCCGGGGTCAACAAGGCCGAGGAGCCGGTGCTCTACCAGTTTCCGATCGGGGGCGAACCGCGAAAGAACATCGCTGCCGCCGTCTCCGGCGGAATCGGCGATCTCGAGAAGGGGTTTGCCGAGGCGGACGTCGTGATCGAACGGAGCTACACGACCACGCAGATCCAGTGTACCCCCCTGGAAAAGCACACCGCCTACGCCCGCGTAGAAGGGGACCGCCTGATCGTTCACGCCAGCACGCAGGTTCCCTACCACGTGCGCCGCATCGTTGCCACCCTGCTCGACCTGCCGGAAAACAAGGTGCGGGTCATCAAGGAACGCGTCGGCGGCGGCTACGGATCCAAGCAGGATATCCTCGTGGAGGACATCGTCTCCTTCTGTGCCTGGAAAACGGGGCGTCCCGTATTTCACCAGTTCTCCCGGGAGCAGGAGTTTATCTCCAACAGTTCCCGCAAGCCCATGCGCGTCACCGTGAAGCTCGGCGCCAAAAAGAACGGGAAATTCACGGCGATGTACATGAACGTGGAGTCCAACCAGGGCGCCTACGGTGCTCACGCGCTCACGGTACCCATGAACGGCGTTTCCAAGAGCCTCCCGCTCTACATCTGCGAGAACTCCCATTTTGATGTGACCGCCTACTATTCGAATCGGCCTCCTACGGGAGCCTACCAGGGGTACGGCGCGCCCAAGGCGAACTTCGCCCTGCAGGTGGCGGTGAAGGAACTGGCGGAGGACCTGGGTGTGAGCTACCTGGACCTGGTTGAGATGAACCGCGTCCACGAGGGGGACATGCTGGAGATCCTCAAGACGCTCGGGGAAGGGCGCGAGGGGAAACCGGCACCGGCCACGACGTGCGGGCTGGGCCCCGCCCTGGAGCAGGGGACCGCGCTGATCGAGTGGGGCACGCCCGTCGACTCCGGCGACCCCGACGTGAAAATCGGAAAGGGCTTTGCCATGGTGCAGCAGGGATCGGGCCTCCCGGGGCTCGACCAGGCCAACTGCACCATCATCATGAACGGTGACGGTACGCTCCAGGTCCAATCGGGCGGAGCCGATATCGGCACCGGCCTCGACCTGGTGAGTGCCAAGATGGTCGCCGAGGTCCTGAAGACGGACATCGAGTATATCACCGTCCAATCGGGCGATACCGACAGCGCTCCCTTCGATACCGGTGCGTACGCCTCGAGCGGAACCTACTTCTCCGGCGGAGCCGCCCGGAACGCGGCGCTCCTGATGGCGGAGATGATTCGGAAGGAGGCGGCAACGATCCTAAAGGAACAACCGGCGGATCTGGAGATCGTCTTCCCGTCGAAGATCGTCGGTAAAAAGGGCGAACTCACCTTCAAGAAGCTCGCCTGGCACACCCAGGGCGGTGAGGGCACGGGCCAGATCGTTGCCAGCGCCGCCTTCACCACCGAGGACTTCAGCTTCCCCTACGGCGTCCATTTCTGTCAGGTTGCAGTGAATACGCGGACCGGGAAGGTCACGATCCAGAAGTACTACGCACTCCACGACAGCGGCGTCCCGATCAATCCCGAGTACGCCCTGGGCCAGATATACGGCGGTGTATTAAAATCGATCGGCCACGCCCTCTACGAGGAGATGATTTTCGACGCGGAGGGGCGTTGCCTCAACCCCGATCTCCGTAGTTACGGCGTACCCATGGTGGGGGACATTCCCGAGGACTTCCGGGCCATCCTGATCGAAACCGACGATCCCTACGGACCGTTCGGCGCCAAGTCGATCGCCGAGGTGAGCGTCAACGGCGCCGCCCCGGCCTTGGCTAACGCAATCCACGACGCCCTGGGGGTCTGGATGCGGGGCTGGCCCTTCTCTCCGGAGGCGATCCTGCGGGAACTGGGGACGATCTGAGACGGTAGAGAGACTCGCCGCCGGGTGCGTGAAAGCCCGGCGGCCGCGCGCCCCGGCGGCGCCAGAACACCATAACGAGGATAGAACTTGTGACACACGACGACATTGCAAAACGCATCCAAGCGCTCGGCGCCAGGAAGACTGAGAAGATGTACGCCAACGACTTCCTGCTCACTTGGGAAAAATCGGACGACGAGATCATGGCGACCTTCGAGGTGGCGGGCATCTTCCGGGCGCTCCGGGAGAACAACATCTCCGCCCGCGTATTCGACAGCGGCCTGGGGATCAGCCTCTTTCGCGACAACTCGACGCGCACACGCTTCAGTTTCGCCAGCGCCTGCAACCTCCTGGGTCTCGAGGTACAGGACCTGGACGAGGGGAAGAGCCAGATCGCCCACGGCGAGACGGTGCGCGAAACGGCCAATATGATCAGCTTTATGGCGGACGTCATCGGCATCCGCGACGACATGTACATCGGCAAGGGGAATACCTACATGCGCGACGTGGCTGAGGCGGTACAGGAGGGCTTCAACGACGGCGTACTTGAGCAGCGGCCCACCCTGGTGAACCTGCAGTGCGACATCGACCACCCCACGCAGAGCATGTCAGACGCGCTCCACCTGGTGCACCTCTTCGGCGGCGTGGAGAACCTCAAGGGAAAGAAGATCGCCATGTCCTGGGCGTACAGCCCCTCGTACGGCAAACCGCTATCGGTGCCGCAGGGCATCATCGGCCTGATGACGCGCTTTGGCATGGACGTGGTGCTTGCCCATCCGGAAGGGTACGAAGTGATGCCGGAGGTGGAAGAGGTGGCGAAGAAGAACGCCGCTGCATCGGGCGGATCGTACGCGCGCACCAACGACATGGCGGAGTCATTCAAGGACGCCCACGTGGTATACCCCAAGAGCTGGGCCCCCTTTGCCGCCATGGAGAAGCGTACACAGCTCTACGATGACCGTGATGAAGCGGGTATCAAAGCGCTGGAAAAAGAACTGCTGGCCCAGAACGCCCAGCATAAAGAGTGGGAGTGCACTGAAGCGCTCATGGACACCACCAAGGCGGGCAAAGCGATGTACATGCACTGCTTGCCCGCGGACATCACCGATGTGAGCTGCAAGGAGGGCGAAGTTGCTGCCGCCGTCTTTGACCGCTATCGCGTCCCCCTGTACAAGGAAGCGAGCTTCAAGCCCTACATCATCGCTGCGATGATCTTCCTGAGCAAGTTCAAGGACCCGGCGGCCAAGCTGGGCGAACTCCTCAAGGCGGGGGCGCGGCGGATACGGTAGTAGCCGCACCGCGTAAATCGAATCTCGGGCCGCCGGTTTTTTGCCGGTTGTCAAAATAGGTCCATGGACCATAGACTATAGATATGAAACGCGTTCCGAAGTCGCAGTTCAAGCCGCGTGCGTTCGAATACCTGCGCATGGTCCAGGATGAGGGGGAACCACTCATCATCACGGACCACGGCCGGGATGCGGTTCGGCTCGAACCGGTAGCCGACAGTGGCGCCAATTCTGCAGACACTCTATCCGGCGTAATCGAGGCGTGGGAGCGCCCCCTCGATCCGGTAGACGATGGCTCGTGGGAGGCCGAGCGCTGATACTCCTGGACACGCATGCATGGATCTGGCACCTGGCCGACCGCTCCTCGCTTTCCGGGCCCGCGCGAACGGCAATTGACGGCGAGACAGCAATCAACTCGATTCTCGTCTCAACGATGAGTGTCTGGGAACTCTGCACGCTGGTGAAACGCGGCCGCCTCTCTCTATCCGTTCCTCCGGCGGCATTCCTGACGGCAACGTACCACGATCCGCGTTTTGAATTCGCCGCGGTAGACGAGCGCATCGCTCGCGCCGGCGTCGATTTTCCGGACCTCCACAGAGATCCCGCGGACCGTATCATCCTCGCCACGGCAGTTGAGTTGGGGGCCACGCTGGTCAGCAAGGATAGACGGTTGGTCCAATATGGCGTCTGTGACGTTGTGTGGTGAGCCTTACAGCGGGAGGTCCTGCTCCCAGATGATCGGTGCATCGGGGTACCGGTGCAGCTTCGTGTCTCCTGTAACCAGGGACGCTTCTTCGACGATGCTTTGCGCCAGAAGCAGCCGATCAAAGGGGTCCCGGTGGAGCGGCGGTATCTTTCCCAGTCGATAGGTGTGCGCAAATGTGATCGGCAAGAGGTTTACACCGTTTTGCGTCACCTCGCGTTCAACGATCTCTCGCCACGGATCCGAGAGCCTGAGCTTTCCTATGCGCTGTTTGATCTGCACTTCCCACGAGCTTGCAGCGCTCAGATAGAGTTCCGTCTGGACGGAACGACATAGATCTACGACCGTTCCCGGCAGCCGGTCCGGATCCGTCGCCCACCAAAGAAAAACGTGCGTGTCGAGAAGTGCTCTCACGATTCGAACTCACGGAGCACTTCGTCGGGCAACGGTTCGTCGAAGTCGACCGCGATATCCGCGGCACCCTTGGATAGTCCCGGTGTCCGAAGACCGTTCGGAGCGGAGATCGCCGTGATTCGAACCAGCGGAGTACCGTTTTTCGCGACGATTACCTCCTCTCCGGAGAGTACCTTCGAAACGAGCCGGGAGAAGTGTGTCTTGGCCTCGTGAATATTCACTTGCATAGTCCAAATATAGACTAAGTTCCAGGTTAGATCAAAATGTGGGTTGGCAGATTCGCGCCATGGTCGTTAGTTTCGTTCAGTCGCGGAGCGAGCCTACCCGTCGATCGGATTCACAACTTCGAGCCACTTGAAGGCGGCAAAATCCACCACGTTTCGCGTGTACAGGCGCGTGACCCCGGCGTCCTTAAGCACAAGCGCGATCGTCACGTCGAAGACTGACGAAGCGCCTCGGCCGGCATCTCGCAAGTAGGGCAGAGCGCGGTCGAAAAGACGCGTATCCCATCCACAGCGCCCCCAGCCCGAACTGTTGCGATACCAAGCGACGAGATTCGTCGCCTCTACCGCCGACAGCGGTTTCTGTAGTATCGTTCCGCTGCGCACCAGGCGGTACAGCTCGAAATAGACCTGGTCGGGAACGATCCAATCGTGGGGCGTTGTCAGCGCCCGGTCCATCAGCACTCGCGCCGCCGTGTGCTCTGCACAGTCCCGGTTGACCGCGTAGAGTAGGATGTTGGTGTCCACGCTATTCACGGCCGTGACTCGCGGAGCGGAGATGTTCCGCCTTCGTCTTGATCCTCCCCCCGGAGAAGACGGGCGGTTCTTCGTAAACCTCCCCGGTACCGACTGGCGCCCATCGTTTCATCCATTCCGCCGTCGCCTCGCGGATGATCTCGCTGATCGGGCGATCGAGTTCCTTTGCCACCTGCCGGAGTTGCTCCATCTGCGGGTCGGGATAGAGCACCTGTATCTTTTTCATGGATACATGATATGCATGGATTTTTCCGGGATCAAGTACATTGAACTCATAAAACGGCCGCTCGGAGTGTTCACGCCGGGGCGCCGCGGATCGCGCATCGCCGGGACCTCCGCCGTTCCGGGGATAGGAAGGGTACTCACCACCTCCGGCGATTCGGGGTCCGCGATGTCCACCACCAGGGCGCCTTGCAGGACGGTCAGGACGAGGCACACGTCTCCGTGGGGTATCGCCCAGGCGGGTCGTGCCGATTCGAGGATCGTACCTATTTCGCGCGGGTCGTTCGGATCGCTCACGTCTATCAGGGTGAACCCCTTTTTGCTGCACACGGATACGACCGAACCGATTATGGCGATAGTATCGCTGTAGTACGCCTGTTCGGCGGGAATCGCCAGGTCGAATGAGCCCGTCACCCGGGGAGACGCCGGGTCGGGCGAGAGATCGAGTACGTGAAAAACGCCGTCACCGTCGATCATGTACGCGCGGTCGCCGTCGATTCGAACGTCGAGGATTTCGGGATCGCCCGCGAGTGATGGAGTTGCGTTGGCGGCGGTAGTTGACAGCGTATCGCCGTTTCCAAGAACGAGGATTCCCGCCCACCTTCCGGCAACGTAGTAGTAGTCGTCGGCAACGGCTACCGACATCGGGTTCGCCGACGGCGTCGAGATTGACTGTCGCAACACGGGAGAGTCGAGGTCGGAGACGTCGTAGATGTGCGTGACGTGGTCATTGTCGGCGGGGATAATGAGCCGGTCGCCGTCGAACTCCGGGCGGCCCATTCGAGTGTCCTCCTCGATATTCGATCGAAATATCGGGTTGTCGAAGTCCGCGCCGTTGTCTCCCGAATCGTCCACGTCGTCAACTACATCGAAGAGCGCGATCACGCCGAGGTCGTCATCCCCGCTCATGTCTCGGCGAGCCACCACGGCAAGAAGCCCAGGCCCGGGAACGATGTATGACACCTCGTAGTCGTTCGCGGCGCCGCCGATCGATGTGCCCCAACCCCAGGTGGGCGCACTGTGGAGGTTGAACGGGTTCGCGGCACCGTCCAGCGCGATCGCAAAGAAATCTTTTGAACTGTCCGAGAGGTAGAGATAGTCGGTTCCGTACGCTCCGCGGACTCGGTAGGCGCAACCCATACCTCCGGCTGGCGCCACCAGCGGGCCGCCCCGGATTGCGGCTCCTACTCTCCTAGGTCGGCGAACATCAAACCGTTCACCGCGTCCGCAAAGTATCCCCACGTGCCGAACCAGTCCGCGCTGTAGGTGAGCGGCGAGAACGCGTCAATGCTCGCCACGAGAATGGGGCGTTCGGGATCGGCGATGCTGATCAGGTGTGCCCCGTAGTGATCCGCCGAGGGGGCACCGCTCCCTTCGTCCAGGTAGTACGAGAGGGCGATCAGGACGGTGTCGGACACGCGCACCGTCTGGATCGGGATATCCGTTTCGCCGTCGTAGCCGTACTCGACGGTGTTTGCGCCCGTGGTCAGATCCTCCAGCGCGTCGGGTGTCTTTGCGTCGACGATGCCGAGCGCGCTATCCGCGCTGCCGCTCGTATCGAAGTAACCGAAGTAGACGTAGTCGCCGGCACTGGCGGTGGAAATGGTAAACGGGTCGGAGACGCTCGCAACGCCGTCCAGGAGATCCACGGTGTCGATGATTTCGTGTTTATAGGGATCGGAGATGTCCACCGAGACGAGTATTCCCGAACTGATCGCATAGAAAATAGTCGCGTCCGACCGGGTCGGCATGTAGGGCAACCCGGGAACGGGCGTCGAGTTGAGAATGACCGGATCCTCAGGATGCGAGATATCGACCGCGACGATGCCGCCGTCCTCGCACCCGGCAAAGAGAACGTCACCGTAGCGCACCGCAGAACGCGGCTTGTTGTTCTCCAGGATCGTGCCGAGGTTCACGAGGTCGGCGGGATCCGAGGCGTCAACGAGGACGATACCGGCGGTAGCGCTCACCACCGGAACGAGCGTTCCGAAGTCGAAGATGCTGTCCGCCCAGACGAAGTCGGGCGCCGGCAGGTTCAGATCGAGGCTGTCCGCGAGCGTCGGGTTCTGCGGGCCGTTCGAAAGGTCGAGCGCGTAGAGCGTGCCGGCGGAATCCATCGCGTACGCCACATCGCCTTCGATCGAAACGGTCGAAAACAGCGGCGACGAGAGGCCCGACGGCGTCACGTCGACCGGCGTATCGGCAGCGGGGACGCCCTTGTCGAGGACGTACGTTCCGGGAAAATCGGCGGCAACGTAATAGTTCGTGCTCGTTGCAGCCACGTACGCGGGTTGCGCCGACGGCATCGATATCGTCTGAATGAGTTCCGGCGTCGCCGGATTGGAGATGTCGTACACGAGCGTCGCCGCCTCGGCTCCCCCGGGCAGGATGAGCTTGCCGTCGTCTATCGCCGGCATGCCTGCGTACGAGTCGACCTCGATGCTTGACGCGTACACCGGACTCGCCGCGTCCGCCGACAAGTCGTAAATGGCCAGAGCGCTGTACGGGTCCGTACTCGACTGGTGGCTCGACACGATTACGAGTACGTCTTCATTCGCGGCGAGGTACGAAGGAAAGTAGACGTCGCCGTCCGGAGGATCGGCCCAGCCCGCGTCGTCGAAGACGTTCGTACCGATCTGCGCAGCGGAGACGGGCGACCCGGACGCGTCGAGGGTGATCCGAAAGAGCTGGATCGCTTCGTACAGTTCGTCGCCGAGGCTGTCGGACCAGCTATCGCACAGGTACATGTACGTCGTGCCGCCGGACGTGTACGTCGTTAGAACCCATGGGTTGTCGAAATCGACGGAAAGACTCGCCTCGGTGATCTCAGTGTAGCTGGCGAGATCGGTGACAACGTCGCTGGTCGGTGACGTCAGATCATCGGTAGAGACGCGGCGGAACGAGTCTGCATCGGTCCCGTGGGCAAAGTAGAAATCGTCGCCCACGATCGCGAACTGGTACGCATCGGTACCCGTGTTGAAGTGGTTTATCTCGGTCAATCCGCTCGACGTATCGAGCACAAGCAGGCCGTTTTCGCCGGCGTCATCGTCCTTCGTCTGAATGTAGAGGAAGCCGTCGTCGTCGATCGCGGCGCAATACCCGTCCCAATCGATCGTGATGCCTTCGTAGGTGTCTTCCAGAACGGGATCCGAAGGAGCCGTGAGGTCGTACTGGTAGACGCCGCCCGATCCGAAGGTCCCTCCGCCACGGTCGATAACGAAGAGTGTTCCGTCTTCCACGAGTGAGATACGCGCACCGTACGTCGGAGAAGGAACGATCTCTGCCACGTGGAGGCCCAGCGTGGGAATCGACTGCGCTGCGCCGGCTATTTCGCGACTGACGATCTCCTCCTGATCGTTCGGATGCACTTTATAGAAGTACGTCTCTCCCACCACGACGTCCGTATCGACAAACGAGTTGTCGTTCACAACGCGGTGGACGACAAAGGTGTCGGGGTCGCGGCTCGTGGAGCGTAGCACGGTGTACCGTTCCACCGCGGGGGCGTCGTACCATTCGACGAAAATGCTCCCCTCGCTGCTGAGCGTGTGAGGCATGAGCGTGAACTGCGACAGCGCAACGCACGTTTCGGCATCTGACCACGCGTCGCGGTAGTCGGCTCCCATTTCAGCCTTGAGCTGTAGCAGGACCAGATCCCCGTTTCGGAGCGCTTCGTCGGGGAGCCCCGTGTATTCATAGGACGTTTCGTTGCTCGCCAGATCGATCGAGAATCCCGACACGTAGTCGTAGAGCGTGTAGCTTTCCGCCCCTGCGACTTCGCTCCACGCCACGTCGATCTTCCCGTTCCCCGGTGTAAGGGCAAACGAGGGGATGTCGCTCTCCGTGTCGACCAGGTTGACGTTTAATACTGTCGCGTTCCCATTCCAGTCGCGTGCCGTGATTTCAAGAACAATCGAACCGCTGAACTGACCGCAGTCCACCAGGAACTGGAACGTACCGTCGTCGTCGATGTCGGTAATCGCCGTTTCCGGCATTAGTGAGGTCACCGCGCAGTGGAGCGATGCCACTTCCCCGGAACCGCCTGAAGCGGTGTCGTGCACCGTGCCGCTCACCAGGAGCGCCGATCCGTAGGAGTCGCCGTCGGCAGGGTGGGTCAGCGTGATCTCTGGAGGAGTGTCGTCAAAACCGGCGGTCAGGTCCTGTTGCTCAAACGGGGCGGGGCACGCACTCAGGAGACCGAGAACCGCGACGACTCCGAACCACATTCGAACAAGGCGTCGGTTCATCTTTGCGTCCTTTTTGCGCCGGGGCGCCTATCTCAAGCCTATGCCCGTTGGAAAAAACGCGCAACACTTTTGTGAATAAAGCGGCCGTTTTCGCAAATGCCTTGCGAGAGTTCGACGTTGGGTGTACGGTGAATAGAAGAAGCGAGGGAACCATGACGAACCGTGTAGACAAACGAGTGCGTCCGAACCTTCGCCGGGTGCTTTCCACGCTGCTCATCGCTTCCGCGCTTCCGATCGCTGCACAGCAGGGCGACGTGAACCTCAACTCGTACTACCGTTTTCCGGCGTCGTTCGGAGTCCAGTACCAGCCGTTGACGGGAATCGGCAACCGCCGGTTGAGCGATTTCCAGATCAACGAGATCGCCGGTGAGGTCCGCCTCTCTCTGGCGCGCCGCCCCGCGATGCAGCCATTTGTCCAGGGCGGGGTGGTGGACTACACCTTCCTGAACGCCGCCGCCGCGAACCAGGACTGGACGCATCGTCATGCCTACGCAGCCGGCGGATTTGGACTGGCCACGCGCCTCTCCAAGGAGTTCGAGATCGGGTTCGATATCGTGGCGGGCGCGACGCAGTCGTTTTTCGGGGACTTGGATCTTCCGGGTGACGGCGGCTCCGACACCAAGGGCCAGATCAACGCCCTCGGTGGCGCCTCCGCCAAGCTCGCACTCAACCCCAGCTACAACGTGAGTATCGCCGTCAAACCCTCCGTGCGCTATCTCCACGGCCTGGGCCCGTTGGACGAGTTCGACGGACTCACCTACGGGGTTGGGTTCATGGTGAGCTACCGCCTGGGTCAGGATCCGGACGCTGCAACGTCCTCTATCCGGGCGATCCGTTTTTCCGGTGTGGAGTTTCCGCCCCTCTTTGCCGCGATGCAGAGCTATTATGCCGACAACCCCACCACCACGATTACGATAGAGAATACCGAGAAGACGGCGATCGAGAACGTGCAGGTTGCCTTTATGCAGGCGGGCTTTATGGATTCTCCCACACCGGCGGCGGAGATCGCCGTCCTGGAACCGGGAGAATCGGTTGAGGTACCCATCTACGCCACCTTCAATGACGAGGTCTTCACTACCCAGGGTATCACGCCGCTCACCGGTGAGATCATCGCAGAATACACGACGCGGGGACGCCCGGTTGAGCAACACCAGTCCGTTTCCTACGAGCTTCACGACCGGAACGCCCTCACCTGGGACGATGATCGCAAAGTGGCTGCCTTTATCACCGCGCAAGACAGTGCGGTGCGCAACTACGCCAGTTTTGTCCGCCAGATACACCGGGACGACACCAACCAGTACCTCAGCGAGAACCTGCAGTTTGCCATGCAGGCGTACAACGCTCTAGCCGAGTTGGGCATTCTCTATCAGGTAGATCCCAGTTCTCCCTTTACGCAGGTGCAGGAGAACGCCTTGGTGGTGGATTCGATCAGCCTGCCCCGGGAGACGCTCGCACGCCTCACCGGCGACTGCGACGATCTGACCGTCCTCTACGACACAATGCTCCAGTCGGTGGGGATCGAGACCGCTTTTGTGACGATACCCGGTCACATCTACTGCGCCTTCAATACCGGCGTCCAGAGTCGCGATCACGCGATGGTTCACCCCGATAGGGACATGCTTGTAGAGATCGACGGGAGCATCTGGGTCCTGGTAGAGATCACGCTCATGGGACGGGCCGGTTTCCTGGAGGCGTGGAGTACCGGCGTTTCTCAGTTCAAGAAGTACGACGGCAATCCCGATGTACGGGGTTTTTTCCAAACCGCTCACGCACAGCAAGTGTTCCGGCCCGTGGGGTTGCGTGAGACGGATCTAGGCCTTCAGTACGGCGATGAGGAAGCGATCGTGGTGCGTTTCCGGGAGGATATGGAACGCCTCTCTACGTCGATCCTCGCGCCCCAACGGCAGGAGGCGGAGCAGCGGAACTCCTCCCGCATGTGGAATCGCTACGGTATCGCCGCAGCGCAGGTGGGCGCATACCGGGAGGCACAGGACGCGTTCGCTCGGTCGCTCCAGATCGAACGCGACGCGCTGGGCGCGCAATTGAACCTGGGATCGCTGCACTACTTGCTCGAGGAGTACGACCGCGCCCTGGGCGTCTTCTCCGAAGCCGAGCGGACTATCAGTGGTGGCCGTTCGCGCACAACGCACCAGCTCAAGGTGTTCCTGAATCTGAGCAAAACGCACTACGCCCTGGGCAACTACGACCGGGCGCGGGCGTATTACGAGAACGCCCAGACCGTGAACCCCGACGAGGTTGCCCGGTTCAGCTACCTCGGCTCCGGCGGGTCGATCACCGGCCGCGCCTCGGAAGCGGCCGGCGCGGAACCGATCCTCTTCTTCGAGGAGTAACGAGCCGGCAAAACGATTCCCGTTTCGTTCGCGTCGTCGGCTACCCGACGACGCGCCACTGCGGGAACGCCTCTTCTTCGCGAAGGGCGCCGAGGACCCTCGCTCGAGTGGGAGTTCGGGTTTCGATGAGTCGGGATCTTGCTTGAACAACCGTACGTAAATGGTGGTGGGTGAAACGGTAATTGCCCCCGGTTCCAGGCGAAACGGGGCACTGATGTCACCAGACGTACCAGGACTGCCAGATTCCTTGTAGCGGAACTGAAACTTCGTGATCCGATAGTCTCCAGGCGGCAGACCGGTCACAATTTCCATTTCACTCCCCGCGTATACTTTCGGGCACCTCTGGAAACTCGGTATTTTCTGGAATTCGGCCTCGTAAGTCCTTATAACAGGGCTCTATCAAGTAGGAAAAGGTAGTTTCCAGAGGTGCCCTTTCAGCATTGCGTTGTACTGGGGATCCGCGACGTTTTCGACATAGATCTCGTAGTAGCCAAACGTTGAACCGCCCGCAACTGTTCCCCACTAAAAGCCGCACACCTGCGCGAGGTTCGCGGCTACCACGTCTCTCAGGAAAGAAGATCGTCCAGGGGTCGGTGGGTACCGGGCCGGCTCAACGTCGCGATTCTCCCAGCTCCGAACGCTCTTTCAATAACGAATCAATTCGTGTATGTCCATGACCGGAGTCTACCAAAGACGGCCCGGCCTGCGGAAACCGGACGGCACCTGTTGACGTCGATAGAATATAGGATATCCTATTTTCTATGGAGGCTACTATGAAAATTGCATTTCTTGATGAATCAACCATTTCGCTCGACGGTGATATGGACTACAGATCGATCGAAAAGCTCGGTGATTTTGCGACGTTCCCCAATCTTCGCCGTTCGGAACTTGCGGCGCGAGCGGGCGACGCGGACGTGATCGTTGTCAACAAGTACCAGATTGGTGCAGCGGAAATGGACGAGCTGCGACAACTGAAACACGTCGCGGTCATAGCTACCGGCACAAACAACGTCGATCTTGCAGCGGCCAGGGAACGGGGAATACGTGTCACCAACGTGGCTGGGTACGGCCGGTACGCCGTACCGCAACAGGCGTTCGCACTTATTCTCAGCCTCGCCGGCCACGTGTTCAGGTACGCGCAGGACGTTCGAAACGGCGACTGGGCGCGGGCGGAAACGTTTACCCTGTTGCGCTATCCGTCGTTTGAGCTCGCCGGCAAGACGGTCGGTATCATCGGGTTCGGCGCGATCGGAAGAGGGACCGCCGAGATCGCCCGCGGCTTTGGCATGAACGTCCTCGCATACGACATGTTCGATTTCGAGTTCCCCCCGTACATGAACACACCCCTGCGGGAACTGCTCGCTCAGAGCGATGTTGTGTCGATCCACTGCCCGCTCACACCGGAGACGAAGAACCTGATCGGAAGAGAAGAGTTTACCCTCATGAAACGATCGGCGTTGATCGTGAACACCGCCCGTGGTGGAATCCTCGACGAGGAAGCGCTGGTGTGGGCGTTGGAGACGGGGCAAATCGCGGGTGGGGGCCTGGATGTTCTTTCCGAAGAGCCCCCTCGAACAAACACAATCTGGAAACGTACCGACCTCAACCTGATCGTTACGCCGCACGCGGCGTGGTCCGCCAGGGAGGCACGTCAGCGACTCGTGGATGGTGTCGCGCGCAACATCGAAGCGCACATCGCTGGGATTGACCGGAACGTCGTAGCTTGATACCGGTGGTCTTGCTTCCCGATACAGGTTTTCATATCATTTATTTTAAGTACTAACATAGGGGGAGCCATGCTCAACAACATGAAGGTCTCGGTCAAAATCATGGTGGGTTACGTCATCATTTTGGCCATCATGGTCGTCGTTGGCGCTATTGCACTGGTTAATATCCGATCGATCAACTCGGCGCTGAATAACATCACCGATGAGGTGGCACCGACCATCGAAACTGCGGATGACTTGATCATGGCTCTTCTAGAATCGAATAAAATTGCCGAAGAAGCGCTTTCAGACGAGGATTTAGACGACGTTTTGGCCAAGAGGGACGAGTTTGACCTCATGGCCGATGCCTATCTCGTGTCGTATGAGGAGCTTGACGAGATCGTGGACGATCCTAACCTGACCGACGAGTTGGAGACGTCCAGCCAACAATTCGATATCTATCGCCAGCAGGTGAACAAGATGTTCGACGCGCACATCCTCGAACTCAATAAAGAGACGTCGGTCAAGAATATGATGCAGACCTTCGAATCGACCGCCGAAAGCCTTACGGCCCAACTGGCGGCTCTCGCCGATGAGAGCGAGGCCGAGTTCAAGGATACCGAGGATATCGATGAGTATGAAACGGTAGAAGCCTCGTTAAAACTGCTTACCAACGTCATCAACGCCGTTGAGGCGGCACGGGAGTTCCTTTCCATCGAGGAGCCCGAGGACCTGCCCCAAATCCGAGGGGAGTTCGAAGCACTTTCCGTCGAATCGGAGATATACGAGCGACAGCTCACGGACGCCGCCGACACGGACGTCGAACTGGTACGTGCGCAGGAACTTGAGAAACTCCTTGATGAGTTCGAAACGTCCGTCCTCGATGAAGACGAACTATTCGACGAATACCTGGAACAGCTCGAGTCCGAGTACCAGGCGGACGATTTCGCCGAAGATTTCGACATAACCGCCGATGCGTCCCGGGATGCACTGGTCGCCGTGACCGAGTACGCCGACGCCATCAGCGACAACGCCGACGATGCCGCCGAGAAACAGGTACGGCTCGCCATGACCATCGTCATAGTTATCATCTTGATCGCGCTGGTCGTTGGGATTCTCATGGCCATCGTTATCTCCCGTTCGATCACCGTGCCCCTGCTCAAAGGCGTTGAGATGGCCGGCCGCGTATCCAACGGAGACCTGAACGTCAAGATCGAGATGAAAGGCCGGGACGAACTCGGTCAATTGGCCTCGGCTCTTCAGTCCATGGTGAATAATCTGAAGAACATCGTGAACGAGATCACGCTGTCCGCCCAGAACGTCGCCGCAAACAGCGATCAGATGTCGACGAGCGCCGAGTCCCTGTCCCGTGGAGCCAACGAGCAGGCCGCGAGTGCCGAAGAGGTCTCGGCGTCGCTCGAGGAGATGGGATCCAATATCCAACAGAACAGCGAGAACGCCGCACTGACGGAGAAGATCGCCCAACAGGTGTCGAACGATGCCATCGTGAGCGGCGAGGCGGTGGATCAAACGCTTACCGCCATGAAGCAGATCGCCGAGCAGATCAACATCATCGAGGAG
The DNA here is from genome assembly GCA_028282545.1 of Spirochaetales bacterium. GTDB lineage: Bacteria > Spirochaetota > Spirochaetia > DSM-27196 > Alkalispirochaetaceae > JANQHT01. Next base: position 45,537 of record JANQHT010000156.1, read on the forward strand.
ATCGCGCGCCAGACGAATCTTCTGGCTTTGAATGCAGCCATTGAGGCCGCGCGCGCCGGAGAGCACGGAAAGGGATTCGCGGTTGTCGCGTCCGAAGTACGCAAGCTCGCCGAACGGAGCGGTACCGCGGCTCGTGAGATCAGTGATCTCTCCTCCAGTTCGGTCACCGTCGCGGAAAAGGCCGGGGAACTGATCACGAAGCTCGTCCCAGACGTGAAGAAGACCGCGGAACTCGTCCAGGAGATCTCCGCGGCCAGCAAGGAACAGAATAGCGGAGTCGTCCAGATCAATACCGCGATGGTTCAGTTGGACAAGGTGACGCAACAGAATGCTGCGTCGGCCGAGGAGTTCCAATCGACGTCGGCCAATTTGTCCGGTCAGTCGACCAACCTTCTGGATCAGATCCGATTCTTCTCCGTTGACCAGGTCGACCGGCTGGGATCCAAAGAGCCTCCTCCGGAGTCGAGGCCCGTCATCGTCGAGAAGGTAGAGTCTCTTCCGGCACCAAGGTCAGTCGTCGTCGATAAGGGGGCAGAGTCGGCGCCCGCCGGCATCAATCTCAACTTGGGGGATGTTGGAGAGTATGAATCCCAGCCGAAGGACAACCTCGACGACGAGTTCGAATCGTTCTAGGGACGGGAGGAACTGGATTATGGCTGATGTTGTAGCTACCGGTCAGTATCTGACGTTTTCTCTCGGCGACGAGGTGTACGCCCTGGAAGTGTTCAAGGTTCGCGAGGTCCTGGAGCCCACGAAGATCACGAGAGTGCCGAGGATGCCGCCGTACATGCTCGGAGTTATCAACCTCCGGGGCAGCGTTGTTCCCGTAATCGATCTCCGGCGGAAGTTGGGCCTCGAGCGCGTCGAGGTGACCTTGGATTCCGGCATCATCATTCTGGAGTTCGAAATCGACGGAGAGATCGCGTTGATGGGAATCTTCGTCGATTCGGTCTACGAAGTAATCAATCTGAGCAAGGACTCCATTGAACCGTCGCCGAGCATCGGAACGCGCATCAAAGCCGAGTTCATCAGCGGTGTCGGGAAGCAGAATGAAGAGTTCATCATGCTCATGGACATAGATCGAATTTTCGGGGAAATCGATGAATCGGCGTTGACGGTATCGGAAGGACAGATCGAGTCGGCTGTTTTTGAAGAGGCGGGCGCCGAGCAGGCGTCCGCGGACTCGAACGAGGTTTCTTCTTGACTTTGCCGCGGTCCGCGGACAAATCGACGGCCGTGCTTCCGACCGAATGCGTCATCGAAAACGCACAGTCGCTCAAGGCCGGTTTGCTTGAGGTCCTGGACGACGAGACGATCACTGGAGTCGACGTGTCCCGCGTCGAGCGCATCGATCTCTCGGGTATCCAGATCCTTGCGGCGGCGATGACCACGGAGCCAAAGGGCGGTCGTATCGTTGGTTTCCGTGGGTCCTTCGGGAAATCCGCCTCGGAGAGTATCGCACTGTCCGGCTATGAGTCCCGATTTGCCGATTTCTGGCGATAGGGGGTGCCGTTGGACCAGTTCAAGGAGACGTTCCGGGTAGAGGCGTTCGAACTGCTGGAGGGGCTCGAACACGACTTGATGGCGTTGGAGTCCGATTCCGGGAACAAGACGTTGGTCGATTCCATCTTCCGGGCGATGCACACCATAAAAGGCTCTTCGTCGATGTTCGGTATGCAGAGCGTGTCCCGGTTCGCCCATGAATTGGAGATGGTCCTCGATGCACTGAGGGAAGCGCGGTTCGAAGTCGGGAAGGGGTTCATCAACGTCCTGCTCTCGTGCCGGGATCACATCCATTCGATCATCACCGATGATGTCGACAGCTCGGAAGAGGCTGATGCGGTATCCGACGAACTCACCCGACTGCTGCGTAACGAAGCGGGGCTGTCCGCCGCGGATCGACAGGCTTCTCCGGCCAACAACGTGAAAAGCAACCGGAACCGTTCGAAGACGACATACCAGATCAATTTCACGCCGTCGGAGGAGGTCTTTCTCCAGGGGAGTCGCCCTCTGTTGCTGATCCGGGAACTCTCCGACATGGGGGAAATGACCGTTGTCGCGCAATCGACTCCGGAGATGGAGCGGTTCGCCGACATGAACCCCGAACACTGCCATACGTCGTGGGTGTTCTTCCTGACCACGGAAGCCTCGGTCAACGATATTCGTGACGTCTTTATCTTTGTCGAGAACGACTCGACTCTCGATATCAAGGTCCTTGACGCGGAAGAGCCCGATGAGGAATCGCAGATGCCGATCGGTGAGATCCTGGTTCGTCAAGGCGTTGTCTCTGCGGATGAGGTTCAGGAAGGTTTGCACGAACAGAAGGCTCTCGGAAGCATTCTGGTGGAGAAGCAGAGCGCCACTGAGAGGGATATCGAAACCGCGGTCAACGCCCAGAATCACCTCAAGCAGTTGAAGGCCTCGCGCGCCGCCACTTCGCAGACGTCCAATATCCGTGTAGACGCCCGAAGACTCGACGATTTGGTGACGCTCGTCGGGGAACTCGTCACCGTCCAGGCACGATTGTCTCAGATCGCGGTCGATGCTTCCGATGAAGGCGTCCTCGACGTTTCAGAAGAACTGGAACGCCTGGTGATCGACATCAGAGAAAATGCGATGAGCATCCGGATGCTGCCGATCGGGACGACCTTCAGTCGGTACAAGCGTTTGATCCGGGATTTGTCGACGGAGTTGAACAAAGACGTCACCCTCCTGACGATCGGCGGGGAAACCGAGATCGATAAGACCGTTATCGACAAACTCAGTGATCCCATGGTGCATCTCATCCGCAACGCTCTGGATCACGGCATTGAGGATCCGGAGGTCCGTCGGAGCAAGGGAAAGCCCATCCAGGGAACGATCACGTTGACCGCGGAGCACGTCGGCGCGTCGGTTCATGTCATCATTGAAGACGACGGAGGCGGCCTGAACAAGGACGCGATCAGGGAAAAAGCCGTCGCTCGGGGATTGATCTCCGAGAGCGCCGTTCTGAGCGACGAGGAAATCTATCAGTTGATCATGCATCCCGGCTTTTCCACGGCTACAACCGTGACGTCGGTCTCCGGACGGGGCGTCGGGATGGACGTCGTACAGAAGCAAATCACCGATCTGGGCGGGACGGTCCATATCGAAAGCGAGCCGGACCTATACACTAGAATCGTTCTCGAACTTCCCCTGACATTGGCCATCATTGAAGGTATGTTGGTAGAAGCGGGCGAAGAGAAGTTCATCTTGCCTCTCTCTACCGTCGAATCGTGCGTCGAGTTCACCCATGAAGACCGCGAACGGAAAACCAACGGCCGGGTGATCCGGTATCGGGACAGCCTACTCCCGTATGTCAGGATTCGCGACACATACGATATTCCGGGGGACTTGCCGGAAATCGAGCAGATCGTCGTTCTGAATATCAAGAACCAGCAATTCGGAATCACGGTGGACACGGTCGTCGGAAGTCATCAGACCGTTATCAAGAACCTCGGGCAGATCTACAATCAGGCCCAGGGTGTCACCGGAGCGACCATTCTCGGCGACGGTTCTATCGCGCTGATTCTGGATCCGATGAAGCTGATCCAACAATCGGGCCAAGACGACGGATCGTACCTTTGACGGAACAAATCAGCGCGCCCCTCACTCGATTAAAAGACAGGGATTTCCGTCAACTCGCGGCGTTCATCGAATCACAAATCGGAATTCGTATGCCCCGGTCGAAACGAAGCCTGATCGAAACTCGATTGCAGAAACGACTCCGCGCGCTCGACATGAACGACTACGGTCACTACATCGAATATCTGTTTTCGATAGAGGGGAAGACACGGGAACTCCCGTTCTTCATCGACGAGGTTACGACCAACAAGACCAGCTTTTTCCGGGAATCGACGCAGTTTGACCTGCTCGCCGCGTTGCTCCGCGAGGATCGGGGCCTGACCCAGCGGCACGGCCTGACGGCATGGTCCGTGGCATCCTCGACCGGCGAGGAGTCCTATACCCTTGCGATGATCTTTGAGGAGCACCGTAAGCTCGATCCTCTGTTCTTTTATTCCGTGATCGGAACCGACATATCGAGTTCCGTGCTGGCGACGGCGAAGGCGGCGGTTTACGATATGAAGGATCTCGATACCGTTCCAGACGCGTTCGTGAAGCCGTATTTCCTGCGAGGAACGGGTTCCAGGACCGGTCAGATCCGCATTCATCCGATCATCAGGAAGAACGTGAGGTTTTCCCAAATCAACCTCCTCGGTGACGAATATCGGATAGAAACCGGGCTTGGAGTCATCTTCTGTCGCAATGTCCTAATATATTTCGATAAGGATAGGCAGGAGAAAATCGTGAGGCGCTTGATAGACCATTTGCGTCCCGGTGGATATCTGTTCATGGGACCGACGGAAGGATTGCTCGACGCCCATCGCCCTCTTTCGAGAGTTGCGGCGAGCATCTTCAGGAAACCGAATTCGTATGTCTGAACGGATCAAGGTGATGATCGTCGACGACTCGGCGGTCGTGCGGCAAACTCTGACCGGGATCATCGAGTCCGCCGGCGATATCGATGTGATCGCCACGGCGTCCGATCCGATCCAGGCCGCCAGGAAACTCAGGGAATCGGTCCCGGACGTCATCATCCTGGATCTCGAGATGCCTCGGATGGACGGGTTGACGTTCCTGAGGAAGCTCATGAGCCAGCATCCTGTTCCGGTGATTATTTGTTCGAGCAAGTCGGAAGAGGGATCGCAGAACGCCATCACGGCCCTGGAATACGGAGCCGTTGACATCCTGACGAAGCCGAAAGTGGGCGTGAAGCAATTTATCATGGACTCGCGCATTCGATTCCATGACGCGATTCGCGCCGCCGCTTCGTCGCGGATCAAGCATCATTCGAAAGAAAAGGTGATGGTGGTCCGAGAGAAAAACTCAGCGGACGTGATCTTGTCGAAAGTACGTCGGCCCATGGCATTGGACACGACCGAATCGATCATCGTCGTCGGTGTGTCGACAGGAGGAACCGAAGCCCTACGGACGTTCCTGAGTGCCCTTCCGGTCGATGCCCCGGGCGTCGTCATCGTCCAGCACATGCCGGAGAAGTTCACCGCCTCTTTCGCGAAGCGCCTTGATTCCTTATGCGCGATCCACGTCAAAGAGGCGGAGGAGAACGACTCGGTCAACCGGGGAATCGCCCTGATAGCCCCGGGAAACCGTCACACTCTGCTCAAGAGGGCGGGAGCGAGGTACTTTGTCCATATCGTTGACGGGCCTCTGGTTTCACGACATCGTCCGTCCGTGGACGTTCTCTTCCGTTCAACGGCCAGATATGCCGGGAAGAACGCCATCGGCGTGATCATGACGGGCATGGGTGACGACGGAGTCCAGGGAATGTCGGAGATGAAGGAATCCGGCTCCCATACCATTGCTCAGGACGAAGCGAGCAGCATCGTCTTCGGTATGCCGGGAAACGCCGTCAAGAGGGGCGTCGTCGATGAAGTCATTCCGCTCTCCGGAATCGCCGATAGGGTGCTCAAGCTCACGGGGGTGCGGAGTTGACGATATCGCAACGGTTGACCGCCCTATCGAGAACCCTCGAGATGAATTTCGATTTCCTCGCGAAGGCGTATCCGGCCTTGCTCGAGGAAGTCAAATCGAGTAAATCGTATGCCGAGCAGACGATCAGGGGAGTCAAGGGCGAGTCCGGCGCCGCGGACGATACCGGCAACCTTCTCAGAAAGATCATAGATGGATCCCTCATGATCATCAGCGGTATCGTCGGGGATATCCGCGAAGCGTCCGAGGAAGAGCTCCGGTCCCTAGTCAAGCTGAATGAGGAAACGGAGAAGATTTCGCGGATTAAGGATCTCATCGACGAAATCATCGATCAATCCGGTGCGTTGGAGCTCTACGCCATGAACTCCATGATCCATGCGATAAAGGTCGGTAAAGGCGGCGGTGGATTCTACCATATCGCCGATGCGATGAAGTCCCGAACGAACACTTCCCTCGCACTGGCGAACACGATGGCCGGAGTCGAAGGACGATTGGTGGATTTGCATCAGTTCTTTGTTCGAGATGCAGAAGAGCTCAACAGGATGCTCAACCGCCTCTCGGACGAATTGGATCTCTCGTTCCGGGAAAAACTCGAGAACATTCGCAGCCAGGCCGGCCTCATCGTCGAAGATCTTGCGGATATGACACGGAGGGCGGACGAAGTCCATGAGCCCCTCTATTCGTTGATGGAACGCATACAACATCAGGATATCATCCGGCAGTCCCTGGATCAGGTCCTGAGCCTCATCAAGACAGTGTCGGAAGGATCGGATCGCGACGCCTTGGCATACAACGACAAGGTGCTGAAGATTTCCCGTGTCATCATCGATGACATCATGAGCCGGATCGGAGAGAGCCGCGTGTTCCTCCTGACGGCTATCAATGAGATCGAGCGGCGCATCGCGAACCTGAATGAGAACAAAGAGGCTCTCATCAAGAAATACCTGGACGAGTCCGAGCGGCAGATCGGCGTTTTTCCCGAGTTGAATCGGCATCTCCGGACAAGCGAAACGACGGTCATCGAACTCGCGCAACAGATGGATGCCCTGCAGCGGAATCTGACGGGAAACGGTCTTTCACTTCTGGGTGAGTTCGATAGCGTATGCGAATCTTCTACGATGTTGCAGGATTCTATCGAGGGATTTTGGAACATCACCATAGCAGCAAAAATCGAGTCGGCGAAACAGGCCTCACTCGCCGCGATGGCCCACACCGTACGGGATATGGAGGACGTAATCACGACGATCAATAGTCACGTCGATGAGACCATGGGTATGGCCGAACAACTCAAGCGCACGGCCGAAGACGCCATGGACATGCATGACAAATCGATGCGACGGGTCCAACGGGTCCTGGACGATCTGAAAATCTCCCTGCAGGATACGACCGGCGAGATGTCGACGATCGTCGACCGGATGAAGAGAGATATAGCGAGTCTCGACATTTTCTCCGATGATTTTCTTCAAATGATCAATGCCAGTCGGGAACGCATGGACGAAATGGAACGCATCATCGACGAGTTTTCGTCATCCAACGGAGAAATCACGGTGCGGTTGGAGGAGAATGCGGCGCTTTGGGAGAGAGAGCACGGCACCCTCGATATCGAGTCTTGGACGATCCAGGATGGTCACCTCAAAGAACTGATTAACGATTTTACGATATTCAGCAACAAGAGCATGGCGGGTCGCATCGCCAATACGGAAATCGAGCGTGAGGGTTCTCGGGAAGGAGAAGTCACGCTTTTTTAGACAAAAAGGTGGGAATATGTCAAATACGATCTTGGTAGTGGATGATTCTTCATCGATCAGGCAGAGCGTCGGTTTCGTGCTCGAAGAGAACGGTTATACGGTCAAGACCGCCGCCGACGGCGCCCAGGGGTACGATGTCCTGAAGAGCGGCGGGATCGATTTGGTGATCACCGATGTCAATATGCCGAACATGAACGGCATCGAAATGGTGAAGCTCATGAAATCCTTAGATGAGTACAAGTTCACTCCGGTGTTGATCCTCACGACGGAATCGCAACAATCCATCATCGACGAGGGTAAGAAAGCCGGTGCCGCCGGTTGGATGGTTAAGCCCTTCACGAACGATAAGCTATTGGCTACGGTGAAGAAAGTTCTGGGTTGATCGATCCGATGGATTCGTGATGCCGCCTTTTTCGTCTTCACCGGAAATATCGAATCGACCCGTGATGCGGATCGATATCGGCGATGTCGCCGTTTCCGGAGACGATGTCGTCTTTCGAACGACACTCGGATCGTGCGTGTCCGTCGTGCTATACGATGTCAGGAAACGGATCGGAGGGGTGAATCATTTCCAGGCGCCCGGTCGTCCACCGGATCGGAACCGCCTCCGCCGCCCGGGTGCCTATGCGTCCCATGCGGTTGAACTGCTCATCAAAGGTATGTACGAAAAGGGGTGCCGGATCGAGGACCTGAGAGCCAAAGTTTTCGGCGGAGGGTCCATGAACTTGGACATCGAACAGGACGCAGTAGGCGTCGGCAACTCCAACATATTGGCGGCCAAGCATCTCCTGCGGCTCGCCGGGATACCCGTTGTCGCCTCGTCGACTGGCGGCTCGACCGGCAGAACCATCTATTTCGTCGTCCGCGAGTTCAAAGTTCTGCAGCGGCGGTTCGGTGTGGGATAGGCGCTCCCGGCGCAAGGGATCGCACCGGGGCATTCGTCGCCGCGGATAGGCGAGCGTTTCTCGATTTCCTGTTAGGCGGCGCGCGTTAGTACGTCTCCCAGGAAAGAAGATCGTCCAGGGATCGGCGCGATTTTGTGATTGGGCTCGCGTCATCCGGATAGCCCAGGGGAAGCAATGCCGCCACGGCCCAACCGTTTGGCACGTCCAACAGCGTGGCTGCCTCTCCGCCGTCAAACGCGCCGATCCAGCACGTCCCAAGTCCTTCATGGGCGGCTACGAGCATAAGGTGGTCGGTCAGGGTACCGATATCCACCGGCATACGGGGCTGGCCGCACCGCATGTCCCCAACGGTTGTATCGCCGCATACCGCGAGTATCACCGGCGCCTGCGAAACGAAGGGCTGCCCGGCGATATCGTTTCCGAGCTTCTTACGTTTGCCTGCATCGGTGACCGCGATGACGTGCCACTCCTGGCCGTTTTTGGCGGACGGCGCGTACCGGGCCGACTCCACGATCCGCTCAACCATTGCCGGCTCAACGTCGCGATTCTCCCAGCTCCGAACGCTCTTTCGATAGCGGATCAGTTCGTGTATGTCCATGACCGGAGTCTACCAAAGAGGGCCCGGCCGGGACAAACTCGCCGGTAGCGGCAAAGGTGTCCCGGACCGGCCCTGGCCGCGTGCGGCCGCCTTCCGGCGTTTTCAGTGTCCGCCCGTTGTTACTTCATACGGCGGGGCGGTCCTGCATCCGCGTTCCCGCCCGCACGAGCATCGTGCCGATCGCGTTGAGGATACGTCGGCGCAGGGCGTCGATCCGTGAGGAGCGCCCGGCCATCGATTTCATCATGGCTCGTCGTTCGCGATCCATGATCCGGTGTTCAACGTCGTGGTAGATCATCGCTCTCCTCCGATACCACAAAAAAAGGCCGCTCCTAGGGGGCGGCCTTCCACCTGGCGAAACCGCCAGGGCACAAAAAAACCGTAGCCCTTTTTCTGGGTCTACGGTCCGTTGATCAGTGAACGATGGGCGTTCTTACCGACACACCTCCGCAGACCCAATGATTGCGTACGCACACACAGCAATGCTGATTACCGGAAAAAACTGCATCATCGGTTCTGCCTCCTTCGATAAGATAGTCGGTACTAAACCACGTCCGGGTTTTTGTGTCAACTCGTTGAATGATGTTTCGGTTTGTTTTGTTCGCGCCTTGACCGCTCCGCTCAGGCGCAGTCGTCGAAATCGAACAATGTGATGGAGCCGGCTGCGTCAACGTGCAGGTTTCCCAAATGTGGATCCTGGTGGATCATATGATAGTTCGATGGATTGGTGCCGAGGGTGTGTATTGCCGCCCTCGCGGAGGAGAGTTTCTCCTGGACCGAGGCGTCTCGCTCGGTGCTCCGCCTCTGCGCGTCCCACGCCGGGCGTGCGACGATCCCGGCCCGCAGCCCGTACGACTTGGACACACGGTGCATCAACCCGATCAGTCCGCCCGTACTCGTGCAGCCGATCACTGTTCCAGCCGCCGTTGTCCCGGCGCGAAACACAAAGCTGTCGAAACCGCCGAGCAGATGGTCCTCCGCCGGATTCAGACCGAGTCGATGGCACGCCTCGTCCAGGATCCGCCCTGAGTATCGTTCTTTGATCCCGGGTTTCACCCCATCTGCTCCCGGTTGCTCTCGGCGGCAAAAGTGATCTGACCACCGACACCATACCCGCGAATAACGGAAGCACCAACCGCCTCAAGCCGATCCGTGAATCGCCGGCTCTTCGACGGGGGACCCAGTATTGCGAAACGAGGGAGCGCCACATCTCTGCTGCGCCGTTTACGACGGACCCCGAACAGGCGAGGCCGTCTTTGCCGGTGATGCAACGCGAGGACGCGCCAAACCCGTTCCTCCTCGTCATCACCGATGACGAATAGCTGGGGTCGTACCTCGTCGATCGTCCGTCCCGGGTCTGCGTTCGCGGGTACGAGAGTCACAACGCTGCCGGTAACGAGGGCGCCGGCGTAGGCCACGATCCACGCGGGAATCCACGGAATCCGCCGCGTCAGCGCTATCCGGGATCCGTACGCGATCCCGATCGCCTCGACGGCGCGCCGGGCACCGCTGACTATATCGCCCTGCGTCACGGTGCGACCATCCCCAACGGCAAACACCGCCGCATCCTCCAGCCCACGCTCGATCTCACCTGCGGTCCGAGCGGTCTGGTGTGACACACGCTCTCCCTCATCAACGAGTTCCGCTGATGAGATCCACACGGTTGCGGTGTCATCGATTGCGATTCCGAGCCGAGGCGCGGTTGGTTGACTCGACGAGTCCGATACAACGGAGAGTCCCGCCAGGGCAGCGCCCATTTCCACCGTCGTGCGGTCGATCGAGGGCTGCCCGGCAAGCACAAGAGCGGCGCCTGGAACCGCCCCGCGCGCCACCAGCGCCCGTGCAACCATTCGCGATCTCCGCTCGAACGACGCGAAACCGATCGTATGGACCTGTACGTCCGTTTGTTCCGCCAGGAACGGCTGGTCGCCAAACGTATCAACCGCGCTCGCCATGATATCGACAAGGGTGGCTTTCACAGAGGCATAATCGTACGCGGCGGGAGGCAGGATTTCAACGGGGTAGAATATACGTGCAGCAGTTCTCGTTGTGGCGATCACATGACCTTGGCAAGAAGAACAAAACGCTTGGCTTCGCTACGCTGCAGAGACGCGTTTTGTTCTTCGTTTCGGGCGCGGCTGGTGATATTCACCGCCAATCGGCCAAGTGATCGCCACAACGAGAACTGCTCGTCCCTTGATGTAGACTAAATTGTCGGCGGGCTCGTCACCCTCCGTCCATAATGAGAATTGACTATACTTTTGGATATGAAGATCGATTTCAAGAAGGAACTCAAGCAGCTCTTTGCTCCCGGTACAAAAGATTTTGTGCTCGTTGACGTCCCGTGTTTTCGTTTTTTCAAGATCGATGGTGAGGGAGACCCCAATACCGCCCCCGCATACACCGCCGCCTTGGAGACGCTCTACCCGGTGGCGTACGCCTTGAAGTTCGCCTGCAAGAAGGAACTCCAGTGCGACTACGTCGTACCGCCGCTGGAGGGTCTCTGGTGGGCCGACAACATGGCCGCGTTCACCGCCAATCTCGACAAGAATCAATGGAAATGGACCATGATGATCATGATCCCCGACTTCGCCACGGAAGATCTCATCGCGGCATCTCGGGAGAGCGCCGCTCGCAAGAAGCCGCTCCCATTGATCGATCGATTACGGGTCGAAACGTACTCCGAGGGAATGTGCGCGCAGATCATGCACGTGGGACCCTACGACGCCGAAGGTCCCACCCTCCAGCGTCTTCACCGGGAGTGGATCCCGGAACACGATCTGGTTGAGAACGGCAAGCACCACGAGATCTATTTGAGCGATCCCCGCAAGAGTGCGCCGGAGAAGCTCAAGACAATTCTGCGGCAACCGGTGCAGCCGCGGTAGCAGTGGTGTCAAACGGCCGCGGCTACCGGCGGCCCGACTGCGCCGACTCCCGCCCCAGCCGCGCAAAGTGAGCGATTCGCGCATCCAGCGGCTCACCCGCCACCGGGGAAGCGTCCCCGAACAGTCCGCGATCAATACCCGCGCGGGCGGCCCGTTCGTGCCCTACGAGTGCCCAGGTGCTCTCCACCAGGTGCGTGAAGGCCTCGCCCCGAGATTCCGGGGAGAGAAAACTCTGCCGACTCGAGTTGATATCGACACCGCTGATTTCCATCAGTCCCTGTTCCTGCGCCAGCGCCTGGACGCGTTTGAGCTGGGAGAGCGAATTTCGCGGCGGCATATAGGTGACGGCCAGGAAACCGAGGCGCGGGAGGTCCGCGAACAGCTCTCCCACGTAGGCGTCCTCGAAGGCCTGCGCTTTTTTGTCGCCCGTAGGCGAATCTGCCACGTCTCCCAGGTAGGCGTAGGCGGGAATTGCGCCCAGCTCGCGTGCCAACGCGTTTGCCTGCTCGACCGGTACACACTCCTCGTTGCCCGGTTGGATGAAGAATCGCGGCACCAGTTCCGATTTGAACACGCCCAGAAGATCGTAGAGTCGGTGGGAGTTCCCACCGTCGTCGATTCGCGCGCCCATCCGGGACGACACCGTGATTCCCAGGCGAGAATCGAGAAATGACGAGGTCTGTGCCGGTGATTCGCACGTGTCGCTCACGTGTGCCGCCAGGGCATAGAGGATGTGCCGTTCGGTCACGCTGCCACCCGTGCGCGCCCAGGAGAGGGGGCGGACGTCCCGATCGTAGTCGATCGTCCCTATTGCTTCGCTGACAATCGAATTGAGTGCGTCTACCTGCTTCCGGTTGCGTTCTTCCCTGGCCGCGTTGATTGGTTTGAGCCGCTCCGCTAACGTTCCGATCGAATCACGCGGTACGCCGTGAATCACGATGTAGGCGTTCCCGATCGAATCGGGGTTGTTCAGTCGTCGTTCGGCAAACCGCGTGCCGGCAAAACTCACTCGCAGCTCACAGCCAACCGTGGATCCAATGCCGCAGATCGCCGCCGCGGCCGTCATCTCGTGGGCCGCCCCGATCGACTCGTGGTCGACGGATCCCACTACACGAAGGCCCGCCCGGCGGGCGTGGAAGGCCACCGATGACGGGCTGTAGGGGCTGAAGCTGTAGCGCGTGTGGACGTGGTTGTTCACCTCATCCCCGAGAGGGGCGGATCGGAGGCCGTCAATATCGCTCTCGTAGGCCGATCGGAGCGCGTCGAGGCGATCATTTTCTGATTGCGCTTCAAGGGCCGATTCGTCGAAGGCGGGTAAAGCGTTCACCGGGAGTATTATCCATTTTTGGCTTTGAATGGCCAGCCGTCCGCTTACTTGACAACCCCGTTGACACAACTATAATATGTTCTATTATAAGAACATATGTTCAAATAATAAAAAGGAAATGAACGACGAACCATGCGCGCATACACCGGATGCTCGCCAAGAACGCCGTCTACCACTGGAACGCCATCCGGCTGGAGAACGGGACTCTCGTCACGTGGACTCCGCGCATTTCGACGCCGAATTCGCCGGCAAGGTCGACGGTGCCATTGCGGCCCAGTGTCCACGCCCGTAGTTGCCGGGGTCGCTTGACGTGAACATCGTTGCGCTCGATAGCTACGCAGTGAACCCGGGCGATCTCTCCTGGGAACCGATTCGCCGCCTGGGCGAGTTCTCCGCGTTTCCGGATACGCCGACGCATCTGTTTATGGAACGTGCATCGGGAGCACAGGTGCTCCTGGTCGATCACGAAGAGATGACCAGGTCCCGGTTCGAGCAACTGCCGGACCTGCGGTTCGTTGGCCTCTTTGCTACCGGGCACGATCGCGTTGATCTGGCCGCGGCACGAGACGCCGGGATCGCCGTGGCAAACGTTCCCGACTATTCGACGGCTTCAGTTGCACAGATGACCGTGGCACTATTGCTGCATCTGACGAACCGGGTGGAAGAGTACGATCGTCTCGTCCACGACGGCCGGTGGCGGCGGGGCGCACCGTTTCGCTACCTTGACAAACCGCTCGTAGAGCTGGCGGGCAAAACGATTGCGATTTTCGGGTTTGGAACGATCGGGACGGTCGTGGGGTCCATTGTCCACGCCATGGGGATGAATATCCTTGGCAGGCGTGAACGACGCAAGGTCGGACTTCCGTTTCCGGTAGAGTGGCTTTCCGACGATGAGTTCTTTCGACGAGCAGACGTAATATCGCTCCACACGCCCCTCAACGACGAGACGCGGCACGTAATAAACGAAGACGCGCTACGACTGGTCAAGCGGGGGGTGATTCTCGTGAACACGTCCCGTGGTGGGCTCGTGGACGATGTGGCGCTGGCGCGTGCCCTCGAAAAGGGCGTCGTGTCCGCCGCCGCGCTCGACAGTGTGGGCGACACGGAACCACCGGAAGAGTCGAACCCGCTCCTCTCGGTGCGCAACTGCGTGATCACTCCGCACGTTGCATGGGCGACGCGGGCGGCCCGGGAGCGGTGTATCCACGAGGTGGCGGCAAACTTGGAGGCGTTCGCCGCCGGGAAACGGAGAAACCGGGTCGATTGACCGCAGAGCACCGCGGTTTTGTGCCGCGGCGCGACATTGCCCGGCACGGCCGGATAACGCAGGGCGCCACGATGCGCCCGGGGAGGGACAGGTGATTTTCAAACAGAAAGGGCACCAGGTGAGCTACGGCGAGGCGATAGGAATCCTGTTGATCGAAAACCACGTTCCCTTTGTGCCCGGAGACGTTGCGAACGCGACGAGCTACGACTTCCCGGTACGATTCGAACGGTTGAACGGTTTCACGCCGGCGCGCCTCTTTGCGCACGACACTTCGATGGTGGACGAGGGCATTGCCGCGGGGAAACGCCTCGTCGCGGAAGGGGTCCGCGCCGTAACCGGCGATTGCGGCTTTCTCGCGATCTACCAGGAGAAGATCGCCGCCGAGATCGGCGTGCCGACCTTTATGACCAGCCTGCTGCAGTTACCCTTTGTCGAGAAGTTCGTCGGGAGCAGAGGCAAGGTCGGGATTATCACTGCCAACAAGGGGGCGCTCACGCGGATGGTCCTGGACGCCGCCGGGGCCGGCCCGGACGAACGCCACGTTATCGCGGGCCTCGAAGACAAGCCGCACTTTCCGGCGGCGGTCTTTGACGAGATCGGCGAGTTCGACACGGACAGGGTCGAGGACGAGGTTCTTCAATGCGCCGCCGAAGTCACCGCCGACCCGGCGGTCAAGGCGATCCTGCTTGAGTGCAGCCTCCTGCCGCCCTACGCCGCCGCTGTTCACGAGACGACGGGGCTGCCCGTTTTCGACTACAACACGATGATCCGCCACGTGCACCAGGCGCTGGTCCCGCGGACGTGGGTGAACGCGCATCGCTTCATGTAGGGGGCGGACGAGCGTTTCCTGGGCTTCGGCGGAGCGGCGTTTGCGGTTGCGGCAACCCTGCAAAGCCCACGGTGACGCACCGTCCCTTTAGCACGCCTGCAGAATTCGGAAACGCTCGTCCGCCTGCGCGCGGCTGAGTGACGGCCGATTGGGACGGCGGAGCGGCGTTTGCGGTTGCGGCAGCCCTGCAAAGCCCACGGTGACGCACCATCCCTTTAGCACGCCTGCAGAAATTCGAAACCGCTCGTCCGCCTGCGTGCAGCTTGGTGACGGCCATATTGAGGGCGGACGAGCGGTTCCTGGCCGGGGCGGACGTGTTTGGACTGTATCAATGGTGAAAATCGTACACCAAAACGACTCGTCGGGCTGATGGTGTAGATCCGTCCGTCCATGTACGGCGCGGATTCACATACTAAGTGCAACACGGTAGGCACAAAGAAGGAGAGCCGGAATACTCAAGGGCATCCAGCTTCTACCAGGAAAAGGAACGGGAAATTCAAGGATATGCAGGAGTACCAGTTCGGCATCTTCGACAACATCCAGGCCTCCTGGCGCCTCCATGAACCACCACCACGGAGTGGGCAAGATGACCGCCCGCTGGGTGGAGGATTCCATCGGTCCGGAATTCATGGCTCTGTTCCGGGCCCTGAAGGATCACTTCGATCCCCGGGGCATCATGAATCCCGGCGGCACTCTCGGACTGGACATGGATGAGGAGGAGCGCCGGAAGCCGCGATTCACCGGCCGCACCTGGGATAATCCGGCGTACTGATTCAGGCCACCGGCATCCTGGCGAACATCATCGCGTCCTCCCGGACTCCCGCCGGCGGCTCGGTCCCCTCGAAGGGCGCCAGCATCAGGGAGAACCGGGTGGTCCTCCCGTTGAAGGACGGCGCATAGGGCCGCAGATGATCCGAGAGACCCAGGGACAGCATACGGCCAAGGCCGGATGCCGAGGTCTGATAGGACATCTGCCGGCCGTGATAGGAGCCGAAGGGATTCAGGCGCAGCTCCTGCCGGCCCCGGCGGTGGCGCAGCCTGATGGGACAGAAAGCGAAGGAATTGTCGAAGAGCTCCGACTGGGCCAGCAGCAGGCCGCGGCGGGGGCCGGCGAAGGCCACCCAGCCGTGGGTGATGTGGTTGTTCAGCGAGTCGATGTCCCGGTTCTTCGAGAAACGGAAGTAGTCCAGTTCGTAGCTGCCGGTCTCTTCGAAGAAGTTGTGCTTCCACACCCGGGCGGCTTCTCCGGCCTCCAAGCTCAGCTCCGGCCGGAACTCCCAGGGCATCACCGCCTGCCAGCGTCCGTCCCAGGTGCGCTGCAGCATCCGGGAGAGCTTCCGGTCGAATGAGGCATGCCGGGTCTCCGGCCAGCGGGTTTCCACATCCACATGAATGTAGGGCAGGCCTTCGAAAATGCGATAGCTGTGGGTCCACTGGATTTCCCGATCCTCCGGGAGCCGGGTGCGTCCCGACATACGGAGCACCGCCCCGCCGTGGATTTCCGCCGTTTCCTTCCCGATGACTTCCGGGCGGCGGAGCCGTCCGGCATACACGGCGGCGCTGCCGGGCACCGGGGAAGCGCACAGGGCTTCCCGTCCTCTCAGCAGTCCCACGCCGCCGGACGCCTCGAAGCGCACCGACACCATGCCGTTGCCGATTTCTTCGCCGGAGACGGATACCGGACCGGCGGCCGGGTCGTACGCGGCGCCCGGCACGATGGTTCCCTCATCGCCGGCATCCCGGCGGATCCAGGCGCCGGATCCGGCTGAAGTGATTCCCGTCGCGGCCTTCGATCCGGTACCGGCCTTCCGCCGGGCATGTTCCAGCATGTCCCGGGAGGCCTGCAGGGCCCGGTCGCACCAGTCCTCGGCGGTTTTCATCCGGGGGGCGTTCATCACCGGGGAGGTGAGGCCGAAGTGGGTAGTACTCATCGAAAGGGTGCGCAGCCGAAGGGCCTCCTCCCGGAGGCGGGCGAATCCGGAATCGGCGTCCGGGGCGTCGGTCTCGCCCGTCGATCCCATCGTCGCCACCGCAGCGTCGGCGGTCCGCCGGGCCTCCTGGATCTTCTTCCAGAGCATGGTGTTGGCCCATTTCTCCGCCCAGGATGCGTAGCCGTCCCAGGCGCCGTCGGCGGTGTCCTGGTCCAGAAATACCTCGCCCACCGGCTCATGGGACTCCAGGTATTCCCCGGCGGTGGTGTACCGTAGCCAGTCCAGGCCGTCCAGGCTCCGGATCATCCGGTAGAGGCCGTCGAAGGAGGGGAAGATCCGGGAGAGGACCGGAATGTCCATCCCGCTCCAGAAGTCATCGTCGGCGTCCATGTCGATGTAGAGCAGCAGGTCCTGCGGAGCGACCATCCGGAGCTGCCGGCGGCGGAGGCTCTTCAGCCAGCGGCGCAGGGAGAGCCAGTGATCGGCCACATCGCCGTTGTTGTAGGCGGGTACCAGGATCATCTCTCCCGGCTGGCTCCGGCTCTTCAGGACGGTGGGATTGTAGCGCTGTTCCAGCGGCAGTTCGGCCATGAAGTTCGAGAAGCCGTTGAAGGGGTGGGCGCTGTAGTAGATGCTGACGGCATCCATGCCATGCTCGGGATACCGGCTGAGGTGGGACGGGGTGTACATGCACTCCTGGGGGCGAACGACGCCTTCGGTGTTCTCGAAGAGATCCTCGATGCCCGAACCCATCGGATTGCGCATGGTGGAGGAGGCGATGTAACGGAATTCTTCTTCGGTGGCGGCGGAGACGATCCCGTTGTTGTAGCTCATGGGCGCCGCGACATCCATTCTGTCGGCGCAGCGCTTCTGAATCCGTTCCAGGATGTCCGGGCTGTGGGCCGGGATGAACTTTTCCCAGGAGTAGTAATTCTCCACGTCCCAGGTACCCTTCACCGGGATACCCTCGGCGTTCAGTCTGTCCAGATCGTCCAGGATGGACCGTATGATGCGGATATCCTTGCCGAAACCCAGTTCATCCGGCGTGTCCGCCCGGTAGGAATGGTAGAAGTTGCCGTGGAAGCGCAGCGCCAGGCTGATGGTGGGATCGGTCGATCGGCTCATGATTCTCCTCCGAATGCCGCTTTCAGTTCCCGTTCGGTCCGGCGGTCTTCTTCCGTCAGATCTCCGGCATGCCGTTTCTCCAGCAGTTCCTTCAGGGACGCATGGCGTTCCCGGGTGACGGGATAGATCCGGCAGGCGGCGGAAGCGGCCAGGATGAACACCACCGGGATGCCGATGAACATCCCCAGCAGAGCGGCCTGGAAAACCGGGGTCTGGGCCTGCTGCACCCCGTCCACCGGCGGCCGGTAACCGGCCCACTGGATGCCGTTGCCCACGAAAAACATCACCAGGGCGCCGCCGGTCTTCCGCAGCAGGGCGAAGATGCCGGAGAAGAGACCTTCCCGGCGGGTGCCGCTGAAGAGTTCGTCCACATCCGGGATGTCGGCGAACATGGCGAACACCATGTTCTGGATTCCTCCGGCACCGGCGCCGAAGAGGGCGGCGAATACGTACACCAGGAGAACCGGGGTCTCGGCGCCCAGGAGCGGCACCATGGCGAATCCGAGGATCCAGAGGACGGCGGACACCAGATAGGTGCTCCGCTTGCCGATCCGTCCCGCCAGGAAATCGGAGACGGGAATGAAAATGAGCATGAACAGGAAAATGGGGACCAGGAGGGTCATCATCGACGAGATGCCCAGCCTGTAGAGGAGGAAGTACACCGCCAGGGCCATCACAGCGTCCTGGGCCAGGAAGCCGAAGAGGTACATGGCCACCACATTCCGGAAGGGCTTCACCTGCATCGGTTCCCGGAAGTAGCGGGTGAAGAAGGTCTTCAGGCTGCCGATTTCCCGCTTGGGGAGTTTCATCGCCTCGGGATCCTCCCGGCAGAACAGGAAGGTGGCGATGTAGGGCAGGGCGAAGAAGGCGCCGAAACAGACGGCCATGATGAAGAATCCCCGGGCCGGATCGGTGGGGTGAAGGGTGTCCACGAAGAAATCCTTGCCCATGGTTCCCGCCAGGATGCCGGCGACATTGGAGAAAATCATCCGGAAGGTGGCCAGCCGGGTGCGCTGGTCGTAGTCGGAGGTGAGATCCGGCGCCAGGGCGTTGTAGGGCACCCAGACCATGGTGAAGACCGTGGAGAAGAAGAGGTAGGACGCCAGGATGAACACGAAGCGCGCGTCTTCTCCCTGGATATCCACCGGCGTCCACATCAGGACGAAGGACACGAAGATGAGGACGATGCCCGCCAGGAAGTAGGGCCGCCGCCGGCCGAGCTTCGTCCGGGTGTTGTCGGTGATGATGCCCATGAAGGGATCGCTGACGGCATCCCAGATCTTGCTGACCAGGAAGGCCGTCCCGGCGATGGCCGGGGAGAGGCCCATCACATCGGTCAGGAAGTACAGGTAGTACATCGAGATCAGGGTCGTCGCCCCGCCGCCGTAGATATCTCCGGCGCCGTAGGAGAGTTTCACCCGCAGGGGAAGTTTACCGGTCATAGGAATCCTAATAGTAATGTAGGAAGAGTGATCTCTGAGTGCAACCGCAAAACCGCCGATCAGGGGCAAGATTTCGCGAAAGCGCGGCAACGATCGCGCTTTGCGTTCATATCGCCCTGCGGCAGAAGGCTGCTGTAGGGGGCCGACTCGTCTGTGGTTTCACTTGAGCAATACACACTGGGCACTGATTCTTCCGGCGTTGACCAATCCCTTCGGCGTCTTTCTCATGCGCCGGCACTTCGTCTCTTTACCGTTGGAGTTAGAGGACGCGGGACGGGTGGACGGCGTCACTATCCCGCAGTTCTTTTACCATGTTGCGTTTCCCCTGGCGAAACCGATGATCGTAACGCTCGCTGTACTCGGGTTTATCGCCTCTTGGGGGAGTCTGCTACCACCGCTGGTATTCATCAATGATCTCATCAAAGCTACGGTTCCACTCGGACTCTACCAGTTCGGGAGCACCTACGCGACCAACTGGCCGGTTCTGATGGCGGCGACGACGGTTTCCCTCGTTCCCTCTTTGATTTTGTATCTGTGCCCAGAAATACATCATCTCTGCTTATTCGATGGCCGGAATAACCAAATAGCGCAACCGGGAGTGTTTAGCATGGCGATAATACTGATTGATACGGATATCGGAACCGATATCGACGTTATGTTGCTCGATTACGTCGGCCGCCGACTACTCATAATGGGTCCACATTCGCAGAACCTTCACGACACGCGCTTGTTCAATAACCTGATACACACAAACGGTGTTGGATATTGATGCGGCGGGAAAAGGCGCCGGTTAGATTGCCAACGAGTTTCTCGTACCGCGGGGAAGTTCGATATGGATCCTCTGACAGGATTTGGAGAAGCGCTTCGGCTTTGCATTTTAGCCCAGCCTCTTTTTATTCGTTTGGCGTCCTTGTGTGTCTGTTTCGTAAAACACGGTATCGACGGCTCACCAATCAAGTTCCGATTGGAGATTGTCCAACGACTCTTTCAACCCCTCTTGGATGGATTCCACCATCCCGGGAATCGCGTTCAAATACATCGTTTCCTGAATGGCCCGCCAGTCCTCGCCGGACAGCAACACTGCATCCCCGGATCGTCCGGTTATCACGATGGGCTCGTGGTTGTCGTTCACGTCCTGGATGAGCCGGCAGAATAAAGCCGAGGCCACCGTTCATGCCTACTACACGGCGCTGCGCTTGTTCCTACACAAGCTGAATCCGGAGTGCTTCCAGGACAGGAGGTTCCGGGTACAATCCTCGTGCAGCAGCTTGCGCACCGCCAAAAACGTGATCACGCGACACCGGAATAAAAAAACGCATATACTTGATATAGTCGTGGCACAATCAAGTCAACACCTACCGCTCTACCGACAGATATTCGATACGCTCTCCGAACAGATCCGCGCCGGGCAATTGCCGCCGGGCGAACGCGTTCCGTCGGAGAAGGAGATAGCCCGACAGTTCGGCGTGAGTCGCATTACCAGCAAGCGCGCCCTCGAGATGCTCGCCGCCGAGGGACGTATCACCCGCGTTCCCGGCAAGGGGTCGTTCGTCGCGGAGCCCATTGCGGCCTCCTCCGATCCTACCGGCGCCGCGGGCTCACTCATCGCCCTGATCGTGGAAGACTTTGCCGATTCCTTCGGCACCACATTGATCCACGGTGTCGAGGAGTATTGCCGGCAACACGGATTCCGTCTCGTTCTGTACCGTTCGCGCTGGGACGCCGGGCGCGAGGAGGAGGCGATTCGCGACGCCCTGGCGCTGGGCGTGGCGGGGCTGCTGATCATGCCGGTTCACGGCGAGTACTACAGTAGTGTGTACCTCAGGCTCGTGCTCGATCGCTTTCCGATCGTGTTCGTCGATCGCCATCTGAAGGGACTCGAGGCGTCGTTTGTGGGAACGGACAACGTGGACGCCGCACGGCGCGCCACGGATCACCTCTTCGATCTCGGCCATCGCACCGTGGCGTGGATCTCTCCGACGGAGGAGTCCGCCTCGACGATCAGAGATCGTGAACTGGGAGTGGTACAGGCGCACGCAGACCGCGGTATTCCGGTCGACCGTACCGCGTGGATCACCGATCTCGAGAGTACCTACGCGATGTCCGCCGATCGGGACGTCTTCGCGGCTGAGAAGGAACGTATTCGACGTCACCTCGTCGACCGTCCGGAGATCACGGCGGTGTTTGCCGAGGAATGCACGTTGGCCGCAATCGTCAACGATGCGGCGATCGCCGCGGGGCGACGCATTCCCCAGGACCTGTCGATCGTTACGATAGATGCGTGTTGCGAGTACTCGGGCCACTCCCCGTTCACGTATGTACGGCAGAAGGAGTTCGAGATGGGAACCAAAGCCGCAAGCATTCTGCATCGACTCATTCAGCACCGCTCGGACCCGGAACACGTACTCCTCGTCGCCGAGCTTATCGAGGGACCTTCCACCGCGCCGCTCCAATCGATCTGACATATTCGCACATATCTTGATATATTTTTGTTGACAAAAAGGATAGGTGATAATAACCTGAAATGGCAACGTTGCATGATGTCGTATAGTCGCAACGACAGTCCCAGCCGGCATTGCTGCTACCCGACCATCGTTCGTAATTCATTCGCGGTGTTCGGCGGGGGCTCAGTCGTAGCCATGTCTCATAAGGAGGTATGAAATGAAACGTGTTGTGTCTGTCGGTTTTGTGTTGATGGTGGCGTTTACGCCCGTTTTCGCGGGAGGTCAGGGAGAAGCGGGAGCGGATGACGGTCCATTGGAACTTACCTTCTGGACGTCTCATACGCCACCCGATTCGATCACGTTGGCCGCAATGGTGGACGCATACAATGCATCTCAACAAGCGGTGCGTGTCGAGATGGTGCAGGTTCCCGGTTCCGAGACGGACGTGGCGCAGTTGATGACTGCAGTCCGCGGCGGGACGGGACCGGATATCTATATGTTGGATCGCTTTACCGTCGCGCAGCGCGCCGCGGCCGGGGTACTGGAGGACCTCACGGAGGTGATGGAGGCGGTAGACCCCGCGCTGCCCGACGCGTACATCCCCTACGCGTGGCAGGAGACGCAGTTTCAAGGACGGACCTACGCCTTACCGTTCGACACCGACGCGCGCGTCCTCTATTACAACCGCCGGATGATCGCCGAGGCAGGCATCGATCCGGCGATCCTCGATTCGGCCAACGGTCCGATCACCCTTGAACAAGCTCGCGAGATCGCCCGGGCGATCGATCAAACCGACGCCGACGGCAACTACACGCAGGTCGGCTTCATTCCGTACGATATCCAGTTCTCGCAAGGGTGGCACTACACGTGGGGGTTCAATTTCGGCGGCCGCTTCGCCGATTTGGACGCCGGGCGCGTCACGCCGACCGATCCGGGTGTCGTCGCAGGGTTTGAGTTCGTAAGGGACTGGGCGGCGGATATGGATCCACAACGGGTCCAGACGTTTATCAGCACCTACGCGCCCCCCAACACACCGACGCAACAGAACGCGTTTCTGACCGAGCGAGTGGCGATGAAGGTGAGCGGTGACTGGGTATTAAAATGGTTGGAGCAGTTCACGCCGGATCTCGACTACGGCGTTACCTACATCCCCGTTCCGACTTCCGGCGCGCAACCTTCCACGTGGGCCGGCGGCTGGGCGTTGGTCGTTCCGACCGGTTCGGATCACGTGGAAGAAGCGTTCGACTTCATGCGATGGTTCGCCGGTGAACCGGGCCAGCGCATGTACACCGAGGGAACGGCGCACCTGCCGACCTACGCGCAACTCATGAACGACGATGCGTTGTTTGACGGCGATCATGAGTTTTTCCGCGCCAGTCTCGCCTTTGCCAGCAGTCGACCGCCGCTTCCGGTAGGGGCGCTCTACTGGGATGCGCTGACCCGCGCCTTCAGCTCGGTGACGCTGCAACAGGAAGACCCGGCTACGGTGCTGCAGCAGGTGTACGACGAGGTGCAACCGCAATTGGATCAGTTCCTGCCGCTGCAGTGACCGGTCGCTTCGAAGACTCAATTATCCATCCCCGCGCCGTCGGCGAACGGCGCGGGTTTCCTTACGTTTTCTCCGAAGGGCGGGTGCCGTAATGGGCATCATCCGGGGCCGAAACTTGAGAAACGGCCTCCTGTTCGTAAGCCCGTGGATCTTCGGATTCATCGCCTTTCAGGTGTATCCGATTTTCTACTCTCTCCGGCTCAGTTTCACGCGATACTCCGGTTTCGGCCCGCCGACGCCGATCGGACTCGACAACTTTCGTCGGTTGTTCAGCGATCCGCTGCTCTGGAAGGCGGCGTACAACACCCTATACTACACCGCATTGGCCGTGCCCATCGGCGTCGTCGTCGCGATCGTACTCGCGCTGGCCATGAACCAGAAGGTACGCGAGGTTGCGGTCTATCGGGCGCTGCTCTACGTGCCCTCGATCCTTCCGATCTTTGCGCTTTCCTTCGTATGGGTAGTCTTCTCCAACCCGCGTTACGGTCTGCTCAACCATCTTTCGCGCCTCGTCGGGCTTCCGGTGATCGACTGGATCGGCGATCCGAGGTGGAGCAAACTGTCGCTGGTACTTCTGGCGCAGCTCGGTGCCGGGGGGCCGGCATTGATCTTCCTCGCGGGGCTGCGCGCGATTCCGACGGAACTATTCGAGTCGGCCGAGATCGATGGGGCCGGACCGATTCGTCGCTTCTTTCGGATCACGCTGCCGCTGATCACCCCGGTGATTCTGTACGATATCATCCTGGGACTCAGCTTAGGACTCCAGGTATTTACGCAGGCCTACGTTATCGCCAGTACCGGGCCCAACACCATGGTCGGACCGGACAATTCATTGATGTTTTACGTCCTCTACGTGTACCGCAACGCGTTCCAGTTCTCGCAGATGGGATATGCATCCGCGCTCGTGTGGGTGTTATTCATGGTGAGTCTGGCGTTGGCCCTCATCGTCTTTCGGTGGGCCAAAAGCTGGGTGCACTACGAGATCGAATAGGGAAGTCGAACGATGCATACTTCCTCGTTTACCGCCAATCGAGTCTCCGCAAAACGCTACGTGACCACGGGAATCGTGCCGCGGGTAATTCTGGTCCTCATGTGCACGCTCTTCGCGCTGCCCTTCTATTGGATGATCGTCACCTCCCTCAAAGGATCGACGGAGCTGACGGTCTTTCCTCCGACCCTCTGGCCCCGTGACCCGGTGTGGCGCAACTACCGCGATGCGGTACTGTTCATTCCCTTTCTGCGATTTTTCATGAACTCGGTGATCCTGGCCGCCGGGGCCACGATCGGAGCGGTTCTGTCGAACTCGGTCATCGCCTACGGGTTTTCGCGCATTCCCTGGAAGGGACGCGATATCCTGTTCTATATTGCGATCGCCACGGTCTTTATCCCCTTCCCGATCACTCTCGTGGCGCTCTTCGATATCTTTGCGCGTCTCGGGTGGATCAATACGTACCTTCCGTTGATCGTTCCGGCGTTCTTCGGCAACGCGTTCCACATGTTCTTGATACGACAGTTTCTCATGGGTATCTCCCACGATCTGTCCGATGCGGCGCGTATCGACGGCGCCGGGGAGTTGATGATCTTCTCTCGCATCATCCTCCCCTTGATGAAGCCGGCGCTGGCCGTCGTGGCGATTTTTGCGGCCGTGAACGCGTGGAACGACTTTCTCAGTCCATTGATATACCTGCAAACGCAGGAGCTCTATCCGCTGTCGATCGGACTCCAATTCTTTCGTGCGGAGCACAATATCGCGTTCAGTCTGTTGATGGCGGCCTCTACATTGGTCGTGATTCCGATTATCGTGCTGTTTATCTTCTTTCAACGGTACTTCGTGGAAGGGATCACGATCGGGGCGATAAAGGGGTAGGCAGCGCGGTCGACACCGATAGAGCGCTCGCCGAGCGACGAAACACCATACGGAAAGGAAGAACGATGTTCATCAAGGCACAACAGCGAATTGAACAGTACCTCGAGTTTCTCGATACGGTGAAGTATCGAGCGGTTGCCACCCCGACGTGGGAGACGTATGCAACCACCGACCGGTTGCGTACCCCACCCCAGGGGGTTGCGTGGGAACCGATCGTCCTCCCGTACGCCTACGGCGCCGAATGGACGAGCTATTGGTATCGCACAACTGTCGAAGTACCCGAGACGGCGGCGGGACGCGACCTCTTTCTCGCCGCATCCCCGAATGCTGACTCCCTGGTGTTCCTCGACGGAACGCCGATCGGCGCGCTCAACCCGTTTCACGGCAAGATTCGCCTCGCCGGTACAGCTGAGGCGGGTGGATCGCATACGATTCATCTGGAGAGTTACGCCGGACACCGCTACCCCGGGGTCAATCCGCTCCGCGACGACACGGTGATTCTCACGCTGGGGACCCATATCGACGATTACCCCAACGTGTTCCGAGACTCGGCACTGGTGGTGAAGAACGAGGCGGTCTACGCGTTGTACTACGACGCACTGACGCTGTTCGAAACGGCGCGGAACCTGGACGACGATTCGCTGCGTAAACATCGCATCCTTCGCGATCTGTACGCGGCGCTGTCGACGATTCGCTTTACCGCCGCCGGAACCGAGCTCGACGCCCAAGCGAGCGCCGCACACCGCGCGATCGCGCCCCTATCGGCCACTTCACCGGGCGATACAGTGCCCACGATCCACCTGCTCGGCCACGCCCATATCGACCACGCCTGGTTGTGGCCGATATGGGAGACGGAGCGCAAGGCCGCGCGTACCTTCGCCAACATGGCGCGCCTGGCCGAGGAGTTCGAGGAGTTCGTCTTCATCCAGTCGCAACCGGCGCAGTTGGAGATCATCGAGCGCGAGTACCCGGAGGTATTCGACGCGGTCAAGCGGACCTACGAGCGCGGCCAGTGGGAGCCCAACGGTGGGATGTGGGTCGAGGCGGACTGCAACGTCCCCAGCGGCGAGTCGCTGATCCGCCAGTTTCTCATTGGGAAGCAGGCTTCTCGGCGTATGTTGGGCTACGAAGGCGACACGCTGTGGCTGCCGGACGTCTTCGGTTACGCCGCGGCGCTGCCGCAGATTCTCATCGGGTGCGAGATCGACTACTTCGTCACCAGCAAGATCAACTGGAACGACACCACACGCTTTCCCTACGACACCTTTTTGTGGCGCGGGATCGACGGCACCGGCGTCAGGACGCACTTCATCACCACCAGGCGCAACGGGTACAACGGGCGCGTCAACGTAGAAGAGCTATGGGACGCGTGGCACCACTTGCAGCACAAGGATGTGCACGGGCAGTTGGTCAAGCCGATCGGCGAGGGCGACGGCGGCGGCGGAACGCTGCGTGCCGACCTGGAAGCGGCGCGGCGGCTGTCCGCCCTCGAAGGCGCGCCGCAGGTCCGCTGGACGCGCGTTTCGGACGCGTTGCATGAGATCTTCGGTGAGGCGACCGATCTGCCCGAGTGGCGCGGCGAGCTGTACCTGGAGTTGCACCGCGGCACCTACACGACACAGGCGCGGACCAAACGCTACAACCGTATGCTGGAGTTTCGACTGCGGGAAGTCGAGGCGCTATATGCGATGCTCGACGCGTACGCACCGGCGAGCGCGCCGACCTATCCGCACGAGGCGCTCACCGCGTGCTGGAAGATGCTCTTGACCAACCAGTTTCACGACATTATACCCGGCTCCTCGATTCGCGCGGTGTACGAGGACGCGGAGCGCTGGTACCGCGAGATCGAGGAGCAAAGCGAGGCGTTGATCGCTGCCACCGCGCCGGCCTTTGCCGCCCTGGTCGGCTGCTGCGATCTGACCCACGTGGCACTCAACACCTTCTCGTGGGAGCGGCAGACGGTGATTCCCGTTTCCTTGGCAGACGACGAGCCGGCACCGACGCACGCGGATCTGGGCGGCAGCTCGGTGCCGATCCAGGTATCCCAGGATGTAGCGGGAACGCACATAGCCCGGATTGCGGCAACACTCCCGGCGCTGGCGGTGCGATCGCTCTCGTTGGCCTCGACCACCGAGGTCGTGGCGGCGCAGCAAGAGCTTCCCTTCTCGGTCGAGGGCGACGTCCTGTCCACGCCCTTCTACCGGATCGCATTTGACGAGGCGGGGCGGATTCGATCACTGGTCGACCGTGAGCACGGTACCGAGTTTGTCGCAGCCGGCGGCGCGTTCAACACCTTGGTCTCCGCCGAGGACATCCCGATCAAGTGGGACGCCTGGGATATCGATGCCGACTGGGAATTCGGCAGTGTCGAGGAGACGCGGCTGGAGTCGTCGCAGGTCGTGTCGATCGGGCCGGTGTTTGCCCAACTGCGACGGCGCTACGCGATCGGCCACGCATCAACTTTGACGCAGGACATCTACGTGTACGCCGCCTCCCGGCGGATTGACTTCGATACACACGTTGAGTGGCAGGAGGACCACCGCATCCTGAAGGTTGCGTTCCCCGCGAACGTTATCACCAACCAGGTGCGCTGTGAGGTGCAGTACGGCCATCTGATGCGCAACACCCACGCCAACCGGCCCAGCGATCAGGCGCAGTTCGAGTTTGCTGCCCAGAAATGGATCGCCGTGGAGGAGACCGGTCGCGGGGTTGCGTTGCTCAACGACTGCAAGTACGGCCACGACGCCAACGGCTCGACGATGCGCCTCACGCTGTTGCGCTCGCCCAAGGCGCCCGATCCGCACGCGGATATGGGAACGCATCGCTTCACCTACGCAATCCTGCCCTTTGTCGGTGCGTTCTCGGTGGAGGCGGTGGTGCGCCAGGCCTACGATCTCAACCACCCGGTGAGCGTACCGGCCGTTGACTCGTCGGCAGTCGCGCGCGACCGCAGCGTGACGGTTGAGCCGGAGTCACTGCTCCAACTCGACACCCCGCAGGTGGTCGTCGAGGCGCTCAAACCGGCTGAGGAATCGCGGGTCGATGGGACCGGCGCTACGGTCGATCTGATCGTGCGGCTCTACGAAGCCGGCGGCGGCGCGGTGACGTGTACTCTGTCCTCCGCGTCCGCGTTGCAAGCGGTGCAGGCAACCAACATGTTGGAGCGCAATCCGCAACCCTTGGAGCATAGGCCGCACTCGGTCACGCTGCAGTTTCGACCGTTCGAGATCAAGACGCTACGCTTACAGATGCAACGACGCGACCATTCGAGTTCTAATAAATAGGAGGGAAACCTATCTGGTGGCGGAAATGGACACAGGTTTCTCAGGGAGCGTGATGGAGGAGACGATCGGTTGAGTCGTCGTTGCCGGGGCAACCGCAGTGCTCACACGAGATAGTACGGGCCGGACAGGCGTGTTGCTTCAGGTAGAGCGCGTAATCAGCGAGAGTTTTTGCGTGTTACCACTATTTGACATACGTAAAGCCTCCTCATACGCGATGGTGCTTAGACGCACAACGTACGAGCGCGAGAGCTATTTAATATATCAGATTTTAATAATTAATAAATTTTTTTAACTTTGCATTCTGCCTTTTAGATAGGCGATTCCCTCATTCGCCCAACGCTCCTGAGTTAAAACCGCCTCTGTATGGCCCTCTCCAATGGAGGTCCACTGTTCGAGAACCACGCTCGCATTGGAGTTGTGGGCAGCTATCGCCTCGAGAAGCCATGGAATATCAAGTCGACCGGAGCCTGCCGGAGTGCCGGATATCGTAAACTCTTGGTTGCTCGGGTGGCGATGAGAGTCGAAGTCCTTTACATGGAGGCCGATTGCATAGCGCCCTAAGTTTTTTACGACCTCTCGTACCCCCTCGCCGTTCCCCAGGGAGTTCACCGGATCTATACACGCTCCGATCGATGGGGAGTCGACGGTCGCCAGAAGCTCGGCCAGGGCGGTTGTTGAATACGCCTCGTGGTTTTCCACCATCAGTGAAATACCGAGCTCCTCGTATCGCCCTACGATCTCTCTAAGCGTTTCGGTCTCTCTACTGAGATCGCCGGATGCGTCGGGGAAGATGGTTCTGACGCTCTTTGCCCCCAGCAATTTAGCGATACGCAGGTAGTCAAGCAGGTTTTCGGGATCGCTGCCGGTGGTGCCTACTTCGATTTCGACGGAGCGCGTCTGCGCATATTCACTCAGGGCTATCAAGCTCTGCTCGGAAAAGGTATGGAGCTGCGGCATAATACAGAGCTGCACCAGCCCGAGACCGAAGCTCACGGTTCGATCGATCAGCTCTTCGGCGGTCAATAGTTGTGCGTCCATCGACGCCAGACCGGGATAGGAGTATGCGCCGGAGGCCCATCCGTAGGTGTAAGATCCTATTCCTAATCGCACAAACTACCTCCTTTGTTTAAACGCCGGTATCGAACGAACCTGTAGGGTCCACTCATTTACAAACGAAAATGTTTCTATACTTCCTTCGGGGGTCTCGATCGGTGCCACGGTGTTCTGTTGCGCTTTTATTATGCCGCCGTGGCAGTCGAGTACAGCGCCGTCGACGTCTCTCCGAGGGGTGCGATTGTTAGAGGTTAGGGTGTGCCACATCTGCCGCTCCTGCTCGTCGTGTGAGATGGAGAACCGCGAAGGGAGTGCTGAACGGGATAGTATAAATCGTATACTCCCTGCGATCAACGCACTGAGAGGAGGATTCCTCATCGAGCCGTTGCCGCTCTCCGGTATAGATATTGAGCCACTCTCCGGTGTACCGCTCCGGGGATAGCTGTTGTGGCGTCAGCACATGAAAATCGATAAAGAAGACCGCCTCACCCGGGTTCGAGGGGTCCCCTTTTGCCAAGCAGAAACTCGAACGCCAGAGGCAGAGCTCGGGTGCCGGGGCAAAGGAGGCGTAGTCGAGGGCTCCGAAAAAGTCTGCCAGGATGCGAAAGAATCGGTACCCCGGAGGTGTATCCCCCTCGTGAATGATATCCCACGCGGTATAGCTGTAGTAGTAGGCGGGATATCCCCCGGAACAGGCGACGACGTAGGCGCGTCGAATTAACTCCTGGGGCGTCTGCCCGACACCGTAGGTGACATCTGTTGTCCCTCCAGGTCCGCATTCGTACCCGAATTCCGAGTTAACGTAGGGCCACTGATGGTTTCTATGTTCCAGCACGACCGAGGAGTGAAAGTCGTGGTGCTGCTGTACCGTCTGAAACTCCAAAAACGTCTCCGCATCCGGGTCGTTATAAATCGCGAGGTCGTCGTGAACCGTTCGCAAACGGTTGTGAGCATCCCATTGACCGATCTGTTCCATCCGACGGCGAACGTAGCTCTTGTCTATTTCGTAGTAGGTCTCTTTTGCAAAATCCCAGATCATGCAGGAGTAGGCCTGATAGCGGGCCACGATATGATGAAAATAGGCCTCGTCTGCCGGGCTGTCGGGATCCGGCCAGTTTACCGACTTGTTGTACACCTTAAAAAAGAGATGCAGGAAGACCCCCTCCCGCCAAAACTGCTCCACTACTCGATCCATACACTCCCAAAAGTCGTGGTTCAAGGTGTCGAAGTCCGGGGAATCGTTGGTTCCACCCCAGGGGAAGAGAGGGGGCGGACCGAAATCTCGTGCCGTTCTGTTTCCCGGGGACCAGGTGGTGTCGTGGGCATAACAGTTCATCATGACGGCGTTAAACCCAGCCTCTTTTATCCGTCTCAGAAACGAGGCGATCCGGTTTTCCTTGGGATAAGCCGCCTCCAGCGCCCAGAGCCAGTCGCTCTCATAGGAGAGCAGAAAAACAGGCCTGCCGTCCTTGAGGATAAATCGCTGAGAATTGTTCGGGTCTATTGCCAACCCGCCGCCAAAAAGGTCGGTTCCCGGCGAGCACTCTATCGATCCCTCTTCGAGTAGCGCCCCCTCATCCAGAGAGATGCGATAGCGCCAAGAGCCCGTAGTCGGGAGGGTCACCCGGACCATCGCCGTTTCTCTACCAACAAAACCGGGGACGTCGAATGCAACCTCCCGGGGACCGGAGAATGTCCCATGAATCCCGGGACGTAATCCGTTTTTCAAAGACGTTTTTGCAGAGCCCCGGGTCGAGATCTCGAACGGGACTCCTAACCGCGCGTCGTAATGCATACCCCCTCCTGCAGATCCATTGTTCAATCCCTCAGGGGCCCCGTAAAGAGAAAGCTTCTTTGTTTCATCGTCCTTTTTTTCGCACTACTGTGCTATGCTGGCACCCATGCATATTCGGTCCGCGGTCACCGCTCCTACGATCCGCGGGGAGATTATGCTGGCGGTAATTGTTCTTACGGTTCTTCCGGTACTCTTGACCACCATCTACTTTTTCCCCCGGATTAACGACCTCGTGGAAGAGAGGGTGACTCGCTATTCAGAGGCGGTCGTTCTTCAGGTCGAAAATTCGATACACGACGTCGTCGACCAGGCAAAGATCATCTCCCAGCAGATGACCTTTTGGGCGGTTACCCAGGACCTTCTCCTGCCCGGGGTAGAGCAGCCGCAGAACCTTCTGCCTGCGGTTATCGGAACTCAGCAGTTTATCTCCAACCTCACCCTTGTCTTTCCGTTTCTCCACGGCGTCTATGTTATCGGGGAGGATGGTAGGGTCTTTACCGGTACCGACTCGGCCCAGGCCTCGACGCTCCCGGACAAAGAGTGGGTTCGCCGTGCCTTGACCGAAGGGCACGGCTCCTGGGTCGTACCGCCCCACACTCCGGACTACGGGGAGCAAGTCTTGGGCGACCGTCGGGAGTCGGTCTTTAGCTACGTCAGGGGTATAACCGTGTTCTCCGGCGGTCGTCACCACGGGGTCATTCAGGTGGACCTGAAGCTGGACTATCTCCAGCAGTTGTTGGAGATCGCAGATCTCGGGGAACAGAGCGGGCTCTATCTGGTTGACGAACGAGGCGACGTTGCACCGTCGAAAGAGCACCACAGGGAGACTGAATTTCCGCTTCCCGACGGCATCGGCATAAATGATCTCCCAATCGGTGCGCTGCGAACTAACGGTACAGTCGTCATACGCAGACCCTTAGCGGATACCGGCTGGTACCTCCTAGGGATCATCTCTTCCTCCGCCTTGGAAGACAGTCTCGGGCAGGTCGTTCGAACATCCCGGATTGTCATGGTCGTCATTGCGTGCGCCGCTGTCGCGATAGCACTCCTTGTTGCCGGACGCATAACGCGTCCCCTTGCAACCCTCGTAGGTGCTATTACCCGATTTGGCGACGGCCATCTGGACGAACGGCTGCCCGAGTTTTCCAACAGGGATTTAGGAGTCGTCTCTCGCCGGTTCAACACCATGGCGCACCGGATTAAACGGCTCATGGACAAAGTAGTGGAGGAGGAACAGCAGAAGGATAGGGCGGAAATACGGGCGCTTCAGGCGCAAATAAACCCCCACTTTCTCTACAACACCCTGGAGGTAATCCGCGGTATTGCCCTTGCCCATGGGGTAACCACCGCCGGAGAGGTCGCGAAATCCCTCGCTAAGATTTTTCGCTACTCCATAGATCGTGAAAAAGAGGCGGTTACCCTCGGCGACGAGCTCGAAAACGTTCGCAGCTACGTTACCATCCTGCGACACCGGTATGGAGAGCGATTTGAGTTTGTCGTCGACGTTCGACCCGATCTCCTTGAGGTTCCGACACCTCGGCTCTTTCTCCAACCCCTTGTGGAGAACGCCTTTGTACACGGCGTCGAGCCGAGCCGCAGGCACGGCCTTGTTCGAGTGGAGGCTATCGGACAGAGCGACACGGTGGTTCTACGGATCATAGATAACGGTGCCGGAATGCCGACCAAGACGGTTTCTGCTTTACGGTCAAGGATGAGCAATGGCAGCGACGAGCCGGGAGAACCGAAATACGGCCCGGGAATCGGGATCGTGAATGTGGACCGCCGTCTAAAATATGCATTCGGGGCACAGTTCGGGCTGGGCATTGACAGTGAGTTGGGAGAGGGAACCGTCGTCTCCTTGCGGATTCCCGTCCCCGAGGGGAGTGTATAGAACGTATGGTCGGCTTTGTCATTGTTGACGACGAAAAATGGGTTCGCTCTCTGCTACGCAATATTCTTCCCTGGCACTCCCTCGGCTTTCGTATTCTTGGAGAGGCATCGGACGGTGCAGAGGCGATGCGGCTGGTGCGGGTGACCACTCCGGACATCGTGCTGACTGACATTAGAATGCACGGGGTTAACGGCCTCGACTTTATTAAGGCGGTCAGAGAGCTGTCGATGGATACAAAAATCGTGATCATTAGCGGGTACGACGAGTTTGCCTATGCGAAACAGGCGATTGAATATGGGGTGTCCGGCTACCTGGTCAAACCGATCGAAGAACAGGAACTGCTGGAGATCATGGTCCGTGCCAAAGATGATATTGCGAAGGAAAAAAAGGAGAGTGAGAATAGGGTAGAGCTCGAGGCAAATATCTCCCGCCTTAGGGAGATCGTCCACTGGAAGGATCGCCGAAAACCCGGGCCAACGGACTGCGTCGTAGACGATCCCAGAATTCAAAAGGCGGTCGATCTGGTAGCTGACCAGTATGCAGAGACGATCGGCTCGAGCGACATCGCTCGACGGGTCTTTATGAGCGAGGCCTATTTCTCCGACAAGTTTCACCGAGTAGTCGGAAAGACCTTCTCCGCCTATTTGACGGAGTTCCGCATCGGCGTTGCGATGGATCTGCTGCGTCAGCCCGAGCTGCGTATAAAGGACGTGGCGCGGTTGGTGGGCTTCGGAAGTGCCAACTACTTCTGCCGAGTATTCAGGGAGGTAGTCGGGGTCACTCCTGGGGCCTATCGCCGCTGACGGTCGGTTACGATCCCGGCTACCCCTTTACGGCTCCGGCCGCCATGCCTTTTATCACCTGTTCCTGGAACAGGACAAAGAGCAACATCACCGGCACAATCGCTATTGCAAGGCCGGCACACATAATCCCGTAGTCCGTGAAGTACTGGCCTCTTAACGAGGCGATGCCCAGAGGGATCGTTCGTAACAGCGGATTTGCGATAAGCACCGTGGCATAGACAAACTCGTTCCACGCATTGAGAAAGGTGAGGGTGCCAATGGTGGCCAACCCCGGTTTGGAGAGCGGTAGAATGATCGAAAAAAAGATACGGTACCAGGAGGCGCCCTCGATTAATGCGGACTCTTCGAGAGCTCGAGGGATGCCGCGCATAAATCCCACAAGGATAAAGACAGAGAGCGATGTATTTGTCGCGCCGTATACCACAATCAGACTAAGTCGGGTGTTCATAATTCCCAGGCTGCGTACCAGCACAAAGGTCGGTATCAACAGGGCGTGAATCGGGATCATAATGCCGAGGGTCATAAGTAGGTAGATGCTTCGACGTGGCCGGACTCTGGCAAGCGAGTAGGCCGCCATTGCAGAGAGAAGAGCCACCAGCAGGGTCGAAAGCGAGGAGACCACCAAGCTGTTAAAGAAGTTTATGCCGAAGTCGCCTATGGCCCATGCAGTAGCGTAGTTCTCGAACTTCCAGAGAGTCGGAAGGCCAAAGGCGTTGGAGTAGACCTCAAAGTTGTCCTTGAGAGAGCTTAAGAGAATCCAAAAGAAGGGGTAGAACGCCGCCAGGGCAAAGAGGGCCAACACCCCGTAGCGTAGAAAAGATCGGACCGAAATGCGGGGACTAATA
Source organism: Spirochaetales bacterium (assembly GCA_028282545.1). Lineage (GTDB taxonomy): Bacteria > Spirochaetota > Spirochaetia > DSM-27196 > Alkalispirochaetaceae > JANQHT01. Next base: position 80,654 of record JANQHT010000156.1, read on the forward strand.
CTCAACTGATTCACGGCGTGTCACTCTCCGAAATACCACGGTAAAGAGCAGGGCCATCACTACTATCGCCGTGGTAATCGCGCTGGCGAATCCGAAATTTCGTTCGAGAAAGGCAACGCGAAACATTAAAACCGTCATATAGGAGGACCGGACCCCCGGGCCCCCTTGGGTCATGATCCACGGATGGCCGAAGGACTTGAGGGAGCCGGTAACACAGAGAACGAGGGTAATCTGAATTACCTCCCACAGCAGGGGAATAACCAGGCGAAAAAAGACCTGCAGGCCGGATGCACCGTCCATATGAGCGCTTTCGAAAATCTCCTCGGGTATGGTCTGCAGAGCCGCAAAGTGGATGACCATATGCAGGCCGATGAACTGCCACACTTGGGGCGCCATGACCGCTCCGAGGAGCACATCGGGGTCCGATAGCCACTGGCGTTTGAGAGCGGCAAGCCCCAGGGTATCCAACACCGTGTTGAGCAGCCCCAGCTCGCTGTTATAGAAGATGGTAAACATAAAACCAATAGCGATGGGGGAAATAACCACCGGAAGGAATATTAAGGCCCGAAAGAACTTCGTGCCGTGAGTACTACGATAGAGAAGAAATGCCAGGACCAAGGCGGTCGGTATCTGTATAGCTACCGATACGCCGGTGAGCTTAATCGTATTCCAGAACGACGTTATGAACTGGCTTGAGGTAAACAGCCGCAAGAAGTTTTCGAGCGCGACAAAGGTTCTCGGCCCGACCCCATTCCATTTTACCACGCTGAGATAGAAGGAGAAGAGCAACGGACCGACGACAAAGAGTACATAGACTGCAAGACCCGGGAGCAGAAAAGCCCACGCCGCTACTCTTTTCTGTTTTTCGACGGTTAAAATCATTCTGTTGCACATTGGATCCCCGTCCAACCACGGACGGAGATCCTAATAGTGTGATCCCTACATGTCGGATTCGTCGAAGGCTGTCTGCACCTGGTCGACAAAGTCCTCGGGAGTAATAATGCCGGCATAGAGTTCATCAAGCGCGGCTTTAAACGCGTTGGCCACAGCAGGATCGTGCATCTGCCAAAAATGGCTCGTTGTCTGCGGCCTATCCTGATAGTGGCGCAGCGTCTGCTGCATAACATCGTTAAATGCATCTACCGGCATATCGTAGGCTTTGGTTGGAATCAAGCCGCCTTGCATCAACTCGTTAAACATCTCGTCCGAGATCATGAAATCCATGAAGCTAATGAGCGCCTCTCGTTTTGCAGGATCCTCGAAGGAGGCTCGGTTTACTACGAAACCAAAGGTCGCGAAGCCGCTAATGAAGCTCGCAGGGGATTCCGTGGCGCCGGGTAGCTCCGGAACGTCGATCACTACCGACTTGTCCTGCATCTGTTGATCCATCGATCCGAGCATCCACGGGTAGGTATAGATCATTGCCGCCCGACCCTCGTTATAGAGGGCGAATGCAGGACCCCACGCTCCGTTGGAGACCGTATCCGCAGGGAGCATCTCGTTTCGTCTCATTTCATCAATGATTTGTGCCACCCGAAGGGCGTTTTCTGTTGCAAACCGGCGGCTGTTCGGAAGATCGCGAATCTCCTCCAGCCCTCCGGGAAACTGCTTGTACATTTCACTAAACCAGAAGTGCGACGGATTTCCGCCGTTACTGGCCATTGCAAAGGGAATAATACCGTTCTCTCGGAAGACCCGTCCGACCTCCAGCATATCCTCGTAGGTTGCCGGAAAGTCCAGACCGAACTGTTCAAACATTTCGCGATTACAGACAAAGGCCGCGACATTTGCCTCCATGGGAATGCCCCGAAGGGTCCCGTCGATGGTGAAGTGGTTAATACCCGCCTGGGTAAAATCCTCTCGAGAGACTACCGACGTTACCGCAAAGTATTCGTTCATATCGAGAAGGGCGTCTCCCTCGACCAGTGGTCCCAGGCGCTGAATGCCGCCCCAGTAGGAGAAAATGTCCGGTAACTCGCCGCTTGCCAGCTCGACGGTGATCTTGGTGACCATGTCGTCGCTGCCGTACTCTTCGACGACCAAATTGACGCTATCTGCGTTCTCCGCTCGATACGCCTCCAGCATCGGAATAAAGTAGGTGCCTTTGGAATCCGCCGCGCCCCAGGTTGTCGCAAAGCGAAGGGTGGCAACCCCGGATTGTTGTTCCCCGGAGCCCCCTGCAAACGCGCTACCGAGAACGAGCAGGATGGTTCCTATAGTCACAATGGACCGTTTCATCGTCATACCCCCCATAACTGATATAGATGGTTAAGCCTAACAGCAGATAAAAAAAGCCGTAAATCGTAACATTCTTTAAGACGTGTAACGATTTTTTGAAGCGATCGAAGAACTCGGGCTGGAGCCCAACTTAAGGGCTCGTTACGTTTTTGTGCATCCCGCCGCCCAGATGTCGTTCGGTTCGCTTGCCTTGCTCTGTGGACACCCGGGATGCAGCCGTCGATGACGACGTTGTTTCTTCACCAGCTCTTCCCGCTCGAACAGCCGGTTGATCGTCACCTCAGCGCGGAAGAGCAGATTCACGCCACACGTGGCTGCGAAGAAATCCGGTGGCGTGATCGATGGGCGAACCACCACACACGAAGGCTGACCGTGTCAGTCAACGCAAGCGCAAACGCAACGAGAAAGGGGTTCTCAGGATTGCCTGCCAAGGCGTCTGTTGCTTCGCAAAATGGGAGAGCACCTACGCCAACATGGAACGAGACCGAGCAATGATTTCCAGGATGGAGTTAAGAAAAGTCATGCCCTCATCCAACTCGCGTTCGCCAAGGACGATTTCGGATAGGACTTGCATCATGAATGGGAGGGACGGGCCAAAAAGCTCGTGACGCACGGGTCCAATGCCGGCCGTTTCTATCTGCTGTATAAGCGTGCCCGCGAACTCGTCTTCAGTGAAAAACCGATCATGGAGAACGTTTCGTACAGCCGGTACGAGACCGGTCTCCCCAAAGTAAACCTCTGCAACTTCGCGGTTCGTGGTAAGGTACTCGATCCATTTGTACGCCTTGTCAGGATGGTGACACTGATTCGATATGGCCAGAGCGTGTGTTAGAAGCACCGTCTCTGAACGATTCGATGTCCCTACTGGTACCGTATGCACTCCGTAGTCTTTTCCAAACTCCTTGTTTCCTATGCTTCGGTAAAACGCCCGACCATAAGGCCCATCGATAATGAAGGCAACATGATCCGTTGAAAAGAGAATCCTTGTGTCATGAACCGTTTTTCGAGTCGGGGTACCGGCTCGGGCCACCAATGACCGCAGCCATTGAAGAGCATTTCGATTCCTATCGCCGTCAATGATGATATTCCCGACTGCGTCGGTGAAGCCACCCTCAAAAGAAAGAAGAAAAACATAGAGCCACATGAAATTAGGTTCATAGGGGTCGAAAGGCAGGCATATACCGTAGGTTCGTTCATCCGTGTTGTCTTGCACGTAGCAGGCTGTCTGCTCCAACTCCTCAAGAGTTCTTGGTGGTCGTTCCGGGTCGAGCCCCGCTTGTCTCATTACGTGCTTGTTGTAGTAGAGAACGAGTGGAGCCAGTGTCCAGTTCAGGGCGTACAATTTGTCCTTGTCTCTGCAAGCCTCGATGTCATTCGTGTATCTACGATTTACGTTTTCCGGGGACACCAGATCATCAAGCGACCGCAAGACCCCGGCTCGATGGAGTTGCTGTAGCCAGTAAGGCGTGAGGAGGAGGACGTCCGGTGTTTCGTGATCTCGAATGAGCCCTTGCATTCCGCTCAAGTAGTTACGATAAGGTAGGCCAACGCTTTCGATTAGGGTTGTCGGATTAATCGCGTGAAATCCCTCAATGACGCGAGGAAGTGCATCCGGACTCGGAGTCTCGGCAGCCATCCAGTTGGCAAACCGTAGTACATCTTGCCGAAGGGAGATGTAGGTTCCCTTGCCCTGAATTCTCTCTATACGGCCTTCCTGCTCCAGTTCTCCGACGGCTCCTCGAAGAGTGTTTCGTCCAACATCGAGAAGCTGCATCAACTCTGATTCGGGAGGGAGCTTGCGTACTTCTTGACGCTCGAGTTCAGAGATCATGGCTTCGAGTCGCTCTCTCGTTACGGTCTTCTGCGGCTTCCGAACCACTGGACGGATCCCCCAATCGGCATGCATTTCCAAGTGCAGTTTTGCCTATAAGATGGCCTGTTTGTCCCAGGCTAGCAAGCCGCAACGCAATTTCCGGACGTCTTTCTGAGCGGAGCTTCAAATAAGCTCCGCATAGAGCGACTTAACCTCGTCCCGATTCACTTCGCGTTCCCAGGACGCGTTCAATCGATTGAAGTTTACCCCGGCGACCAGCTTGTCGATATCTGTTTCTGACAATCCGTAGTCGGCGAGGCGCAAGCTCAGGCCAAGTCTGTTCAGCCAATCAAGCATCTGCTTCTCGACGTATGCGCATTTGGCGGTGACAGAGGCTCTCTTCACGGGCCCGCCGTCGTTCGAGAACACGCCCGACAGCAACGCGACTCTTTCCGGCCTGATTTCGGTCAGTTTCCTGAGGACTACCGGCATCGTAAGCGCGAGTGTTTCTCCATGCGGTATTCCTGCCACGCCGGAAAGGGGCAGTGAGAATACGTGCAGAGCCGACTCCCAGGACTCGGCGAGGACCGAAAGACCACCTTGTGTGCCGGCCCAGTGTAACGCGCTACGAGCTTCTATGTTCTGGGGTTCGGTCGCCGCCGGCTCGAGGTTGTCAACGACAGTTGTCATTGCGTCTATCGCGATAGCATCAATGTAGGGGAAGGAGTCCGGCCCTACTACTTTTTCAAAGGCGTGAGTGAATGCGTCGAATCCGGTGGCCACGGTGACGTTCTTAGGCATTGTGACGGTGAGCTCCGGATCGACGAACGCATACTGAGGGCAAATCGCAAGGGATCGTATGGGGCTCTTCTGCTGGGTTTCCGGATTCGTGAGGACGGAGTTTTGTGTTACTTCTGCCCCGGTACCGGCGGTTGTCGGTACGGCGATTATTGGGTGTACTTTTTTCTCCGGTTCAACCAGCCCGTTTTGCACTTCAACCGTGTAATCCCAAGCCTTGCCTCCGTTGGTTGCGACCAAGGCAGCTGCTTTCGCCGTGTCCATTGCACTGCCGCCGCCTACAGCTACCACGAGGTCACAATTGGATTCTCTCGCGGCGCTTGCGGCCTTTTCCACCGTAGTTGTGGATGGATTCGGCTCGACGTCTTCGAACAGGGTGTACTCAAAGCCGGCATCAGCTATGACCCGAATAACATTCTCACTTGCGGGAATACCGTTCATGGTTACCACGAGTACCCTGCCAACGCTCTCTCTCTGTTTTTTAAGAAGTGGTGATAATTCGGAAATCACTCCTGGTCCAAACGCGATGTTCGTCGGTAGTGAATAGTGAAATCTCCGATTGTGTGACAATTGTTTGCCTCCTTCATACGATACGCTCCAGTGTCCAAATCCTGGTTCGCCCTTATTCCTTTATTGCTCCTCCGAGTAGCCCTACCACAAGATATCTACGCACAAGAAACACGAAGAAAATGACGGGAACTGTCAGTACAATTGCGCCGGCCGCCACTATTCCCCACTCAGCCGCTTCGTGCGACGCGAATATGACGACCGCAACCGGTGCCGTCATCGCCTTAGACTGCGTGAGAAGCAACGCGTACACGAAATTGTTCCATGATAGGATCAGGCACAGGACTGCAGTCGCCGCCATGCCCGGAGTCGCAAGCGGAAGTACGACTCTTACGAAAGCCTGCAAATCACTTGCGCCATCAATGTACGCAGCCTCTTCGAGATCGAGAGGAATATCGTCGAAAAACGCTCTCATACTCCATATTGCGAGCGTCAAGTTGAACTGGAGAAAGACGACGATTAGGCCAATTCTTGTATCGATAAGTCCGTACTTTGCGAAGAACAGGTAGTAGGGAATCACAAACAGCATTGGAGGAACCATTCGGGAGGCCAAAACGGAGACCAGAATACCGTTGCGTCCTCGGAAGTGAGCTCTTGAAAGAGAGTAGGCAGCGGAAACGCCGATTACGAGCGCCAACGCCGTGGATGCGAATGCAATCAGGATGCTATTCGCAAAATATAGAGGAAAATCAACTTGTCCAGTGAATAAGCCCTGATAGTGCTCAAAGGTGGGAACAAATATCCAATCCGGTGGAGTCTTGAAGGCTTCCTTCTGACTTTTCAGTGATATTGTGGCAAACCAATAGATCGGAAAGAGAGAAACAACGAGAACGGCAAGGATAAGAAATAGCCTCAGGACGGCTCGAGCCTTTCTCGCGACTACATGGCGAGACATCATGCGATCACCTCCGATCGCTTGCCGTAGATGATCATAATACCTGCCACTAACCCCAGAAGAATGAGCGTTGCCATCACCAGGGCGCCGGCATATCCCATTTTGTAAGCGTTGAAGGCCTGAATCCAGATGTAAAAGTTAACCGGTTCGGTTGTGCTGCCCGGCCCTCCGCTCGTCATCACGTAGACGATTGGAAATATTCTGAAGGATTCCACGAGCCGATATATCGCTACAAATACAAGTATTCGGCGCAGTAGGGGTAGGGTGATATACCCGAACTTTTGAAGAGCTCCGGCACCATCAATGGTCGCGGACTCATACGGCGAGATCGGAAGCGCCTGAAGGCCCGCGAGCAGCAGAAGGAACACAAAAGGTGTCCACTGCCAAGTTGTGGCCAAGATTATCGCAGCCAGGGCCGACCACGTGTTCCCAAACCAATCGGGCCCCGCAATTCCGATCAGTTGAAGCAGATAGTTGACCCCGGGAAGCGTCGGCTGGAAGAACATGCGCCAAAGAATTCCGACGACTACCGGCGGCAATACCATTGGAACAAGAACAAGTCCGCGGGCCAGACCAACCAGATGACCTGGTTTCCACAATAGCAATGCAAGTGCAAATCCGAAAAGCATTTGCAGAACCACCGTGGAAATGGAAAGCAGTAGTGTTACTTGAATCGAATTCCAGAATCGCTGATCCTTTATGAGCCGCGAGTAGTTCGCCGCCCCAACCCAATCTCCTCTTTCAAATGTGAAGGTATCAGCATCCGTGAAGCTTTGCTCGAACACCGTCAGGAATGGAATGACGATGAGTACGATTAGTATGAGAAGCGCCGGAGTGACAAATAGGTAGTCAATGCGTCTCACTTATTCCCTCTTTGGTGTGCAATTGAGCTCGCATCGGGCGAGACCGGAAGAGGGCATGAGCCCCCTTCCGGTACAACCGTATAAGGCTTTGCTCTTTAGCGCGGCTACTCTTCGTAGTACCCCGCGTCCCGGAATACTTCGTACATTGCTTCGTTGGCTTCTCTCAGAGCAGTTTCCGCATCCTTGACGCCCGTCAGGACCTCCGACAACGCGATTGACACATGGTCTTCGGCTTCTCTCCATTCTGGGACAATAGGCCAGTAATAGGATTTAAGTGAGTCGAACGTCGCGTTAAGGGCTTCCAGGTATGCGCCGTTTCCGTAGTCAAATTTCTCCTGATACTCCGGGTCGTTGATCACCGATTTGCGCGTCAACGCAGTCTCGGTATTATCCAGACCGTTCTTCAGTTGTGTTTCCTTCGAGAGCGCCCACATTATGAAGTCCCAAGCCGCTTCCTTCTTTTCGGAGCCTACAGGGATCGTGAGGGCGTGTCCGTTTGCGGGCGGCCAGTGCGCGGCGGGCCCTCTGGGAACGGGAGCGAACCCTGTCTTTCCCACTGCGACAGACTGCTCGGGATCGAGGAAGGTTCCAACCAGCGGAGCCCCGTCGATGGCGATCGCTGCGTTGCCTTGCTGATAGGCTGCGACTACCTCGCTAAAGTGGGCGGTCGTTACACCATCGAAGCCATAGTTGCGGAGAAGTTCGGCATAGTACTCAGCGCCTTCAATCATCTCAGGCGAATCAACCGTCGGATGCATGTCCTCTGGATAGTCTTTGACGAACCGTGCTCCGAAGGAGTGGGCAATCATTGGAAACGGCCACATCACCCCGTATCTGTCGCGTGAACCACGCATGGCGACGGCGGCGATGTCGTCCCCATGGATCTTTCGAGACACTTCCATGAGTTCCGCGAATGTTTCCGGCGGCGAGTCAATGCCATGCTCTTCGAACACATCTGTTCGGTAGTACATGATCACTGTCGCATTCATTGCGGGCAAGCCGTAGATATTTCCTCCGAAGGTGAACATCCCCACGGCGCCTTGAAGGAAATCACCAAAATCGAACTCTTCCGGATCCGTCAACTCCGGGTTGTTTATGTACGGATCCAGTGGTTCTATCCATTCCTCGGCAGCATACTTCTGAGCCGCGGCAAGACCGGCCCACACGACATCATAGGCACTACCGCCACGGCCGAGTTCGAGCATCACCTTCTGCTCGTACTGTTTTTCCGGTAACATAAGTAGTTCCACGTCGATGCCGGTCATTTCCTCGTAGATGGGAACCAGATCAGGATAGCCCCTGCTAACGGCTATCCTAGGCATGACAACAGAGATTGACTCTACTTGTTTCTCTCCGTCGCTCTCCTGGGTTCCGGAGCCGAATGCCATGTTGCCACCAAGTGCGACCGTGAGTGCCGACAGGACAACAAAGAAACGGGTTACTCGTCTCATAACGCCACCTCTCCTTTTTCCATATTTGCCAAGTCTGCAACGCAGACCCATTGACCATTCCTGGTAGCTTCTTTCTCCGTCAGCCTCCTTTACTATTAGAAGTCGGGCATTTCCGATGAGAAGACCTCTCTCTGTCCGAGTCCCCACATCTGGATGGTATCGGAAGACGCTCTCTCATCTGACTCCGATGGTTGGATTTCCGGCGCATGCCCTTCAATGCGATAAATCCAGGACAGGAGCAACTCGCGTAGCCGTTTCCGTAATTCCTCGTGTGACGGTAGCCCAACAAGATTGACAAGTTCGTGGGGATCGGACTTGAGATCGTAGAGGAATGCCTCTTCGTAGCGTTCCGCTGCCGATTCATCGCAGGGATCAGCCTCGGGCGCAGTTACGGCGTATTTCCATCGGCGTGTTCTGATTCCCCGGCCAACGATATCCTCGCTTATCTGAAAGAAGACCGTAGACGGCCAATCGTCCGTTTCGCCACGTAGCAGCGGCAGGATCGAACGGCCTTCCATTTCTTCAGGTACTTCCATGCCACAAGCATCGAGAAGAGTAGGGGGAATATCGATAAGACTCACGAGTTGTTCGATGCGCCCGCCACCGTTGAAACCCGGCCCCAAAAAGGCTGTCGGAACACGAATCGAACTCTCATGAGCGGAGCGTTTATACTCAGCATTCCGGCTCTTAAAGTGACATCCATGGTCGGAGGTATATAGGAGGATGGTGTTCTCCACCAAACCCAAGCTAATCAGCGCCTCAAGTATCCTTCCCAGGGCTTCATCAAGTCTCTTGATCATCCCGATGTACCCGGGGTAGTGGGAGAGGGCTGTGCTTTGCAAGCTTGTAAGGTCAGCCGGAATCGCTGCGGTCGAGTACGCCTTCTCGTATCCGAGTGGCGCTGGAAAACTGTCCCATTGATTCTGCTGGTGAGGCTCAAGATAGGAAACCATGAGGAAGAACGGATCTTCCTTCCAATCTGTGATCTTTCGTATCGCTACATCGGTCAACGCATCTATCCGATAGCCTGGCAGAGGAACCGGCTCGCCATTGATGTCGTATAGGGTGGTGCCATAGGGGAGTGAAGTGAACTCAAGAAGGTTTGACCCAAGCCAATAGTCGTAGCCCTGGCGCATGTCGGCGGGTACGGGGCCCACAACATCCGCAGCCAGATGCCATTTCCCTATGTAACCAGTTCGATATCCTGCCTCTTGATATCTCGCTCCCAGATTAACAGTTCCTGGCTTTAGTCCGATTCCATTGCGGAATACGCCGGTCTGGGTGGCGTACAGCCCGGTTTGAAGACACGATCTTGCTGGCCCGCATACCGGCTGGCAGGTGAATGACCGGTGGACGTCGGTTCCCTTTTTCGCTAACGCGTCGAAGTTCGGAGTCGGGGAGTCAGGGTTCCCATGAAGGCCTGTTGTATCCCACCGTTGTTGGTCGGTAAAGAAGACAACTACGTTCGGAGGTCTACTGAGCTTAGCCATAATACGGTCGAGCCTCACGCCGCTTTCCCCCCTTCGGTGTTGGTGACCTATTCCGCGGGCCGGCCAGGGGCGAACCTGATAAAATACTATTCATACCATATGAATAGTATATCTTGTCTCACATTCTCTCACCCAAAGGAGTATCTGTCAATTTTTTTTTGTGAAATAAGCGCAACAATAGATTAAGGAGGAATCAACCGTGGTCATGCCGCTATTGGATCCTTCTATCTGGAATGACTCGTACATCTCGTCAGGTGTCTGGTATTCCAGGCTCTGGTGATATCGTCGTTCGTTGTATTCGGAACCGCTCGTCCGCCTTTGTGCGGCTGGGTGGCGGCCGGTTCGGACGACAATGCTCGCGATTTCGAGCGACATCGTCGAACAGCACGGTGCCAATGATCCGCTTTTTCTCCGGTTCCTTCTCGATGAGGTTCGAACTAAGCTGATCGAGTCCAACGCGGTCCGGGTTGGCCATGTACTGCGAGTTACA
>JANQHT010000020.1 GCA_028282545.1 Spirochaetales bacterium
TCATGGGGATAAACGCCACCATGTCGTAGTTGAACGTGATCGTCACTGCCGCGGCGACCTCGGGCCCCATCGAATGCATGAGCTGAACAAACACGTTGAAGGCGAGAACGTTCAAAAACAGCTCCATGCCGGCCGGCAATCCAAATTTGACCAGACGCAGCATAAGGGTTCCCTGCAGGCGAAAGGACGTTTCCGGTGGACGGCTCCGTACAAACTCGTGACGAGCGAATGCGACGATCAGTACCGCGAGAATCGTGGCACTCCCGCAGACCGTTCCAATGGCCGCACCTTCGATACCGTAGGCGGGAAGCCCGAAGGCACCGAAGATGAGTACGTAGTTCATCGGTACGTTGACAAACATGCCGACCACGTTGGCGAACATCACCACCCGCGTCTTCCCTATCCCTAAGAAAAACCCCACCATGGCCTGGCGGAAGAGAACGAGAAAGCTGCCCGCCATGAGAATCCTGAAATAGCGAAACTCCAGGTCCACCTGCCCCGGCGTGTGTCCGGCGGCAACAAAAAGTACGCGGACCAGCGGGATCGCCGCAAAGAGGAAGGGCACAAACGCCCCGGCCAGGTAGACACCCTGCATCGTCGCTTCCACGCAGCGACTTCGATTGCCGGAGCCGTAGTACTGCGCCACAAGAGCGTTGGTGTAGCCGACGATACCCGCGAAGAGCGCGGAAAAGACAAAGGCGGAAAGACCGCCGCTCATGGAAGCGGCGATGTGCTCCTTGCCAAGGAATGAGAGGAAGAGCCGGTCCACGAAGAGCATGATCGTCTCAGAGGCCTGGCTCGCAATCATCGGCAGCGCAATCGAAATGAGGTTCCTGAGGTTGGGTGGCTGTACCGTATCGTGTCCCGTCATTGCGGCGACTATACGGGTTTTCCGGATTGCTGTGCTACGCCGTTGCGGTCATTCCTCTTCGAGAATGTACTCTCGAAGGTACTCCTGCTTGATCCGTTTGATTCGCTTGCTGATCGAAACCTTGTAGATGTGGGGGTTGATGATTCGTTTGTACGTTTCATCCAGCGTGGCGAGCCCCTGTCGCGCCCGGTCCTGGATCGCTTCGAGCGATGGAAGCTCCCCGACGATCTCGCCGCTGTGCATCACCGTTTGAAGGAGCGGCTCGATCCGGTGGTACCGCTCGAGGCGGAACTTCCGGTAGTCCGTAGCGGGATGGTAGAAGGTGTAGGGCCGGCCCGTGGTTATCTCTTCATCGTCGAGGGCGACCAGATCGGCAATCGGGCTGTTGTTGCGATCGTAGAAGCGGTGTACCTGCTTGATCCCCGGGTTTGTCGCCTTTTCGGGGTTGTCACTCACCTTCATGGTCGGTTCGAAGGTGCCGTCGCGCTTCTCCTTGGCGGCAAGCTTGTACACACCGGTCAGCGCCGGATCGCTGCCCCCGGTAACCAACTGCGTACCGACGCCCCAGAGATCGATCGGTGAGTCAACGCTCACGAGTTGGTGAACGATGCTCTCATCGAGTTCGTTACTCACGGCGATACGCGCGTCCTCCAGCCCGGCCTCGTCGAGTCTCCGGCGGACCTCCTTGCTGAGGTACTCTATATCGCCGCTGTCGAGACGGACCCCCACGGGTTTGCCCCGTGACTTCAGGGCGCGCCCCACAGCGATAGCGTTCTCGATACCGCTTCCGAGGGAATCGTACGTATCGATCAGCAGCATGGCGTTGTCCGGGTAGAGATCCGCGTAGCGCTCGAAGGCCGTTCGTTCGTCCGGGAACGCCATGACCCAGCTATGGGCCATCGTTCCCGTGACGGGAATGCCGTACGTCTTACCCGCGAGAGTATTGCTGGTTGTCGATGCACCGCCCACAAAAGCGGCGCGGCTGGCGCTGAGGGCGCCGTCCCTTCCCTGCGCCCGGCGGAGGCCGAACTCCGCAACGCTCCCCTTACCGGTAGCCAGATAGATGCGAGCCGTCTTGGTGGCAACCAGCGTCTGGAAGTTGATCGTGTTCAGGAGCATGCCTTCGATCAGTTGCGCCTCCGGGATCGTCGTGTGAACACGCAGGAGCGGTTCATGAGGAAAGGCGATCGTTCCCTCCGGCATCGCGCAGACATCGCCGGTAAAACGAAGTTCCGATAGATAGTCGAGAAAATCGCGATCGAACATTCCCAGCGAGTCCAGATAAGCGATGTCGTCTGCGGAAAAGTGCAGAGCCTCCAGGGCGCGAAGGAGCGGTTCAAGGCCCGCGACCACAACGTACCCACCGTTGAACGGTTGCCGCCGGAAAAACATGTCAAACACGGCACGGTGGTGCATGTCGTGCCGGAAATAGCCCTGCATCATCGTCAGCTCATAGAGATCGGTCAGCAGGGCGCCGCCGTGCATCATTGAATCAGTAAAGCACGGAGCGCAGATGTTGCCAATGACTCGAAGAAGATCATACTTTGGCGTATGGAACGGACATTTGTCATGCTAAAACCGGGCGTGCTGCAACGGCGCATCGCCGGACACGTCATTTCCCGGATCGAGCAAAAGGGTTTGCGCGTCATTGCCATGAAGTTGATGTCGATTGACGAGGGGTTGGCGCGCGAGCACTACGCCGAGCACAAAGAGCGCGATTTCTTTCCCGATCTGATCTCGTACATCACCTCCGGACCGGTAGTTACGATGGTTGTTGCAGGCGACGGCGCTATCTCCCGGGTTCGCACACTGGCGGGCGCCACAAAAGTGGAAGACGCCCGGCCGGGAACGATCCGCGGCGACTTCGCGGCGGTCACACGGCAGAATATCATTCACGCTTCGGACTCTCCGGCGAGTTCCGAGCGAGAGGTTGCCCTCTTCTTCGCGCCAAAGGAGATCCACGATTGGGAGGACCCCAATGCCGGGTGGATCGAATAACAGCGCACTTCCGCGGTGGGAACTCGAGTCGATCTACCCCGGGTACGACAGCGAAGCGTTCACCGTCGCGAAAAAAGAACTTCGGCGGGCGATTACCGGACTGATCGATCACTGTACTCCGGGGGAACGCGACGCAGACGATGGACCGTGGCTGGAAGAGGCGTTACGTCTGGTGAATGCGATTTCGTCGCTCTACGAAAACCTGGAGTCGTACTGCTATTGCCGCTACTCCGTGGAGACCGGGAGTGAAGAAGCCGCGGCGGCGTTGAATGCCGTGACCGACTTCACCGTTTCCATCAACGAGGCGCGCGTGGCCTTTCGAAACGCCCTGGCGTCGCTGTCGACGTCGATGGATGAACTGGGCAGCGAAAAACGGTTCTCCCTGTACGGGTACATCCTCACGGAAGAGATAAAAGAGCAGCGCCGCCAGATGTCGGTGGCGGAAGAGACGCTCGCGGCGGACCTCAACCGCGCCGGCGGAGACGCGTGGTCGAGGCTCCAGTCGACCCTTTCATCGCAACTGACGGCTCCCTGGGACGACGCCACCGGCGAAAGGAGGAGCGTTGTTGAACTCCGGGCTCTCGCGAAGGTCGGCAAGAGGGATGTCCGGCGGAAGGCGTACGAACTCGAGATTGACGCGTGGAAGCGGGTCGAGGTTCCCCTCGCCTTTGCCCTCAACGGTGTGAAGGGTTTCTCCGACGTCCTCAACCGGCGCCGCGGCTGGGAATCCACACTGGCCCGTTCCACCGCCCAGGCTCGCATGACACCGGTGACGCTAACGAACATGGTAGATTCGATGGAGGATTCACTCCCGCTCTTTCGACGCTACCTGAAGGCGAAGGCGAGAACCCTCGGTCTCGACCGGCTCGCCTTTTACGATATCTTCGCGCCTCTAGGCGAGGGGGGTGACGAATGGAGCTACAGTCGGGCCAGGTCGTTCATCGTGGACCAGCTCTCCGCGTTCTCGAACGAGATGGGGAGTTTTGCCGACAGCGTCTTTGACCGTGGGTGGATCGATGCAGAGCCGCGGACGGGTAAAGTCGGCGGCGCCTACTGCATCGACATGCCGGAGAATGGGCAAACGCGTATTCTGGCCAACTTCGATGGATCCTTTGACAGCGTCACGACGCTTGCCCACGAACTGGGCCATGCGTACCACGCTGAAGTCCTGCGGGACCTCCCGCCCCTCCAGCGGCAGTACCCGATGACCCTGGCCGAAACGGCGAGCCTTTTCTCGGAAACGCTGGTGTTCTCGGCGCGGGCCGCCGGGACGGAGGGCGATCCGGCGGCGCGGGCGCGTGTTCTCGAGTCGTACCTGCAGGGCGCAACCCAGGTGGTGGTGGATATCCTCTCTCGCTACCGTTTCGAAAGCCGCCTGATGGAGCGCAGGCGAGAGGCCGAGGTGTCGCCGCGGGAACTCAACGAGTACATGCTGGAAGCCCAAGAGGCGACCTACGGAGACGCCTTGGACCCCGACAAGCGGCACCCGTATATGTGGGCCGTCAAAGGGCACTACTACAACGTAGACTTGGCGTTCTACAACTTCCCATACGCCTTTGGCCTGCTCTTTGCGCTGGGGCTATACGCCGAGTATCGGCGACAACCGGAGGGATTCCCCGAACGCTACCGGGCGCTCCTTCGCGAAACGGGGCGCTCTTCCGCGGAATCGGTGGGAAGGGCGGCCGGATTCGACATTTCGGGCAAGCCCTTCTGGGAAGGCGCGCTTGCGCAGATCGAATCGATGGTAACGGAGTTCGAGGAGGCCGCGTCCTAGCACCTCTCATCACGGAGGGAGGGCGACAACTCTGTCCACGTTGGATGGAGCGTGGTCTTCATTCTTGCGATCGCATACGCGATTGAGGCGTATGGCGCCGGCCGCGCCCGGAACGAAGAGCAAAACGCGTCTCTGCAGCGCAGCGAAGCCAAGCGTTTTGTTCTTCGTTCCGAAGGCAGGCTCTAACAGAAGCGCTCCAAGGTCAAAGGTCATGTGATCTCTAGAACAAGAAGTGCCGGCTCCGTCCAATCTCCTTTGACAAACGACACCCGTTTTGTTAGCTTCCTCCTACACGGCGCCGTACCCAAGTGGCTAAGGGAGAGGTCTGCAAAACCTCCATTCGCCGGTTCGAATCCGGCCGGCGCCTTACTCCTTCCATTCACAGAAGAGATGGTACGCGACGAGCATCATCGCGTGATCGAACTCGGGCCGCCTTCTGTCGGCGGCCAACTCCTCCACCGGCACGAGTTCCACATCGATGATCTCGTTCGCGTCGAGACTTTGTACCTCCGCCGGCGCCGCTTCTTTGGCCAGAAAGGTGTAGCACCGGTTGCTCATGAGCGCCGGGTTGGGATGTACCGCACCGAGCTGCACAAAGCTCTCGGCCCGGTACCCCGTCTCCTCGAGCAGTTCCCGCTCCACCGCGTCGCGCGGTGACTCACCGGGATCAACGACGCCGCCGGGAAACTCGAGGGACACGTTCATCGTGCCGTGCCGGAACTGCCGGACCATGACAAAACAGTCGCGCCCGGCCTCATCCCGCGTGAGCGCCACCACGTTGGCCCAGTCCGGCGATTCCATGACGTAGTAATGGGCCGAGCGACCGTCGGCGGCGCGGCGGTGGGAGCGGTCGATCCGGTATATCTTCGCTTCCAGAACCGTGTCTCGCTCGATCTCCGTCCAGTGTAGATGGTGGTCTTTCACGACTGCTCCTTGTATTGATTGCCAAAGCGTTCACACGCCGCCGCATAGCTTTCATGGTTGCCGATGTCGTAGCGCTCCCCGGGTATCCGGTACGCCGCAACCGGTGCGCGCTCGAGGAGCCATGGAACGAATGCCCCGGGTGCGTCCGCATCGCTGCCCGCCAGGAACTCCGGGAGCCGCCCGTTTAACGTCTCGCCGGTGTACACGTAGAGCGGCGGCGCGGCCCAGGTGGATGCCGGCTGGGTGGGTTTCTCCGCGAATCCCGTCACGCGATCGTCCGGGTCCATCTGGACTACACCGGTTCGGCTGAGCGCCTCCCGGTCGGTCAATCGATGGACGGTGATGCAGTCCACCTTCACCTGGTCGAAAAAACGCACCAGGCCGTCAAAGGCAAAATCAAATACGTTGTCGCCGGCGACCACGAGGGCCGGCCCTTCCACCCCTGACTCCTTCACCGCCAGGGCCAAATCGCGGAGCGCTCCCAGGCGAGACTCATTCGAGGACGTTCCGTCGTTAATGATATCGATGCGTTCAAGTCGTTCGGAACGCCACCGGAGGAAGTGTTGGAAAAATCGTGCGTTGGTCACAACAACGCACCGATCTATCGCCGGGACGCCGGCCAGCCCATCCACCAGGCGATCGATGATCGTCCTACCGCCCACGTCGAGCAGCGGTTTGGGCCGGTCTTTGGTGAGCGGATAGAGCCGCGTAGCGTATCCCGCCGCCAGGATGATCGCCGTCACAGGGGTTCCACCGCCGCGCCGTCCGCGGTGGCGACAAAGTGGATCTGAAATCGATCCGCGTAGTCCCGGTGCGCCGCCGGGTAGCGTTTTGCCACGCTCTCGCGAATCGAATCACGGTACGCCGGGTCACACACGCCGATACAACAACCGCGGTACCCGGCGCCGCTGAAGCGGGCACCGTACACGCCCCGCGTCTCCCGCAGGATCGTGTAAATCGTTGTGAGCTCCGGGCAGCCGCTTTCGTAGTTAACGATGGAACTCTCGCCGGAGGCGAACATCGCATTCCCGAATGACACGATGTCACCGCGCTCCCAGGCCGTGACGCCCGCATCAACGCGGTCGAGTTCGGAAAAGAAGTGCTCCGCCCGACGCGCGAACCGTCCGGCCAAAACGTCCCGGTGCGACTCATAGGCTTCACGGGGAATGTCCCGCATCTTGACGCGCGAAAAGGGGGTCACCGGCAGTCCCGCCGCCTCCTGCAGCGTCCACGCCGCCACTTTGCATTCCTCCACCCGGTTGTTGTAGTCGGTCTGGATAAGCGAGGTACTGATACCGGAGTAGACGACAACGATGTCAAAGGGCGGCATCGAAGCGGACCGCGGGACGAGGCGCGCCTCCTCGGTGCTGCAGTCCATCACCATAAGATGCCCGTCGCGGCTGAGGATATTTGCGGACTGGTCGAGAATCCCGTTGTTCAATCCGATAAAACCCGTCTCCACCCAGTGACTGTACGCAATCAGTTCACGCTGACTTGGACTGATCCCGTTCACCTCGCACAGGGCGAGGAGGTACGCGGTCGTGACCGCTGCGGAGGAACTCAGGCCGCCGATCGGGAGGCGGCCGCGGATGACGCCGTCCACGCCGCGGTGCAGCTTGTAGTCCCGCTGGAGCGACAGGACGGCGCCGCGAAGGTAGTTGCCCCAGTAGGTGGGGATCATCTCCGGAACTTGGTCCAGGTGGAAGTACTCTTCGTCGGGAAAGTCGTTACTCTGTACCCGAAGATACCCGGAGTCATCGGCGCGAAAGACAAAGTCGATCGCTTCCGCCAGAGCCATGCCGGTAACCTTACCGTCCTGGTGGTCTACGTGGGCGCCCAGGGGACAGATGCGAAGCGGCGACCGCACGCGATGGGTCGGCAGAGCGCCGAACTTGGACTCAAAGGAACGTACCAGGGTATCCATACGAATGGGCAACTGTATCGCGCGCCTCCCCGCTCGGGCAAGGCACGGGCAACAATACCCAGCATGGCCCGCCGGTTCTCATTTTAGAGATCAGATGGCCGTGGAACGAAGAGCAAAACGCTGGGCTTCGCTGCGCTGTGCAAACGCGTTTTGCTCTTCGTTCCGGGCGCGGTCGGTGCTATTCATCTCCGATCGGCCATCTGATCTCCAAAATGAGGACAGCCCGTCCTTTGACAGAGACAGCGTTGGCGGAGGACTCGTCGCCCTCCGTTCATACAGAGAACATCTGAGGCACGGGCGGCAGGCACCCTTGACACCGGTTCAGTGCAGGCGCAAATTTGGACGATGCACGTCGACCGGATCTCGGAACTCATTACCGCATTGGAAACGGGCCTGTACCAACGGGACGAGGTCCTCAGGCTCACGCTGCTGGGGGTCCTCTCCGCGGAGAACGTCTTCCTCTACGGGCCTACCGGTTCAGCCAAGGGGCTGCTTGCGCGGCGGATGTCCCAGGCCATAGCCGGCTCCCGCCACTTCTCGTACGTGATCAGCGAACAGACGCTTCCGGACGAACTCTTCGGGCCCATCTCCGTTACCAAACTGCGAGATTACGATCTCTACGAACGGGCTACGCAGGGATACCTTCCGGAGGCGGAAATTGCGTATCTCGACAACGTGTGGAGCGCTGCGGGGATGGTCCGTAACGCGCTTAGCCTCCTCCTGGATGAACGGGTATTCAGAAACGGCACGCAACTGGTCCAGGTTCCACTGATCACGCTCCTCGCCTCGGACGCGATCCTGCCGGACGATTCGGCCCCCACGGAGGCGCTGGCAGACCAGTTTGTCCTGCGCGTCTCCGTCAAAGGCGTGTCGGACCGCGACGCCTTTGTCTCTCTGATTTCCGACACTACACCGTCGGAGGCCAACGTTGTTCCCGAGGAACTGCGGCTTTCAGTGTCGGAACTCTCCACATGGCGCACGGAGGCGCTGGACGTCACCGTGCCGGAAGCGATCGCTTCGCTCATCTTTGACGTGCGGGAGCGTATCCAGCGGCACAACCTGCACCACCGCACCGAAGAGCAGAGCGAAATCGTCGTAAGCGATCGGCGGTGGAAACGGGCTATGAACCTCCTACGAACGTCGGCGTTTCTCAACGGACGAACGGAGGTGGACGCCCTTGACGCGATCCTGCTGCGTCACTGCCTCTGGACACGAGAAGACCAGATCGAACCGGTGAACACCATCGTCGGTGAAGCGATCCATCGCTACGTGACATCGGGCCGGTTTGAGGTCGCCGCGATGCGGGAACGCCTGCGCAAGATCATCGGGGAGTTAAAATCGGACGTCTCTGCCACGGAAGACGAAAGTGTAGAAGAACCGGTAGTCTACCGCGACGAGTACTTCCGCCTCGAAGGGTTCCCCGCCGAAAGTGAGGTCCTCATCTGGATTGCCGATTTTGAACAACTCTCATCGGACCGCGAAACTGAGACGGATCTCTTTTTCTACGGGGAAGAGGACGACTACGCCTACTCGGAACGTGTGCTGGTTCGCCGTGTGAGCGATTCGCTTATCGAGGTGGACGGCGAGGAAAAGGCGATAGAGACCGAGACACGAACAGTCACCACGGAGCGGCCCCTTGAGGTGGAACCGGACGTAAGAACCCGGTGGCTCGAACGCCTGCAGGAACTCGAAGACTCCATCGACACAACGATCGCGGAAATCGTGCGGTACCGCGACGACAGCTCCGGTGAGGCGGTTCGGCACCTCTTCGTGCATCGCTCCTACGCGCAAATCGTCCTGGACGGTATGGACGAAGCCGCCGGGGCGTTCGCCGATCTCAAGGAAGCGGTCCGGACGGCCCGTTCCCGCGTAGAGGAGTGACGCTACCATCGCGAGGCAGATCGAAAGAGCTACAGGGCGCGCGATCTTCGAAATTCTGACCTCCGGTCGAACCGTTCACGATCCGCCTCCGGCCGTGTACCCCGCCCTTCGCCACTTTCGCGAGTTCGCGTCGTTCGCCTCCCAGGGCCCGCTCGATGCGGAAACGGCGCGTATCATCTCCCGCACGGTCGCAGCGGCGCT
>JANQHT010000026.1 GCA_028282545.1 Spirochaetales bacterium
GCATCTACGAACTGGACCTGACCGACAAGGAGCGTGCTGAACTGGACCGGTCGGCGCGAGCGGTCGCCGAGGGCGTCACCACCCTCGAAACCTTCTACCGGGCCGGCTGAGGCGCTGATTTGCAGTGCGATTTGCGTGGATGCTATAGTTGATAGTTGTCTAGTGATTCACTCGACATCCTTGCAGACCGAACACGATGGAGGTTGGAACCTTGGTACACGAATTTGATGCGGTCATCGTAGGCGCCGGCGGAGCGGGCCTCTACGCCGCGCTCGAAGCGAGCAAAACGGCGAAGACGGCGGTTCTCTCCAAGCTCTACCCGCAACGGAGCCACACCGGCGCCGCCCAGGGAGGGATTGGAGCGGCCCTGGGCAATGTGGAGGAGGATTCGCCGGAATGGCACGCCTTCGACACCGTGAAAGGAGGTGACTACCTCGTGGACCAGACCGCGGCCAAGGTGCTTGCCGAGGAGGCGGTGCGCGCCGTCTACGACCTCGAGAACCGCGGGCTCCCCTTCAGTCGTCTCGAGAACGGCACGATCGCCCAGCGTCGGTTCGGCGGCCATACGCACCACTTCGGCGAGGGACCCGTGCACCGTTCCTGCTACGCCGCGGACCGCACCGGCCACATGATCCTCCAGACGCTCTACCAGCAGTGCGTCAAGAACGATGTCACCTTTTACGACGAGTTTCACGTGGTGGACATTCTTCTGGAGGGAACCCGGGCGCACGGCGTGGTTGCCTTCGAACTCAAGACGGGAGAGCTTCACGTCTTCAAGGCCAAGGCGGTTCTCTTTGCCACCGGCGGTTTTGGCCGGATGTTCAAGATCACCTCCAACGCCCTGGCGAACACCGGCGACGGGCCGGCGCTCCTCGCCCGGGCGGGAATCCCCATGGAAGACATGGAGTTCTACCAGTTCCACCCGACCGGCATCCTCGGCATGGGAATACTCATCACCGAGGGTGTCCGCGGCGAGGGCGGTATCTTGAAGAATCGCGAGGGCGAGCGCTTTATGGAACGGTACGCCCCGACGATGCTGGACCTTGCGCCGCGGGACATGGTCTCCCGGGCGATCATGACGGAGGTCATGGCCGGAAAGGGCATGCGGGGTGACCGCAAGATCGACGACTACGTGATGCTCGACGCCAGCCACCTGGGACGGGAGACGGTGGAGAAGAAGATTCCCGACATCGCCGATTTCTGCCGAACCTATCTCGATGTAGACCCGGCGGTGGACGCCATGCCCGTCCAGCCGACCGCGCACTACGCCATGGGCGGTATCCCTACCGATACGCACGGACGGGTCGACACGGGGCGCGCGGTCTACGACGGATTGTACGCCGCCGGAGAGGCCGCGTGCGTCTCCGTTCACGGCGCCAACCGGCTCGGTACCAACAGCTTGGTTGATCTGGTTGTCTTTGGCCGCCGGGCAGGCCGGCACATCGCGGAGTATGTACGCGGAGCGTCGGCTCCCCGGGAGTTCGCGAACGCAACCGACGCCTCCCGCGCCAAGATCGGCGGCCTCCGGGAGAAGAAAAACGGCGCCCACGTGGGACCGATCGTCCAGCGCATGCAGGAAGTGATGATGACGCAGGTTGGGGTCTACCGCGATCAGGCTGAGATGGACGACGCGATAAAACAAATCCAGGAACTCCGCGACGAGTTCAAGGAGGTCGGGGCGCAGGACACCGGCGACGGATTCAACGCGGAGGTGTTGAATATCCTCGAACTGGAGAGCCTCCTGGATCTTTCCCTCCTGACCGCCGCCGGCGCGGCGAATCGCACGGAGAGCCGAGGGGCGCATTCGCGGCGTGATTTTCCGGATCGAGACGACGACAATTGGTTGAAACACACCATGGCTACAATCGACGACGACGGCGTCGTTATCGACTACAAGGACGTCGATCTGGGCATCTGGGAACCCAAACCCCGTGTCTACTAGGGAAATGAGCAGGAGGAACGAGGCATGAAAGTAACCCTATCGATACAACGGAGCGATCCCGAACGGGGAGGGGAAGCACGCTTAGAGAACTACGACGTCGAGGTGAAGCGTACCGACCGCGTTCTCGACGCGCTGATGTATCTCACCCGCAACGTGGACGGTACCCTCGGGTATCGGCGCAGTTGCGCTCACGGTGTCTGCGGGTCGGACGCCATGCGAATCAACGGCGCCGAACGCTTGGCGTGCAAAACGCTCTTCAAGGACGTAGTGGACAGGAGCGGCGGTACCGTTACGCTGGAGCCGCTGCGCCATCTGCCCGTTCAGAAGGATCTGATGGTTGATCAGTCACCCTTCTTCGAGAAGTTCCGTTCGGTAAAACCCTACTTCGTTCCGAAAGCGGAACCCACGGGCAAGGAGTTTGTCCAGTCCCAGGAAGAGCGGGCGCTCTTTGACGAGGCGACCAAGTGCATCAACTGCGCTGCCTGTTACTCGGCGTGTCCGATTCTCGACAAGAACCCGAAGTTTATCGGGCCCGCGGCGATCGTCCAGGCGGCTCGTTTTGTCAACGACAGCCGTGACAAGGGTCTGGATGAGCGAATCGATATTCTCGATCAGCCCGACGGTGTCTGGCCCTGTGAAAGCCACTTCGAATGCACCCGCGTCTGCCCGCGGGACATCAAGATCACCAAGCTGATCAATCTCACAAAGCGACAGATCAAAAAGGCCCGCGCCGCGGACGGGCGCGAAACCGCCGAAGGGAAATAGGAACTAACCGATGAAAGTACACGAATACCAGGGCAAGGAACTTTTCAAGTCGTACGGGATCCCGGTCATGGACCAGGAAGTCATTACCGATGCAAAGGACGCCGGTCCCGCTGCCGACCGCATGGGGGGCTTTGTTGTCGTCAAAGCGCAGGTGCTGGTGGGAGGCCGCGGAAAGGCCGGTGGAGTCAAGCTTGCCAAGAGCGCCGATGAAGCGGTCGAGAAGGCACGGGCGATCCTGGGCATGGATATCAAGGGTGAGACGGTTGAGAAGGTCCTCGTCACCACCGCCGCCGATATCGAGAAAGAGTACTACCTGGGACTTATCATGGATCGCACCAGCAAGAAGATCGTCCTCATGGTTACCAAGGAGGGCGGCGTGGAGATTGAGGAACTGGCGGCCGAGGAGCCGGACAAGATCCATAAGTTCCCGATCGATATCCGTGACGGAGTCGATCACGGGGCACTCGCGCCGGTGCTCCAGGAGGTGTTCGAGAAACCGGTGCTCATCGATCAGGCGAAGGACACGGTCGACAGGCTCTACAAGATGTTCGTTGAGAAGGACTGTTCCCTGGTGGAGATCAATCCCTACAGCCTTGTGGACGGCGACACCCTGGTTGCCCTGGACGCCAAGGTCAACTTCGATGACAACGCGCTTATGAAGCACGACGACGTCGAGGCGATGAAGAACCCCGAGGAGTACAGCCGGGACGAGATCGACGCAAAGAGCTTCGGCTTGAGCTTCGTCAGCATGGACGGCGATATCGGCTGCATTGTAAACGGCGCCGGGCTCGCCATGGCGACCATGGATATCATCAAGATATTCGGCGGCAACCCGGCCAACTTCCTCGACGTAGGCGGGAGTTCAAATCCCCAGAAGGTGCTCAACGCCATCAAGATCATCCTTCGGAACGAGAAGATCCGTGCGATACTGATCAACATATTCGGCGGTATCACCCGATGTGACGATATCGCCAGGGGAATCATGATGGCGACGCAGCAGATCGACATCAAAGTGCCCCTCGTCATCCGGCTGGTTGGAACAAACCAGGAGGAGGGGCGTGCGATCCTCGAAGAGGGCGGGTTCTCCGCCTACGATGAACTCAGCGAAGCTGTGCAGAAGGTGGTGGCGCTATGAGTATTCTGATCGACGGCAACACAAACGTAATCGTCCAGGGTGTCACCGGCCGCGACGGTTCCTTTCACGCCCGTCAGATGGTACGTGACGGCACCAGGATCGTCGCCGGTGTCACCCCCGGCAAGGGCGGTCAAAAACTCGACGACATACCCGTGTTCAACTCGGTGGCCGAGGCGCAGGAGGGGCGGCGAATCGACGCAACCGTCATCTTTGTCCCGCCGCGCTTTGCCGGCGCGGCCGTCATGGAGGCGGCCCGGGCGGAGATCCCCCTGATCATCACCATCACCGAGGGCGTGCCCGTTCTGGAAATGCTCGAAGCGTACCACTTGGTCAGGGAGAAGGGACTGCGGATGATCGGCCCCAACTGCCCCGGCCTTATCTCGCCGGGGAAGTGCAAGATCGGCATCATGCCGGCGCATATTCACTTGCCGGGCACCATCGGTGTTATTTCGCGCTCCGGTACGCTTACCTACGAGGTGGTATTCAACCTTACCCGCGCCGGTATGGGGCAGAGCACCTGCATCGGAATCGGCGGTGACCCGGTAATCGGTACCAACTTTATCGACGCCCTGGAGCTCTTCCAGGCGGACGAAAACACCAGCGGAGTCGTTGTGATAGGCGAGATCGGTGGAGAGGACGAAGAGCACGCCGCCGCCTTTATCAAGGAGAAGATGACCAAACCGGTGGTCGGCTTTATCTCCGGACGGACCGCCCCTCCCGGCAAGCGTATGGGACACGCCGGCGCCATCATCAGCGGTGGTACCGGTACTCCGGAGGCAAAGGTGAAGGCCTTCGAGGAGGCGGGTGTTCCCGTAGCGGACAAACCGGACGAGATCCCGGGACTTCTCAAGGAGCGGCTCTAAGGCGCCAATGGTACACGCAGACCCGGGCTACCTTGAGTCTTTGTATACCGCTTGGCGAGAGGACGCCGGGTCGGTAGATCCCTCCTGGGCGGCCTATTTCGTCGCCCTCGAGAACGGCGGTGAGATCGTTTCGGACGTGGCCGGCGCGTCCGACACCCACGCCACGCCCGGCACCGCGCCCGGCGCCAACTACACCGGTCGCCCTTCGGGCGTAACCGTGCGTGGCGAATATGGGAAACAGGCACGCGTTGACGCGCTTATCTGGGCGTATCGCGACGTTGCCGCCATGTACGCCAACATCAACCCCCTCGGGACGTACGAAACCCCCAAGATGCGCTACATGCGGATCACCGTGGAGGGCGCCTTTGAGACACTCTCGCTCTCGGCGTTCGGACTCTCCGAAGCGGACCTCGATGCGGAGTTCGACACGGGCGGTTTCTTTGATCCTCCCCGGGCGCCCCTGCGCGACATCATCGCGATGGTAAAGGAGACGTACCTTTCCACCCTGGGAATCGAGTTCCTGCACATCAAAAACCGGGTTATGCGACGCTGGTTGCTGGATCACATCGAAGGCTCGGCTTCGCGCCGAACGTGGTCCCGGGAGCAGAAGGTCCGTTTCCAGAAGGACTTGATCAAGGCCGAGGTTTTTGAACGCTTTGTCCACTCCAACTTCGTGGGTCAAAAGCGCTTTTCCCTCGAGGGGAGCGAGGCGCTCGTGCCTGCGCTCCACTACCTGATCTATTCCGCCGCCCAGCACGGTCTTCTCGAAATCGTACTCGGAATGGCCCACCGGGGCAGGCTCAACGTCTTCACGAATGCCCTTCGAAAACCGGCGGCGGAGACCTTTGCCAAATTTATCGATACCGAACAACCCCACGAATACGGTGGCTCCGGGGACGTCAAGTACCACCTGGGGCACAGCTTCACCTTTGTCGACGGCGACTCGGGCAAGGCGATCCATATTTCGCTCGTGGCGAATCCCAGTCATCTTGAAGCGGTTGATCCGGTTGTGGAGGGCAAGGCGCGGGGCATCCAGCGACGCCGGGGCGACCGAAACCGCAAAAAGGTCATGCCCGTCCTGATCCACGGCGACGCCGCGTTCAACGGGCAGGGTGTCGTAGCGGAGACGTTCAACCTGGGTCAGCTCGAAGGGTATCGTACGGGCGGCACGATTCACATCATCGTGAACAACCAGATCGGGTTCACCACGGCCAGCCGCGACGCGCGCAGCACCTTTTTCCCCACCGATTTTGCCAAGTCGCTCCAGGTGCCCATCTTTCACGCCAACGGGGATGACCCGGAGGCGGTGGTTCGCGCGGTGGACTTGGCGATACGCTGGCGCCAAAAGTTCGGGTACGACGCCGTTGTCGATATCGTCTGTTACCGGCGCCTCGGCCACAACGAAGCGGACGAGCCCGTTTTCACGCACCCGATCATGTACTCCCTCATCAAGGATCACCCCAGCGCGCCTACCCTCTACGGGGAGCGTCTTGAACGGGCGGGAATCTGGCCCAGGTCCTCCCAGGAGGAGTTCTCCAGGCGGTACTGGAACGTTCTCAAAGAACAGTTGGGTCTGGCCCGGGAGGGCAAGATCACCGGTATGGACGACGCGTTCCAGGGGGAGTTATGGAACCGATTTAGCCGACGGTACTCCTTTGACCCGGTCGAAACGGGGGTGGACCACGAGCGCATACTCCAGGTAGGGCGCAAACTCGTGGAGGTGCCGGAGGGGTTTCCGCTGCACGGCAAGCTCAAGCGTCTCGTGACCGAACGCACCGGGGCGCTCGAAACGGGAGAGGGTATCGACTGGGGCTTTGCGGAAGCGCTCTCCTTCGGAACGCTTCTCACCGAAGGCTTCGCGATCCGTCTCAGCGGCGAGGACTCGTCCCGGGGCACCTTCAGCCATCGCCACGCGGAGTGGTGGGACATTGAGTCGGAGGTTCCTCGGAGCCACGTGCCGTTCAAGCACCTCGCCCCGGACCAGGCGAGTTTCAGCGTGTACGACAGTCCTTTGTCGGAGTTCGCCGTCCTCGGTTTTGACTACGGATACGCCCTGGCGCAGCCGGACATTCTGGTGATCTGGGAGGCGCAGTTCGGCGACTTCGTGAACGGCGCCCAGGTGATCATCGATCAGTTTGTCGCTTCCAGCGAAAGCAAGTGGTTCCGGTCCAACGGGTTGGTCATGCTGCTCCCCCACGGGTACGAAGGGCAGGGACCGGAGCACTCCAGTGCCCACCTGGAACGCTTCCTCCAGATGTGCGCCGAGGACAACCTCCAGGTGGTGAACCCGACAACGCCGGCCCAGGCGTTTCACCTCTTTCGGAGACAGATGCTTCAGAACGTGCGCAAACCGTTGATCGTGATGTCGCCCAAGAGCCTGCTTCGGAAAAAAGAGGCCCATTCCACGCTAAGGGAACTCGAGACGGGCCATTTCCAGACGATCATAGACGACGAGGCCGCACCGGAGTCGGCGGAGACGCTGCTGTTCTGTTCGGGCAAGGTCTACTACGACCTCGACGACTACCGCAGCGCCAACGGGGAGCGTTCTGCGGCGATCATCCGCGTGGAGCAGCTCTACCCGTGGGACCGGGCGGCGATCGAGCGCATCGCCGGACGCTACAAGAGGGTCAAACGCGTCCGCTGGGTGCAGGAAGAGTCGCGAAACCGCGGTGCCTGGCGATTTGTGCGTAATCGACTCAGGGAGATCTGTGCATGTGGCGAGATAGAGTACGTTGGACGTGCTCCCAGCCCCTCGCCCGCCTCGGGGTCCTTTTCCGAACATATCGACGAACTCAAGACCCTACTCTCCGGGGCCTTTTCCACCGACGGGGGAAAACCATGAAACACACGGTAGTCGTGCCACAGGTGGGCGAATCCATCACGAGCGGCGTCCTGGCCGTATGGTACAAGCAGAGCGGCGACTCCGTTTCGGAGGGCGAGGAGCTCTTTGAACTCGAAACGGACAAGGCGACGCTGCCCGTTCCGTCGCCGGTGACCGGCGTGGTCACGGTACTGGTAGAAGCCGATACGGAGGTCCAGGTGGGTACCGAGGTCGCGATCATCGACGATGCGGCAGCCGCGCACACTTCGCCGGGTAGTGGGGCGGACAAAGCCGCAGTGGCCGGCTCCGATTCGCCGGAGCCCGCTGCACCGGAACCGGCGGTACAATCAGGGGTGGAGGTACCACCGGCGACGGAAGCACCGGCCCTGACCCCGGCCGCCCGGCGCCTCATCGAGGAAAACAACCTCGATTCCGCGGCGATCCGTGGAACCGGCCCAAAGGGAAACGTCACCAAGGGCGATGTGCTGGCTCACCTGGAATCTGTAACGTCCGGCGGGGGCGCGGCCTCCCACAAAACGCCGGCCTCGGCGGTGAACCCGGCCTCGGAGGTTAGCGCGGCCCCGGCGGTGAAACCTGCCCCGGAAGCGAAACCGGCGCCGGGAGCAAGCCCCGCGCCGCTGCCTCCGGCGAAACACCCCCAGGAACGCGTCAAGATGACCACGATCCGGCGCACGATCGCCCAGAATCTCGTCCGGAGCAAGCGGGATTCGGCACACCTTACCACCTTCAACGAGGTGGACATTTCCGCGGTTATCGCCATGCGCGCCACCTACCGCGACGCCTTCGAGGCGAAACACGGTGTACGCCTCGGTTTTATGAGTTTTTTCTTGAAAGCCGCCCAGGGCGCCCTCGAGTCGTTCCGGGAGATCAACGCCTTCGTTGACGGTGACGAGATCGTCTACAACAACGTCGTCAACATCGGCGTCGCCATTTCGACCGACGCGGGCCTGGTGGTTCCCGTCGTTCGCGACGTGGCGTCCAGGAGCTTCGCGGACATCGAACGGGCGATCGCGGACTTCACGGAGCGCGCCAAAAAACGGCGCATCCTGCCCGACGAGTTTGCCGGCGGCACCTTTACCGTGTCGAACGGCGGCGTCTTCGGCAGCATGCTCTCCACCCCGATCCCCAACCCGCCCCAGTCGGGCGTACTCGGGATGCACGCGATCCAGAAGCGCGCCGTCGTCGTTGGTGACGAGATCGCGATCCGGCCCATGATGTACCTGGCCCTCACCTACGACCACCGCATTGTGGACGGTCGCGGTGCGATCGGGTTCCTAAATGCCATCAAGGACGCGGTGGAGGATCCGTCGCGGCTGTTGCTTGCGGTGTAAAGGTTGAGGAGCGTTGATCGAGGAGCGGGCATGAGCGAATTCGACCTTGGGATCATCGGTGGCGGCCCCGCCGGCTACGTGGCGGCGATCCGGGCCGCACAGCTCGGACTTCAGACGGCGTTGATTGAGGAGCGGGACACGCTCGGGGGGACGTGCCTCAACGTCGGGTGCATACCCTCCAAAGCGCTGCTCGACTCGTCGGAACTCTTTGCGCGGATTCGAGACGAAGCGGCGGAGCACGGTATTGTTGCCGGTGCACCGGTCCTCGATCTCGCGACCATGATGCAGCGCAAGGCGGGAGTCGTGGACAAGCTCACCTCCGGTGTCGCGTCGCTCGTGAAGGGCAACGGTGTCACCCTTTTTCAGGGGATCGGCTGGATTCGCGGGCCTGGAGAGGTGGCGGTCCACCCCGCCGGCAAGGATCCGCGTCGTTCCAGGGCGCTCGAAACGATCTCATGCAAGCGAATTCTCGTTGCCACCGGTTCGGTCCCCACGGAACTTCCCTTTCTCCCCTTTGACGGCGACCGCGTCCTCTCCAGTACCGACGCGCTCTCGCTCGGGAGCGTTCCCGGGCGTCTGGTGGTCGTGGGCGCCGGCGTCATCGGTCTTGAGCTGGGAAGCGTCTACCGGAGGCTCGGTGCACAGGTAGAGGTGATCGAGATTCTTCCTCAGGTACTGGCCGGTTGGGATCGAGGTCTGTCAAAGGTCATGCAGCGGGAGTTGAAGAGGCAGGGTTTTGCGTTTCACCTGAATACCCAGGTCACCGGCGCCAAACCGACCAAGAAGGGCGTGCGCGTCGATTTTGCGGACAAATCGGGCGAACCCGGCGCGATCGAGGCGGACCGCGTTCTCGTCGCGGTGGGGCGTTCCCCGCGGCTGGACACGGCGAATCTAAAGGGAATCGGCTGCGCCGTTGAAGCGGGGCGGCTCTCGGTGGACGAGAATTACGCCACCTCCGTTGACGGCGTATACGCGGTAGGTGATATCGTGGCAGGTCCGATGCTCGCGCACAAGGCGGAGGAAGAGGGAGCGGTTGCCGTGGAACGGATGGCCGGCGTGGCCGGACACGTAAACTACGGCGCCATACCTAACGTCGTCTACACGTGGCCCGAGGCGGCCTCGGTGGGACTCACGGAAGAGCAGCTCAAGGAGGCGGGGAGGCCCTACCGTTCGGGGACCTTTCCTTTTGCCGCCAACGGCCGCGCCCTTGCCATGGCCTCCAGCGCGGGCCAGGTGAAGATACTCGCCGACGAGTCGACCGACCGCGTGCTCGGCGCCCATATCGTCGGTCCCTGGGCGAGCGATCTGATCATGGAGATTGCGACTGTCATCGAGT
This sequence comes from Spirochaetales bacterium, assembly GCA_028282545.1. GTDB lineage: Bacteria > Spirochaetota > Spirochaetia > DSM-27196 > Alkalispirochaetaceae > JANQHT01. Next base: position 10,215 of record JANQHT010000026.1, read on the forward strand.
TCGGCGGGAGCGCCGAGGATATCGCCCGAACAACACATCCCCATCCCACTCTGAGCGAAGCGGTCAAAGAGGCCGCGCTCGGTGTGGATGGAAGAATGATACACACCAGGAGGTAGCGGCACGTGGACACACCAACCTATGCAAAGGGACTCGAGGGAGTCATTGCGGCAGAGAGTAAGATCTGCAAGATCGACGGTGAACAGGGAAAACTCTACTACTACGGGCACCCCCTCGCCGAACTGGCCGCATCGTGCACGTTCGAAGAGGTCACGTACCTGCTGCTCTACGGGAAACTTCCCACCACGGACGAACTAAACGCCTTTTCCGCTCGTATGCGTGCCGGACGCGCCTTGAGCGAACCGGTGCTCCAGATGATCCGTGAGTTTCCGGCGGACTCGCACCCGATGGAACTGCTGCAGTCCGTCATCTCGTACCTGTCCGGTTACGTTGAACACAAGATCCACCATTCGCCGCACTGCAACTGTCGCGACACGCTGCACCAGGTGGCCCAGGTGACAAGCGTAATCGCCGCGTACCACCGAATGCAAAACGGTGAAGCGTACGTTCCGCCCCGGGACGATCTCAGCCACGGGGCAAACTTTCTCTACATGCTCAGGGGGGAGGAACCGGACGACCGCGAGGGCAAGATCATGGACAAGTGTTTCGTTATCCACGCGGAGCACAGCTTCAACGCGTCAACCTTCACCGCCCGCGTGGTTGCCTCCACGATGAGCACTTGCTACTCGAGCATCTCCGCCGCTATCGGCGCCCTGTACGGATCCCTGCACGGGGGTGCCAACGAACGGGTGATGCAGATGGTCGACCAGATCGGGTCTACCGAAAAGGTCAAAGAGTTCGTCGAGAAGAAACTGGAACGCAAAGAAAAGGTCATGGGCATGGGCCACCGCGTGTATCGCGCCAAGGACCCCCGCGCCGTGGTCATGGAGGCGTTCCTGGACGAGATGTCCGACAAAACGGGGAACCGGACCTACTACGACATCTTGAAAGGGGTGGAAACGACCTTCCGGGCCAAGATGGAAGTCAAAGGGAAGCCGATCTATCCAAACGTCGATTTTTTTTCCGGCGCCGTCTATCGCCTGCTGGGCATTCCACGTGCACTCTACACGCCCATCTTCGCCGCGGCCCGCGCCGCCGGCTGGCTGGCACACATACTCGAACAGCGGGAGGACAACCGAATCTTCCGGCCCAGAGCTCTCTACGTGGGCGAAGTAGACCTTCCGGTTCCGCCGCGGGCGCAGCGGTAGAAGGGTAGGTCCTACCCCAGCAGGAGCGCCGATTCGTACCCGACGAAGGCCAAGAGGAGTAGTGCCCCCTCCCACCGCTCGATCGCCCGTCCCCGGCCGGTGAAGAGAAAGAGCAGAAGGACCACCACAATCCCGGCATTGACGGCAAGATCAAAACCGCCTCCGAACGGGACGGCAATCGGTCGGATCGCCGCCGCGCTTCCAAGGATCAGAAAGGTGTTGAAGATGTTCGATCCGACGATATTGCCCACGGCAATATCCGTCTGACGACGGGCGACTGCAACCACCGACGTGACCAGTTCCGGCAGGGACGTTCCAATAGCTACCACCGACGCGCCGATGACGCGCTCGCTGATACCGATCAAACGCGCAATTTCGCCGGCGCTCTCCACAACGACATTGCCGCCGACGATGAGCATCGGTATGCCCACGACGGTGCGCAAGATCGACGACACGAGCGGCGCTTTTAGGTGTTCCGAATCTTCCGCGTGAAACGGCACGTCCGGGCGGCGCATCATCACGGCCACGTACGCGACGAACGCGACAAAGAGCGACAGGAGAACAAGTCCGTCCGTTAGGCCGTAGGAACGGTCCGAAGCCTGCAGCCAAATGACTGCGGCGGCAAAAACTGCCAGGGGAACCTCTATCCTGACCGTCCAGGGGCGCGCCGGAAGGGTCCGTACTACCGCTGCCAGGCCGAGAACGAGGGCAACGTTGATGACGTTGCTGCCGATGACGTTTCCGAAGATCATATCGGTTCGCCCCGCCACCGCCGCACTTATGCTTACAACCCACTCCGGCGCGGACGTTCCAAAAGCCACCAAGGTCAAGGCGATCGCCATCGGCGGGATACGCAGGCGGTGTGCCAGCGATGCGGCACCGTGAACGAGGAAGTTGCCCCCCAGGATGAGCGCGGCGAACCCGACGCTAAGCAGGAGAATCGTCATTCCGTGAGTTCTTTTAGGGTCCGCTTGGCAGTGACGGATTCGATCGCGAGCGCCAACACGGCCGTCCGGGCGGTAACATCCGCCGGAAAGGTCCACTCCCCCGGCGGCGCGTAGCGTTCCATGATGGCCGTTAGGGCGCGCTCCTTGCGTCGCCGCTCTTCGACCACCTCGATCCGCCCCTCACCCATGACGCACTCGTACCCCACCGACCATGTGCACGGGAACGTCGCGTCCCGGGCAAAGATATCGTCCACGATGTCGATCTCGAAACTCGCGCGACCGCCGGCACGGATCAGGTCCATCTTGCGGCCCCTTGGCGACGAATGGAAATAGAGCGTTCCCGCCCGATCGTAGCCGTAGACAAGGGGCACCATGTAGGCCAATCCGTTGTCCACAAGTCCGATTCGGCAGACCGTTCCCTTTTGTATGATCGCGTCCGCGGTCGCCTCGATGTGCATTACAGAACTGTAACGATTCTGCAATGGAACCGTAAGGGGCGAGTTACATCTTATGGGCCAGGAGAGAAACGATGAAACGGATGCTTGTTGGAATCATTCTTCCGCTCTTTGGCGGCCTTTCCCTCGCTTCGGCGCAACCCTTGGCGGGGGCAGACGTGGAAATCCTCGAGGCGTACCAGGCGAATCTTCGCGATGTAGCGGGCGTCACGCTCCCGGTCGTGGTCGAACTGGAAGTAGTGGAACGGGTGGAGGTGCCGGTCCGGAACATGCCGTCACCCTTTGAGTTCTTTTTCGGTCGCCCCGACGGGAACGAACGCGACGACGAACCGCGCCGTTTCGAACAGCGGGGAATCGGCTCGGGGATAATCGTTCGCCGTGACGGAGATACCATTTACGTTCTCACCAACGATCACGTCGCGGGTGACGCGGACCGGATCAGGCTGCGGCTCTACGACGGCCGCGAGTTCACCGGCACGCTCGTCGGTGCGGATCCGAACAAGGACCTTGCCCTGGTCTCCTTCGAAACGGACGAAGAGATCCCGATAGCGGTACTGGGCGATTCGGACGAAGTCCAGGTAGGTGACCTGGTTATGGCCGTGGGGAATCCCCTGGGATTCGAAAGTACCGTAACCAGCGGGATGGTCAGTGCGATCGGGCGGGAAGCGCCCCGCGTGAACAATCAGACCATGCTCACCGACTACATCCAGACCGACGCCGCGATCAACCGGGGCAACAGCGGCGGAGCGCTCGTAAACATCCGCGGCGAGGTGGTGGGGATCAACACGTGGATCGCCTCACAAACGGGCGGCAGCATCGGGTTGGGATTTGCCATCCCGGTGAACAACGCCAAACGTGCAATCGACCAGTTTATCTCGAGCGGCCGCGTCGAGTACGGATGGCTCGGGGTGAACATGGCCGACCCGCCGGAGAGCCCCTCCGATTCGCTTCGCGAGTCTTATGGCGGCGCCTTTGTCTTCAGCGTTTTTGACGGTTCGCCGGCGGAAGAGGCGGGAATTCTTCCCGGCGATGTCATCACCCGGGTGAACCGGACGGATATCGACGACAGCAACGATCTGCTGCAGGCGGTGTCCGACCTCGAACCCGGTACCAGGGCGCGTTTTACCGTGAACCGCTACGGACGTCCGCGAACGATCACCGTCTCCGCCGGCACACGGCCGGAACGCGGTTCCGAACTCTCGGGCCTCTGGCCGGGCCTTTCGGTGGTAGAAATCAGCGACGAGATTCGCGAAAACATGGACCTTTCCGCACGGGACGGCGACATTATCATCGGCCGGATCACACCGGAATCGCCGGCAGCCGTGGCGGGCCTCCGCAGCGGCGATATCGTCACCCGCGTGAACGGTGAGTCCGTGGAAACCCTCGCCGACTTTTACCGAGCTATGAACGAAAGCGACGACGACGAAATCGTCTTTCGCATTCGTCGGAGCAACACGAACCTGATCATCGGTCTGGTTCGCTAAACCAAGCCTCCTCCTCCGTGGAGCGTTGTTCCGTCGGCGGTTGCGCCGGCGGAACACGTTCCATATTATTTATCCATGTCCGACCTCTACTACAACACCGGGCAAACGAGTGGACGTGTCGCTTCTATTCCGGCGCGGCGCGGATTCACCCGTATCATCAACGCCGGATCGGTCCGCAGGGTTGCCGGTTGACCTGCCGGTGGGCCGCGGCGATTCTCATCTTCGCCGGTGTAATGGTCGCGGCCGCACCGGTCCGGGCGGAGGAAACGCGGTACGAACTCGCCGAGATCACCTTCGTCGTTCCAGACGAGCGTTCACGGCCGGGGCCCCTGCTGGCGGTGTCCGAGCTGCGGGTGGGATCGGTTTACACGGGTGAAGAGGAGTTGGAGGCTGCGCTGGCGAATGGGCGGCAGCTCCTCTTGAACCGTCGGGTCTTCGACGGCATCGAGGTGAGTTGGGAAGCGCTCGAGGAAGACCGGAACGACGAAAGCGCGGCCCGCGGAGAAGTGCCTCCCGCGGCTACGCCGGTGGCAGCCACGTTCGTCGTTGACGACGGGTGGACCGTCCTGCCCATCCCGTTCTATCGCTACAACTCGAACAGCGGCCACAATCCCCTGGGTGTCCTCTACTGGGACAACATCGCCGGGACGCTCACCGATTTCGGCATGTCCTTCGGGTACTACTCACGCAACTGGGTGGATCCGTTCGGGTGGGACGTTCGCCTCGACTGGAACAAGATCCGCTGGCTAAGGCGCGAGTGGAACTTCGGTATCGACCAGGAGTATCGGACGCGTGAACGGGCGTCACCGGCGGGTGACGTGGAATTTGCCTACACCGAGTACAGATCGCGCGTCAGCATGTCTACCGGCTTTCGCCTCACCGACCGACTGCGCTACTCCGTTTCGCCTCGAATGGATGCCGACTACGGATACGACACGACCGTAACAAACGCAGATGAAAGGACTCCCGATTCCCGAGTTGGGCTTGGGTTCGCTCACTCGATCGGCGCCGGCCGGATCGACTGGCACGGTAACCTGCGCACGGGCCGATCCTGGAATGTCAAAAACTCGTTTTCCGTGGACGTACGCGATGCCGATATCGCCGCCGGCGTGGGCGCCGGGTTTCGCGCGTTTCGGCTGATCGGGTCCCGGGTCAACCCCGGGTTTCGGGCCCGGGTGGCGCACTTCTTCGACGGTGACGTCCTCGGACAGGGGTCCGGCGTACGCGGTGTAGCCGATAACCGCGTCTTCGGACAGACCGGACTCTTCCTCCAAACGGAAGTCGGGTTGCTGGCGCTCGACATACCCCGCGTGCTGGATCTGCTGGTGAACCCGTTTTTCGACGCGGCCCTTCCCCGGAAGGAGGGAGAACCGCTCACGGGGGATGACGTGTCCGCCGGCACGGGATTCGACTTCGTGCTCTTTCCCGACTTCATCCGCGGTTTCCAGGGACGCCTCAGCATTGGAACGGATCTTCGCGACCCCGGCGCCGCCAATGTTGAGTTTTTCATCGTCGAAACGCTATCTTTCTGACGTGATTCCAACGCGCCTCCTTTGGGTTGCCTCGTTTCTGGTGGTTGCCGCCGCTCTGGGCGTGTGTCGTGACCACCCCACGCACGCTGAATTATACCCGAACTTCAGGGTTATGCAGGGAGAACTACCGCCGTTTCGTTTTTCGCCTCCCCCGGCCATGTCGACGGTCCGGAGGTACTACGCGGCCTGCTCCCGGGGGCTCGACGTTGTGTACTCGGCGGGTACCTTCGAGTCGCTCGGAAACCGGATGGCCCTTCACGTCTGGGCTCCGCAACCGGATACGGTCAGAGGATCCGTGGTCATTCTGCACGGCTACCTGGCACACCCGGTCCAGTTGGCGGACCTGATCCGCGCCTTTCTGCGCGACGGCTTTGTCGTTGCCGCGCCGGAACTCCCCGGGCACGGGCTCTCCGGGGGTGAACGGGGGTTCATTGCCGAGTTTGCCGACTACGGACGTTTCTTCGCCGATTTCTGGGAGAGTGCCGGCGCCGATCTGCCCGGACCCGTCCACGCCGTAGGGTTCAGTACCGGTGCAAGTACGCTCCTGGAATACCTGGAGACGGAGGGCGATCCCTTCGGAGCGATCGTCTTTGCGTCGCCCCTGGTGCGATCGCACCGCTACTTCTGGTCACGGTTGGGTCGTCTCATCAGCCGGCCCTTCGTCAAGTCCGTTCGGACCGGGTACGACGACGTGCTTGGAACGCAACGCATGCCCCTGGCGTGGTTTGACGCGCAGGTCCGTTGGAACAAGGAGAACGATGACTACGGGCCCTTTGACCGGCAACTCCTCGTGATCCAGGGAGATCGCGACACCGTGGTGAACAGGCGCTATAACCGGCGCTTCCTGGAGTCGCGCTTTACGGCGTTTTCCTATCTCGACGTTCCCGGCGCCAAACACGTCGTCTTCCGCGGTACCGGCGAGAGGAGCAACGGCGCGATTGACGCCGCCCTAACCCACGTAAACGCCCTCTACGATCGGTGACGCTCTCGGCGGTCATTCCCGTGTTCAACCGGGCCGGTTTTCTTACCGAAGCGGTCCGTTCCGTCCTGGCGCAGCCGGAGGTCGTCGATGTCGTTGTCGTCGACGATGGGTCAACCGATGAAACCCCCGCCGTCGCATCCCGCCTGGCCGCGGCCGAGGAGCGCCTGCGCGTTGTCACTCTGTCGCACTGCGGCATGCCCGGCCGCGTACGAAACGCCGGCGTTGCAACGGTGGACACCACCCACGTGGCGTTTCTCGATTCGGACGACCTCTGGCTGCCCGGTAAGGCGGCGGCCCAACTCGCCCTGCACAGAGCCACCCAAGAGGTACGTATCTCGCACACCCGGGAGCGGTGGATCCGGAACGGCGCGGTCGTCTCCCAGCGAAAACAGCGCCACCGTCGCGCGGGCGATCTCTTCACCGACGCACTCGTCAAATGCATCTTGGGGCCCTCCACGGTCGTTGTCGAACGGAAGCTTTTTCTATCGGTGGGAGGTTTCCGGGAAGACCTGGAGGTCGCCGAGGACTACGAACTGTGGCTGCGCATCTGCGACGTGGAACCGGTGGGCTACGTTGACGAACCCTATACGGTCAAGCGCGCCGGCCACGGGGACCAGCTTTCCGAACGGTACGGCCACATCGAACGCTTCCGCATCGAAGGTTTGCGCGATCTCGTGGATCGCGGGAGGCTCGTTCACGCTGAGGAGGCGCGGGCGGAACTCGCGCGGAAATGCCGTATCTACGCCCGCGGGGCGGCCCGTCGCGGCCGGCACGATGACGCTGCCCGGTTCGAATCACTCGCCGCGCACTACGACTGTTGAAGGGCCGCCAAAAAGGGGGTACGTTCTGCACGTGCGCCGTTTGATTCTCCCCACCGCCGCAGCGCTGATACTGGCTCTCGCGGGGTGCTCCGCCACCCAGGCGTTTTTTATACGCGAGGACGGCTCCGGGCGAGCCGATATCGAGATCACCGTTGATCCCGTCCTATCGGCGTACGTACGTGACCTGGGCGAGGGCATGGGAATGGGAATGGGAGAGGCGCCCCTCTTCGACCCGGCCGCGATCGACGCGACCTTCTCGCTCTACCCGGAACTCACCCTCATCGCGGCCCAAACGCGGGGGGAGCGGACGCTGTTGCTCACGATCGAGTTCGCGTCCATCGACGCGCTGTTCCGCGACTCCGACGAAATCCTCGATCGGATCGTGCGGTTCGAAGCGCGCGGCGACGAACGGTTCGTTGTCGCGGAGGTGGACCGCCGCGGTGTGGAACGGGCGCTGCGGTACGCCCGGTTCGATCCCCAGATAACGGAGATCCTGCTCCCCCCGGCGGGAGAGATGAGCGCCGGCGAGTATCGCGAATATCTCGCCTGGGC
>JANQHT010000065.1 GCA_028282545.1 Spirochaetales bacterium
CCCCGTGGGTACGCTGCACAAAGCCCATCTCTTCGAGGATCGCCAGATCCTTGCGAACGGTGACCTCGCTTACGCCAAGGCGTTCCGAAAGTTCCCCGACACGAACGGATCTGCGGATACGAACGATCGAGACGATATTCTGACGGCGTTCCAGGGCTGATGTGACCACGCTTGCTGTTCCGTTATCTTTCAAAAAACAATTGAAAACAAAACCAACGGGCGTGTCAACGCGGGGCGCCCCGGACCGTCGGCTTTTTCACCAGTCTACACATGCAAACGGTTCGATCTGTCTCTATGGTCGAGAGATGCCGATCTCTTCCGGGTTGATGACGGCTTCGCCGGAGTCAAATTTCAGCCACGCCTCGAGAGCGACCATGGGCATCGCCTTGCGAAGCGCCTCGTCTCCGTAGGCGGGGTCAAACACGACCGCGTTGTCGGCGGCCCAGTCGCGAAGTGCCTCCGAATCGAGCATGTGGTCTTCCCAGATCGCATCCAGGGTGTCCAGAACCTCCTTGGGAGAGTCGGCCGGAACAAAGAGACCGAAGTAAATCGGCGCCGATTCGAAGTCGGGGATCCAGTTCGTTACCGGCGGAATGGGTTCAACGACGCCGGCGATCTGCAACGGTTTGTCCGCCAGAACTGCCAAGGGGCGCAATTGGCCGGACCGGATCATATCAACCTGTTCTATGGAAAGCTGCGATACAACGTCCGTTTCATCGCCCGCCGTGGCGATAACGGCCGCGTTTCCACCGTCATACGTAACGTGCCGGTATTCGATCCCGGCGTACTTCCTGATCAGTTCGATCGAGGTGTGACCGGCGGAGTTCACGCCCGCGGTAGCAACCCGGATACCACCCGGATTCGCCTCGAACGCGTGGAGGAGTTCGCCGAAGTCCCGGTACGGCGTGTCGACGTTTACCGAGACGAGGCCCGGCATGGCCACATTGAGATAGAGACGCCACTCTTCGAGCGTCGTGTCCAGGAGACCCCGCACCTTGTACGTACCCAGGTCCTTCACCGCACCGGCCGTCCAGGTCATTCCACCGTCATTGGCATCGAGAGCGCTCTTGGTGCCGACGGAACCGGAAGCCCCGCCTTGGTTGACTACGACAACCCTCTGGTTGAGGTACTCTTCGAGAATCCCGGCGGTGGTACGCGCCGATCGATCGGTCGAACCGCCGGCTTCCCAAGGCACGATCAGTTTGACCGGCCGGCTCGGCTGCCATTCGTACCCTTCGCCGACCATATCCCCTTCCGGGACACCGGTAGCAAAGAGCGGCACACTCAGAATCGCCATTGCGACAAGCGGCAATGATAATCGTTTCATCAGCTTCCTCTTTAATCCCCGTTCTACAACCGGCCGTTTCGCGAATCCCCAATCCCGAGCCTATTGCCGTCGACGGACCAGCTTTGCCAATGGCGGGCCAACCAGGATACAAAGCGCAACAAGCAGGAAGGCAAGACTGATCGGACGGATCACAAAGGTTGACCAGTTGCCCTGCGAGAGCATCAATGACCGGCGCAGGTTGCTTTCGAACATCGGCCCCAGGATCAACCCGAGGATGACCGGCGCTACGGGAAACCCGAACTTCCGGAGTACAAAACCCACAATGCCGCTTACAACGAGGACCCCGATGTCGAACATCGAGTTGTTGATGGCGTACGACCCGATCAGGCAGAAGAGCAGCACCGCCGGAATCAGAAAACGCTTCGGCGTACTGATCAAGCGCGAGAAATACCGCGCGCCCGCAAGTCCAAGCACCGTCATGAACACGACGGAGACGAGCAGACTGATGAATATCGAGGAAACAAAGGGCATCTGCTGCTGAAACAGCATCGGACCCGGTCGAAGCCCCTGAATGATCAGCCCACCCATGAGAACCGCGGTCATCGGGTCCCCCGGAATTCCGAGGGTCATCATTGGAATCAGAGCACCGCCCGTACTGGCGTTGTTGGCAGCTTCCGGGGCCGCCACTCCCTCGGGGATGCCCGTTCCGAGAAGATCGCTTTTCCTGGAGAAGCGTTTTTCCTGGCCGTAGGCGACCAACGACGCGATCGAACCGCCTGCCGCGGGTACCGCGCCAATCGCCACTCCCACAAGGGACGATCGAACCACCGACGGTAGCAAACCGACCACCGTGCGAAACGACGGGAGGACGTTTTGCAATTTCTGAGAAACGATCTTCAAATGCTGTTCATCGGAGATCTGGATGAGCATCTCCGAAAGCCCGTACATGCCGATCATCACCGGAATCTCGCTCACACCGTCGAAAAGTTCCGGTGTATTGAATACCATGCGCGGGAAACTTCCGATCGGATCCAGGCCGACCGTTCCAATCGCCAGGCCGAGTATTCCGGCCATCAAGCCCTTTACGGTCGAACCTGGAGAGATGATGGCGATGATGCTCAGACCGATAAGGGTAATTCCGACGTACTCCTCGGCGCTGAACTGTAAGGCAATACTCGCAACGAAAGGCGCCGCGAATGTTAGGACAACCACGCTGAACAGCCCACCCAATCCAGAAGCGATCGTAGAAATGCCGATCGCTTCGCCGGCACGTCCCTGCCGGCACATCGGATACCCGTCGAAACCGGTGGCGATTGCGCTGGGGGTTCCCGGTATGTTGATGAGAATTGCCGAGACCGATCCGCCGTACACCGCTCCCGAGTAGAGCCCGAGGAGAAATGCGAAACTCTGAACTGCGGGAACGCCAAAGGTGAAGGGGATAAAAACGGCAATCGTCATCGTGGCCGTCAGACCCGGCAGCGCGCCGAAGACGATTCCCACAAACACACCGAGGAGAGAGAAGAGAAACATAACAGGATTGGCGAAATAGCTCAGACCCGCCAGGTATAGGTCGAACGACAGCTCCACGGGTACCTCCTATCGAAACCGGATCGCCGCCGTCGGGAACGGAATCTGGAGAAAAAGGCGGAAGACAACGTAGGTCAAGAGAGCCAATCCGATCGTCACGAGAGCAATCGCGATTATTCCTTTCCCGGTTCGGTGTTGTTGCGAAAGCGCATAGACGAGAACGCCGATGAACAGGACTCCGGTGAGGGAGAAACCTACCAGTCGCATGAGAAAGGGATAGACGACCAAAGCCGCCAGGGTCAGGGAGAACAGGGCAAAGGCGCGTCGATCTTTCCACCACGGTGGAAGCTGTGACGCTACCGTACCGTCTGCGGAACCGGCGGCGCGCTGCCGTGCGGATGCTATGAGCGCCGTGGCGATCTGTGTCACGGCAAGAACCGCAAGGATCACCGCCAGGAGTCGGGGATAGAACCCCGGACTGACCGCAATCGGCTGCCCCTGGCGAACGGGAAAACCGGACGCGTGAACGTACAGGGCAACCGCCCCTCCGCCGAAGATTGCACCGGAAACTACATCGCGCTGAGTTGTCGTCACAACACCCCCTGTTCGGAACACCCTATAACAAAACGACCCCGGCAGTGCAGATACCGGGGTCGCCTTTTGATGGCAGGATCGATCAGTCGTCGACGAACTCGATCCCAAGGTCGTTGACGAGGAAGTCGAGCTGGTCTTCCGCGTCGGCAACGATCTGGGCGAACGCTTCCCGGCCGGCGAAGACGGGCTGGAAACCGGCACCGAGCAGGAACGACTCGATCTCGGGGTCGGCAATCGCCTTACCAATCGCCTCTTCGAGGGTATCGATGTACTCCGCGGACGTACCCTTCGGGGCAACAAAACCGGAGTAGTTGCCCATGACCGCGTCTATACCGAGTTCCCGGAGCGTTGGAACGTCGGGGTAGTTTGGATGGCGTTCCGCCGCCGCAATGGCGAGCATCCGCATCTGACCGCTCTCGAGATAGGGAGCAACATCGGGCAAGGGGATGTTCGTCATGTCGACATTCCCAGCCAGCAGAGCGGTGACCGCTTCGGCGTATCCGGGGTACGGGATGTGGTTCATTTCGATCCCGGCGCGGGCGCCGAACGTGAGCGCATAGATGTGAGCGCTGGCGCCGTTCCCGGAGTTCGAATTAGAGAGATCCCCCGGGTTGGCCTTGGCGTACTGAATCAAATCGTCAAGTGTAGAAAAGGGGCTCTCTGCGTTGACGGTTACCGTCGCCGGAATGGAGATTACCTGGGCGATCAACTCGACGTTGTTGATGTCCGGCGCAACCGGAGCCACGTACTGGGCGGATACCGTTGACATCGAGGTCGTGCCGATGATGTACCCGTCGTTGTCCGAGTTCTCTATCTCCAGGGAGCCCACAACGCCGCCACCGCCCGGTTTGTTCTCCACGACGAAGGGAACGCCAAAGTACTCTTCAAGCCATTGCGCGATCGGACGGGTCAGGACATCGGTCATCCCGCCGACCGACCAGGGAATAATGATCCGAACGTTCCGTTCGGGGTACGCGGCCTCTTCTTCCGGCACGCCGGTCGCGAAGAGTGCTGCCGTGACAAGCACCGCCATCATCATGACAAGAACTTTTTTCACCATATCCTCCTTTGGATCCTGACGCATGTTTTCGCATGCGAATTATTTCAACTATTGTCGCCCGGATGCGGGCGGCTGTCAAACGAATTCTACGCTGTTTTTGCGGGATTCCCGATCGCCAGCGTATCTCCAGTCACCAGATCCCCCGGAATGAGCGTTTGCAGCGGCGTCATGTCGTGTTCGATGACCGCCCGCCGCAACCATCGGCCCGCTTCCTTGCCAAAAGAAAAGGGAGAGAGCGAGATCGTGTCGATCCTCTGGGGCGTGAGACGCCGTATCGGAGAATCGTCGTAGCCGGCGATGCCAAGACGCTCGGGAACGGGAATTCGAGCAATGAGGGTAACCTGATACAGGTACACGGCTACGAAGTCATTGAAACAGAAGACGACGTTGTACCGGTCCGACAGGCGTTTGATCATTGCCTCATCGATCTGTTCGATCGAATCGATATCGATGAAGTCCGAATCGCGAAACGGGACACCTTCGAGCCGGCAGGCGGTACGAAACGCCGCGACCCGAAGCGCGGAGACCGATTGTGCCGGGGTGAAGTTGACGTAGCAGGGCCGGACCCGCTCTCTCCCGATTGCGCCGCGCCGGAGAAGCGCCCGCATACCCGAAAGGTGGTCGGACGAAACGAAGCTGCACCCGGGCGTTTCCCGGTTGAGTACGATCGTTGGAATCGATCGCTCCCGGAGCAGTGCCCGCACATCCTCGGTCGGGGTGGTGAAGCCGAATACGCAGGCATCGATGTTTCCACTCTTCTTGTACTCAAAAAGGTTCGGGTTCGGTTGGTTCACGCTCACCGATATCTGCGTTTTCACCGTGTCGAAACCTTCGGCCAGGCCGGCGAGCAAGTCCGCGGGATCGTAAAACAGGCGGTGATACACGTCGGGCGACCGCGGGAGAAAGAGCGCGATCGTGAGAATGGTCCGGGGGACGTGCCTCCGGATACGCCGTCTCTGGTAACCCATTTCCGCAGCGGTCGCTTCGATTCGTCGGCGGGTTGCATCCTTGACGAGTTGTGATCCGCCGAGGACGCGATAGACGGTACTCGGCGATAGTTCGAGTCGTCGGGCAATCTCTTGGACGGTCGGACGCTGCGTCTCTTTTCCCATGCAGTAGATACCAGTGTTGCCCGCAAGACGCGATGGGTCAAGTTTTTTCGCATGCGAACAGTAGTTCTCATTTAGGAGATCACATGACCTTGGCACGAAGAACACAACGCTGGGCTTCGCTGCGCTGCAGAGACGCGTTGTGTTCTTCTTTCCGGGCGCGGCTGGTGATATTCACGTCCAATCGGCCATGTGATCTCCAATCATAAGAACTGCCCGTCCATACTGAGAATCACCGGCATGCGAGACGACGCCGGAAGGCGTAGCGAGGTGTTCCGTCGCTATCCGACCTGCCGCGCGAGCCACGCTCCGGGCGGCATGCCCAGATTTGCATTGAAGACGCGGTAGAAATGGGAGAGATCCTCGAAACCGACCGAGTACGCTGAGCCTGCAACCGAGTGACTACCATCGCGCAGAAGGGCACAGGCGTTCTCAATTCGTATCGACTGCAGGTCACGCACCAGGGTCGTTCCGTGCACCTCCCGGTATAGTCCGGTGAAGCGGCGGACGGAGATGCCGCACGCCCGCGCCGCCCGTTCTACGGTCCACGATTCGTGCGACACGGAGACGAGATGTCGCCGAAAATCCCTGACCCGATCGCGACTCGTCAGGTGCGGCTCGTCATTCTCTCCGTCGTCAAGATCGAGAAGCAGTTGGGCCAGGGCACTTCGTTTTCGAACACGCGTTCGCGATACGTCTTCCGAGCGCTCCAGCGCCAGGAGTGTTCGCCACAGCCCGGTGAGCGCGCGCGATGTTGAACCGCGCGCCCTGAATACCGGCGCTGACGCAGCGATCGAATCCCAGAGTTCACAAAGATCGGCGTCCCCTTCTACGACGCTTCGCCCGATTGCGAGCATGAAGAGCGTCGCCGGTCGGACGTCGGTGAGAAGATGGATCGTTCCCGCCGGGACGATCGCGTGGTCACCGCGTTCGACCCGGTAACGCTCGGTCCCGAGCCGGACTTCAAGGCCGCCACGAACAACGTGGAATACCTCGTGATGGCTGTCGGTTCGCGGATCCATCGTGAAACCGGGGAGGTGGATAATCTCGGTCGCGCGAATACCGGTGCGTGGAACGGACACGCGCACCGGCGTGGTACCGGCCATGAGACCATCGTAACGCGGGTTGCCGGATATGCAAACGGCGGATCGCGCGATCGACAAAGACGGCTCGGGACGTTGTGTCTATAATGCGCCCAATGAGTGGTGCCAAACGAAGAAAAGGCGCTGTTCTCGTAACCGGTGCAAGCCGCGGCATCGGACGCGGGATTGCGGTTGAACTTGCGACGGCGGGCCATTCCGTGGTCATCAACTATCGGTCAAACGAGACGGCGGCACAAGAGACGATCGAACGCTGCCGGGCGGCAGCGCATCAAGCGCGCGAAAGCGACCCGGCGCTCGATGAGGAGCCGCGATTTGTCGCCGTCCAGGCGGACATCGCGAGCGCCGAGGATAGGCACAGGCTCGTTGAAGAGAGCTTCACCGCCTTCGGAAGCATCTCCGCGTTGATCAACAACGCCGGTATCGCGCCGCGCCTTCGCCTTGACATCACGGAGGCGACGCCGGAGAGCTTTTTTGAGGTCATCGAAACCAACTTGGCCGGCCCGTATTTCCTCACCCAGGCGGTTGTCCGGCGGTGGTTGGAGATCGGCACTGCGGCGGAAGTGCGCGATGCGAAGCAAGTTGTTTTTGTGACCTCCGTCAGCGCCGAGACCGCCAGCCCGAGCCGCGGTGAATACGCGGTCGCAAAGGCGGGCCTCGCGATGGCGTCAAAGCTCTGGGCGGCGCGGTTGGCCACGGAAAACGTCCAGGTGATCGAGATACGACCGGGAATCATGGAGACCGACATGACGTCGGCGGTCAAGGAAACGTATGACGATCTCATCGCCGGTGGTCTGGTACCCCAGAAACGGTGGGGTTACCCGGAGGACGTCGCCCGCATTTGCCGAGCGGTCGTGGACGGTGACTTCGGGTTTTCCACGGGGAGCGTCATTCATGCGGACGGTGGATTCCACCTATCCATCCTGTAGGAGGAACGCGTGATCGATACAGCACAGGCACCGGCTGTCGCGGATGTGGCAAGGCGGACAACCGCGGTGTTCGAGACGGCGAAACGGTCCACCGATCTGATCAGACGCGCCTGGGATCCGGAAAAGGGAACTCCGGTTTTCACCGTCGACGGAACGTACACGACACGCGGCTGGACCGAATGGACGCAGGGGTTCCAGTTCGGCAATGCGATCTATCTCTTCGACGCCACCGGTGACCGGGCGATGCTCGACTACGGGCGAACACAAACGGTACGCGAGATGGCCACCCACGTGAGCCACACGGGCGTTCACGACCACGGATTCAACAACGTCAGTACCTATGGAAACTTGTTGCGACTCATGGTGGAAGGCACCATCGAGTTCAACCAGTGGGAGGCGGAGTTCTACCGTCTGGCACTCAAAACGAGCGCCGCCGCGCAGGGGGCGCGGTGGACGGCCCTTCCCGGGGGACTCGGGTATATCCACTCCTTTAACGGCGCCCATTCCCTCTTCTCCGACACGGTCCGGACGCTGCGCGTCCTCGCCTTGGGACATCAGCTTGGTCACGTGCTCATGGCCGAACAGGACGAAGCGGTATCGCTCCTGACTCGGTTGATTCAGCACGCGGAAACAACGGCACGGTACAACGTGTACTACGGCACCGGGCGCGATACCTACGACCGTCGCGGTCGTGTCGTCCACGAGTCGATCTTCAACACGAGGAACGGTGCGTACCGGTGTCCCTCGACGCAGCAGGGGTACACGCCCTTTTCCACTTGGACCCGGGGCCACGCCTGGGTGCTCACCGGTTTCGCCGAGGAACTCGAGTGGCTCAACACGAGAGAGAGTTCCGAGATCGAGGCGCACCTACCGGAAGTCGCACCCGCCGCAGGGAAACTGTTCGAATCGGCAACAACACTCGAAGCGCGGCTTTTGGAGGCGGCCTGCGCGACGGCCGATTTCTATATCGACCAAACGCCCACCGATGGAGTGCCCTACTGGGATACGGGTGCGCCCGGGCTGGCGCAGATGGAGGACTACACACATCGCGCGGCAGACCCCTTCAACGGGCACGAACCGGTTGACAGCTCGGCCGGGGCGATTTCGGCGCAGGGACTGCTCCGCCTCGGCCGCTATCTCGCCACCCACGCGGCGAGACTCGAATCGGAGCGCCTCATGGACCGTTCCGACGCGATCGCGGACCTGGGACAGCGATACGTTGCCGCCGGCCTCATAACGGCGAATACGCTCTTCGACGAACCGTACCTCAACCGGGATCCGCGGCACCAGGGAATCCTGCTCCACTCCGTGTACCACCGCCCCAACGGGTGGGACCGCGCTCCCGACGCGGACGGCGTTCCCCGCGGTGAAAGCTGCATGTGGGGCGACTATCACCTCCTTGAACTCGCCGTGTACCTCCAGCGGTTGGCGATTCTCGAGGCGGCGGGCGCGGCCGACAGCGGGACCTCGTCCGGGAAGCCGTACCTGACCTTCTTCGGGATCGAGTTGTGAAGAGCACGCCATCGGGCTCGACCTTTCGTCCGCCGGAACCGGGGCATCGCCAGCGCGTGGCGGGAGTCGATCCGCCCGATCCGGCCCGACTCGCACTCCACACCGTCACGACCAAACCCTGGGACCTGGAGACGGCAATCGAGAAGTACGCCGCCGCCGGGGTAGGGGGCATCTCCGTGTGGCGTGAAACGATTGCCGATCGGGACCGCGCCGATCGAACCGCGGCGGGCCGGCGCATTCGCGACGCCGGGCTCACGCCGGTCTCGCTCGTTCGCGGCGGCTTCTTTGCCTCCGCGGATGTCGAGGAACGAGAACGCGCCCTGGAGGACAACCGGATCGCCCTCACCGAAGCGGTGGACCTGAGACTCCCGGCGATCGTTCTCGTCTGCGGGGCCGATCCCAACCAGCCCCTCGAAACGAGCCGGGAACAGATCGCGGAAGCGCTGGTGGAACTCGCCCCGGAAGCGCGCGACGCGGGGGTGTCACTCCTTGTGGAGCCCTTGCACCCCATGTATTCGGACACACGCAGCGCCGTGCCGTCCCTGGCCGCCGCCAATGAAATATGCCGCACGGTGGACGACGACGCAGTCGGAGTCGCCCTGGACGTGTACCACCTGTGGTGGGAACCGGGCCTGGAAGAGCAGATACGCCTCTGCGGCACCGGCGGCCGGCTCCGGGCGTTCCACGTCTGCGACTGGAAGATCCCCACCACCGACCCGCTCCTGGACAGGGGCGTCATGGGTGAAGGGTGTATCGACATCCCCGCGGTCCGCCGGGCGGTTGAGCGGGCCGGATTCACCGGGTTCATCGAAGTGGAGATCTTCTCCGACGTCTACTGGCGCGGCGATCAGGAAGCGTACCTCGATCGAATCATTGGAGCCTACCGCGATTACGTGTAGGGCACAGCACAAGGAGCGAGACAACGTGAAGGAACTGCGCATTGCAATGAACGGCGTCACCGGGCGCATGGGGAAGAACCAGCACCTGATCCGGAGTATCCTTGCGATCCGGCGCGACGGCGGCATTCTCTCGAAGAGTGGTGAAACGATCATGCCCGTTCCCGTTTTGGTGGGCCGCAACGTCGCCCGCGTGCGGCGGGTGGCGGAGCAGCTCGCCGCTGAACACGGTGAGATCGAAGTATCGGACGATCTCGACGCGCTTCTATCGGACGAGCGTACCGACGTGTATTTCGACGCGACCCTGACGAACGTTCGCAGCGTGGGAGTCGGAAAGGCGATCGCTGCGGGGAAGGCTATCTACTGCGAAAAACCAACGGCGACAACGACGGATGACGCGGTGGCGCTCTGGGGCGCCGCCAGGGAGGCCGGCGTCAAGAACGGCGTGGTCCAGGACAAGCTCTGGCTGCCGGGGCTCCTCAAGCTCAAGTACCTGATCGATACCGGGTTCTTCGGTCGTATCCTGAGCGTTCGGGGCGAGTTCGGGTACTGGGTCTTTGACGGGGTCCACCAGGCCACGCAGCGCCCCTCCTGGAACTACCGGAAGGAAGAGGGCGGCGGCATCATGGTGGACATGTTCTGCCACTGGCGGTACGTGATCGACAATCTCTTTGGTCCGGTCCGCGCCGTCACCGCGATCGGGGCAACGCATATCCCGGAGCGGGTAGACGAATCGGGAACCACCTATCGCTGCACCGCCGACGACGCGGCGTACGGATTCTTCGAGCTGGACAACGGCGTCATCTGCCAGTTCAACTCGAGCTGGGCCGTACGTGTCCGCCGCGATGACCTGCTGACCCTCCAGGTGGACGGCACAAAGGGCAGCGCGGTTGCGGGGCTGCGCGACTGCGTGGTCCAGCACGATTCCGCGACACCCAAACCGGTCTGGAATCCGGACGTCGACAGCCCGATCGACTACAACGCCGGGTGGACGCGCGTTCCCACGCGCGATCCGGTGGAGAACGCATTCAAGGCGCAGTGGAAGCTCTTCCTCCGGCACGTGGCGGACGACGATCCCTTCCCGTGGAACCTGCTGGAAGGCGCCAAGGGTGTCCAACTTGCGGAACTGGGCGAACGGAGCTGGCGCGAAAACCGGCGAATCGAGGTAGGTACGCTTGACGGCTAGGCGCCCGTTTCGGCCGGTGGCGTTCACACTGACGGCGCTACTGTTGTTGGGCACCCTATGGCCCCGCCCGGGAACGGCGCAGCCCTTTGCCGTGGAGAACTTCATGAACCTCTCCGGGTGGCAGGAGGTTCGATTCCCGAAGATCGATACGCCCAGTTCGTACGCTTTTGCCCGGGGACGACGCGCCCTGCGCATGAGTTCCGCCGGTGGTGCCTCGATGCTGGTCCTGGAACGCTCCTTCGCCACCGGAGAAACGCCGGTGGTCCAGTGGGAGTGGACCGTAACGCGTCAGGTCTCGGGAGCGGATTATTCCTCGCGGGACGGTGACGACGCGGCGGCCCGGATCTACGTCGCCTTCCGGCGCCCTCTGGAGGATCGCAGTACGGTTCAGCGAGTCTGGGCGCGAACGCAACGGCGCCTGTACGGCCAGGTTCCACCGGACAGCGCGATCTCCTACATCTGGGCGGAGTCGGGTGATCCCGGCGCAACGATTCGAAGTCCCTACACCGAGGCGAATGCGGTGGTGTTTGTCGATGTCGGCCGGGCGGACCTCGGTTCCTGGCAACGTCACCGGCGCAATGTCGCGGAGGACTACCGGTCTATCTTTGGCGCTGATCCGCCGGGCGAGTTCTTCATCGCCGTGATGTCCGATTCCGACAACACGGACACCGGGAGCGAGGCGTTTTTGCGCTCCCTCTCGGTGTCGGCGGAGTAGACGGGCCCGCGTTCATGTTTCACGCAACAAAACACGTTGAGACTCCAATCTGTATGATTTTTTGAAAAATCACGGGAAATTCCCTCCGAAAATTCGACAGGCGGCCGGTTCATGAATTATGTTTAGTAGAGGATCTTAGGGGGTGGGTCGTCCTGAAACGGGCGGCCTTTTTATTGCGGCCCCTGCGGGCCGACAAAACCGGTTCCAATCAGGTACGCTTCGAACGAGGCCTTCCGTACCGCCGGTGGACGGTAGAGGCGCCCCTTGGAAAAACGCAGGCGCACCTCCGACAGCAGCGCCTGCTCTTCACCACCCTGAAACACCTTGCACACAAAGCTCCCTCCTTTTCCGAGCCACCCCGAGAGAGAGGCGAGTACGCTTTCAACCAGGGCGGCCGAACGGGCCGTATCGACGGTTCGGCTCCCGGTCGTTGCCGGCGCCGCGTCGCTCACTACGGCGTCAAACGGACCGAGCCCTTTTAGGTGTTCCGCCACGGTTGCATCGGTGAAATCTCCGCGAACGACCCCGGGCGAACCGCCCCGGCGCAGGGAGGGATCCAACTCCTGGAGATCAACGGCGATAACCGCGCCGGAGTCACCAACGCGGTCCAACAGGTACTGCGACCACGAGCCGGGGGCCGCTCCAAGGTCGAGTACACGCATTCCAGTGTGAAAGAGCGCAAACCGCCGGTCCATGTCCTGAAGCTTGAAGACGCTCCTGGCCGCGAATCCCGCATCGCGGGCGGAGCGCGTGTAGTGGTCGGCCCACGAGCCGGGACCTCCGCGGCGGGCGCCCCGAAAACGCGCCACGATCAGTCGTCCAATCTACAGACGAATCGGAGGGCCAGATCTTCCTCCTCCGGTATCTGTTCGTGAGAAAAATCGGGATAGATCACGTGTCGCTTGGTCGTCCGGAGCGCATTGAAAGCGGCAAACTGCGTGGACGGAGGGCATATATCGTCCATGAGGCCCGTCACCATGATTGCCTCGGCGCGAACGCGCGGCGATAGGTGGTGGATGTCGATGTAACCGAGCCGCGTGAATACCTCTTCCACGCGCTCGTGGCGCGGATCAAATTGTCGAAAGTGGTCGCGAATCTCCTGGTAGGGCCACCCGCCGATATCCATGTCCCAGACGCGCCGGTAGTCGGAAAGAAAGGGATAGACGGAAAAGACGCGGCTGATACGCGACTCCAGGGCAGCGCTCGCAATGGCCAGGGCGCCCCCCTGAGAACCGCCGTAACTTGCCACGCGGGTAGGATCGACCTCGCTATGGTCCAGGGCAATTCGGGCCAGGGCGACGGAGTCCAGGAACACACCACGGTAGAAGAGGTCCTCCGGCTCTCCCGCAAGGCCGCGGACGATGTGCCCGTGAAGAGTGTTTCCCGGCGCACCGCCGGGATCGCTGCTGGCGCCGCCTTGTCCTCGGACATCCATGGCAAACACCGCGGCTCCCGCCGCGCACAGTGGGAGCAGACGGCTCCAATCGCCGGAGTACCCCGAATAACCGTGATACTTGAGAACCGCCGGCCGTGGGCCACGGTGAGCCGGAGCGCCGTCGCCCGGAAGCAGGCACTTTGCGTGGATCCTGGCCCCTCCAACCCCGCCGAACGTAACGTCGTAGAAGCGATATCCGGGAACGGAGTACCGGGCCGGACGGAAGACGGGGGCAAATCCCGGTTCCGACATCACGCGGTCCAGATCCGTTAGCGCACGGTCCCAATAGGCGTCGAAGTCGTCCGGCCGTGGATTTGTGCCGCGATACGCGCGCAGTTCAGATAGAGGCATGTCAACCTGGGGCATGGTGATCGATTCTATCGCTTGACCGCACGCTTGGCAAAGCAATAGTGTCTTGCAATGAGTTCGCAACCGCTCTGGCGACGCCCCCTCCCCTACCGCCGTGGAAACGTGACCTTCATCCTGATGGGGATCAACTTGGTCGTTTTTTTCCTGGCTTCGGTTTCGCCGCGTATCACGAGCTACCTGGCGATGAACCCGATCCTGACGATTCGCGACGGTTTTGTGTGGCAGCCCTTGACCTACATGTTCGCCCACTCCGGCTTTTCGCACCTGCTCTACAACATGCTGGGTCTTTTCTTCTTCGGCACCCAGGTGGAAAACGAGATGGGAAGCTACGAGTTCCTGCTCTTCTATCTTCTCACCGGCTTCCTGGCCGGCGTCGCCTCTCTCGCGATCTATTGGTTCACCCAAACCTACTACGTGTTCCTCCTGGGCGCGTCCGGCGCGGTTTTCGCGGTGCTGCTCGCCTTCGCGACGTACTACCCCAATGCGCGCATCTTCATCTTCGGGGTACTCCCGATTCGTGCGGCGGTGCTGGTGGCGGTCTTCACCGCCTTTGAACTCTTCTCCCAGATGTTCGGGCGCGGCAACGTCGCCCACCTGACGCACCTGGCGGGGTTTCTCTTCGCGTATCTCTACTTCCTGATCCGCGTCGGAATCGACCCGATCCGGCAATTCCGCTCCCGCTGGTAGACCCCCGCATTTCTCAGCATGAACGGAGGGCGACGAGCCCTCCGACGACAGAGTCAATAGCAAACGATCAGCGGTTCACATTGTGGAGATCACCCGGCCGATTGGAGCTGACTACCACCGGCCGCGCCCGGAACGAAGAGCAAAATGCGTTTCTGCAGCGCAGCGAAGCCCAGCGTTTTGTTCTTCGAAACGTGCCAAGTTCACGTGATCTCCACAATGTGAACCGCCGGCAGGCCCCCGGAGCGTCAACGCCGGTCCGGAACGCGCCGATACTCACTAGGTGCGTGCCCAGCTTCTCCTCGCCGCAATAGCGCTCACCCTCGCTCAAGCCGTTTCCGCCGAGGATACGCTCTACCTGGAGTTGTGGACGGAGCGCGATTCAATCGTGCACCCCGACGGCGCACCGCCGGAGGAGCGCCTCCTGCGGGAACTGCAGTACGTCGTCTCGGGACTGCTCTACGGGTTCTTCTTCGAGTACACGCCGGCGTACCGCGATCGGGGTGTGGAAGAGCGCTTTTTGGTCGAACCGGTTTTCACGATACCCTGGGGTGACGCTGCGGTGCTTACCCTGGACGTAGTGGACCTGGGGAACACCGTATACGGGCAGTTCCTCTACCAATTGAACCGCGACCAGGTATCACGACGCGAACGGTGGCAAACGGTATCGATCCCGGACGCCTCCGGTACCGGCACCGCGCCGATCGAAGGCGGCTACGAAGCAAAGGTGGCCGCCGTGGAGGACGCCTTGCGAATCGCGGTCCGGCGCCACCTGCAGTCGCGAGTCCGGAACCGCCCGCGCCAGGCCCGCGGAGTGGCGGTCCTTGAAACGGCGCCCCGCGTCTTTGTCGACCAGGGGCGCTACATCGCCGAGGTGCGCACTCGCCTCATCGTCGACGAGATAGACGCGTACACCGTCTTCTGAGGCCGCGCGGCGGCCGCCGCCACCTACATCAGTCTGTTTCTGATCTCCGCGCTCACGTAGTCGAGAATCGCCACCGTAACGGCGATGAACCAGACGGCGATCCCCGCGGATCGGTAGTCGAGGAGGCGGATGTACTGCACGAGCAGAAACCCGATACCGCCCCCGCCCACGAGTCCGATAACCGTGGACATGCGCACGTTGATATCCCACCGGTAGATCGAAAACGAAATAAAGGGCGAAATCATCTGCGGAATCACACCGAACATGATCGTCTGAATTCGGCTGGCCCCGGTCGCCTGGATCGCCTCGATCGGTCCCGGGTCTATCCCCTCGATCGCTTCCGAATAGAGCTTACCCAGGGCTGCGATCGAGTGGACGGTGAGCGCGACGATACCCGCGAAGGGGCCAAGGCCAACCCACACCACCGCGATAAGTGCCCAGATGAGCGGTTCGATGGAGCGAACGATATTCAGGATCGTCCTGGTGATGAAGTAGATCGCCATGGTGAGACGCGATCCGGCCATGATGTTTCGCGCCGCCAGGAAACTCACGGGAATCGAAAAGATGATCCCGAAGGCGGTTGCCATCATTCCCATAAAGATCGTCTCGATCATGCGCGCCACCGTGAGGCGGAGCGCTTCGCTCGGGCGCGGTCGCCCGACCTCCGTGATTTGCCGCGCGTCAAGGGTGTGCAGGAAGGGCCCTTCCGCGCTGGGAGGTGTGAGCTGGTACGGCATCGTCATCTCGAACGAGAACTCGCCGTTATCGTCGGTGGTGACGATGATGTACTCCCCCGCCTCGCGTGGACGGAACTCGTTCCCGATCGGATCGGTCCACCAGATCTCCGTAGCGGCGTTGGGTGCGAAATCGAATCCGGTTACGGTGATTCGCGTTCCGAGAACCGGGCGGTTGTTCTCGTCCTGTTGCGACAACCGGCCGAAGTTCGGTTCGCTTCGAAGGTACGGTTGCCCCTCTACAACGGGCGGTCGTTCCGGCCCCGGGCCTTCGCCGGCGAGGATCTTGGCCTCCGCCCCGAGCACCTCGGTTTCGTACTCAAAGGCCGCTTCCCAGGGCCAGAGGACGCGGGAGAGGGGCGGCAGCGCTTCCGGTGCCTCTCGGATCATCTTGACGACGTTGATCTCGGATATCTGCCAGCCGAGGACGAAAAAGCCGAGCAGGACAAACAGGAAGACGCCGGTCACCGGGCGCCGCCTCTCCTTCGCACAGCGGTAGGCGTCCCAGGCGCCGATGAGCCAAATCGCCAGGAGGGAGAGCAGCACGACGACGGCGAAAAACGGACGCCGTTCAAAGGCGCGTACCACCGTGGGCCACCCCTCCTCGGCACGCCGTCCGAGGTCAGCGATGCGCGTCGCGAAGATCGCCGCCATGGTCGCCGCCGAAGCGAAGATCAGTGCTCCCCGTTGAACCTGGCGGCTCAGCACCTGCCCCAGGCCCGGAACAACGATTGATAGAACTCCCGCCACAGGCGCCGGGACGAGAGGAGTCCGTTCGGCCGTTCGAGGCGTGGGGCTGCTCACAACGCACCTCCCTGAACGGATGCGGGGCCGGCGCTCACGCGCTCCGCCTCCTCGCCGTAGATCTCTTTGAACTCCGCGTCGGTCATGCGACGGATATCCTCGCCGGTACCGCGGTACACAACCTCGCCGTCCCGGAGTCCGATGACGCGGGTGGCGTAGCGCTGGACAAGGTCCAGGTAGTGGAGGCTGCAGATCACGGTGATCTTATCTTCGCGATTGAGCCGTTCCAGGTAGCCGAGGATCGTGTGCGCCAGTACCGGATCGAGACTGGCCACCGGTTCGTCGGCGAGTATGATCTCCGGTTCCTGCATGAGCGCCCGGGCGATCCCCACACGCTGCTGCTGACCTCCGGAGAGTTCGCTGGCGCGCTTGAACGCCTGGGCGGTCAAACCTACCCGCTCCAGGGACTTCATGGCGTTGTCACGATCCTCTTTCGAGAAACGGTAGGTCATGCTGGACCAGTTGTCCGTGTATCCCAGGCGCCCGGAAAGAACGTTGTTCATGACGCTCAGGCGCTTCACGAGGTTGAAGTGCTGGAAAACCATGCCGATCCTGCGCCGGACGGGCCGTAGTTCCTTGGGAGGTAAGGCGGCGATGTCGACGCCGTTCCATACGATCCGGCCGGAGGTCGGATCGATAAGGCGGTTCGTGCAGCGAAGCAGCGTCGACTTGCCTGACCCTGAAAGGCCGATGATGACGAGGAACTCGCCATCCTGCACGTCGAAGCTGACCCGTTTCAACGCCTCGGTGCCGTCGTCGTACGTCTTGGATAGTTCCTTGAACTCAAGCATGGGGGCTCCTGGGTCGAAGATGGTGCCGGCGCGTACAAGGCGCGTTTGGCGGCGCCCGTTGCAGATCGCCTTACGCCGCGCAACGCCGGCCGATAAAGAAAAAGGCGGCCCCCTGCTCTGAGGGGCCGCCCGAATGTAATAGAGTCCTACTCGCCCATCAGTTCGGCGGCGTCAACACCGGCCGCCTGGAGCACCTGCCGGAAGGGATCGTAGAAATCGTCACCGTGCCGTTCCAGGGCGGTCCATGAGTACGCCCGGTTGAGCGCATCGTTCCCCGCCTCGTCGTCCGCGATCTGGAGCAGCGCATCGATAATCTGCTCGCGCATCTCCGAGGAGATCGACGGATGGAACTGAACACCGTCGTTCGGGATCGGAGCGGAAACCTCGATTACCACGACCCTTTCCATGACGTCCGGGTTGTCTTCCTGAATGTTGTTGCGGGCATCGACAAAGGAGGCGCCGGCGTCCACGTCACCGTTGTACACCGCGGTCACCACGCCCGTGTGGCCACCGGCGTCGACGATGTCGGTCAGGTCGGTGTCGGGGTTTATGCCTGCGGCGCGCATCGTCAGACTCGGGATGATCCAACCGGACGTTGAAAGTGGATCGGGGCGGGCAAAGCTCTTGCCGCGGAGGTCTGCGAGAGAGGAGATGCCGCTGTCGACGTTGGCGATGATCTGCCCGTCGTAGAAGGGGCGTCCGTAGCGAACGCTGACGAGTTCCGCCTCGGCAACGCCGCGATCCGCCGCTACCACGTATGAAAAGGTGGCGAGCGACGCCATGTGGGCGCTGGGGGGATCACTCGAGAGCGCTTCGATTACCCCGGCGTACTCCGTGGCAACGCTCGCCTCGACGACGAGTCCCGTCAGTTCATAGATCATGTCGGCGACTTCGGCACCGCCCGCCGCGATTTCCTGCGTATCACCGGAGGGCACGAAGGACCAGATAATCGGGTTCTCTTCGGTCCCCAGTTCAGCCTCGCCGACGCCGGTGGCAAACAGGGTACCGGAGGCAACGGCACATACCAGCACGAATAAAAGCAGCTTTTTCATATCATTCCTCCTTGGAAAAACATCCCCATATTGTGCGTGGATTTGCTCAAAAACTCAATCGGTCGCTTAACCGCATAGCAGTTCGCATTTTGGGGATCACATTCCCTTGGCACGGTTCTATTCACGGCTGCCTCCGGAACGAGAACAAACCGCTTGGCTTCGCTCCGCTGCAGAGACGCGCTTTGTTCTCGTTCCGGGCGCGCCTGGTGACGTGCTCCTTCTATCGGCAATGTGATCCCCAAAATGCGAACTGCGTGCGTGTCTATAGAGAATTACTATTGACCGCATCGATATTGCGGGAGTAGCGTTCTCCCACGACTCCACTCGTGCCCTTCCGTGACGTTTTGCGCCTCGGCCGGTGTTACATTTGAGAAGTGCCGAACCGTCGGCACACAAGAGGAGAAACAATGAATCTTCGACGCATGGTCGCATTCGTCGTGTGTGGAACGCTCGCCGTAGTTCTGCTTCCCGCCGACGAATTGGACCTGGAAACGGCGGTCGCCATGGCGATCGAGAACAACCTGGGAATCCAGGGGGAAGTCGCCGCCGTACGACAAAAAAAACTGATAGCCGATACGTGGTGGAATCGGTTCATCCCGACGGCGAGCGCCCGAGCCACACTGGGGCGCTGGAACCTCGAGCAAACGGCCTCCGGGTTGGTACCGGCATCGGAAACCTCCAGCGGGAGTGGCGTGTACGACACGGTCGTACCCTATTCCGCAGACGTTCCCCGTTGGTTCACCTCGGTAGGACTCGACTTCGAACTGAACCTGACGATGCAGCTCGTTCCGGGAATTTCGCTGGCGCAACTCGACTACCGCGGGGGATTGATCTCGCTTGAAGACGCAAAACGTCGCCTCACACGGGACGTAAGTAAGGCGTTCTACGACCTGCTGCTGTTGCGCGAGCAGATCGAGCTCGTGGAAGAGCAGATCGACACCGCGGAGCGGCGATATCGACAGGCGCTCCTGAACTACGAGAACGGCCTGGTGGACGAGTTCACCATGCTCAGCGCCCGTGTCGCCTGGGAGAACCAGAAGCCGGGTCTGACGGGGCTCGAAACGGGGTACCAGCGGGCACTGATGGGTTTCAAGCTCCAGGTTGGCGTTCCCTTCACAACGGAGCTGACCCCTGTCGGGACGATCGATCCGCCGAAGCTGGACGAGGGACTCGCAACGGTGGACCGGCAACGGCTGGAGGGGCGGTTGGACATCCAGGGGCAGTACGTCTTCCAGGAGATTCTCCAGGAGCAGGTGAGCCTCGCCCGGGCAACGCGCCTTCCGGTGATCAGTCTTGGTTTCTCGGTGGATCCCACCTTTGGCGGCGACCCGTGGGAAGATGACCTCTTTGATTTTGACCTGTGGGACCAACAGAGCGGAATGTTCCGGATCACGGTAGTGCAACCGCTCGACGGATGGCTCCCCTTCAGCACCGCGCGGAACGAGATCGCCGCCGCGCAGACCGAGGTAGAACGGCAGCGCCTCCGCATTCAGCAGCAGATCGACGGCGCCGAGATGGAAGCGCGCAGCCTGCTGCTCTCCATACGGAGTGCGGAAGAGACGGTGGAGGCCCTGGAACTCAATATCGACCTGGCGGAGCGTGCATACGAGCTGGCCGAAATCGGGTACAATAACGGTCTTCGAGACTTACTCGAAGTTCAGAACGCAGAGGTTGAACTCAAGAGCGCGCAGTTCCAGGTACTGCAGCAGAAAAAGGACATCGTTGCGAGTCTCATCGACCTGGAATACGCACTGGACGTAGACCTCACGGGAGAGTGAACATGACCCTTTCCGCCGCACCGGTTGCTCGTCGTCTGTCGCTACTGGCCGCAGTAGTGCTCCTGGCGGCGTGCAACGAACCCCCGCCGGGCGATGACCCCGGCGTAGCGACATCAGATGACACGGTGGAGACGGTCTTCGCCGTGAACGTGACGCCGGCGATCCAGGGGCAAATCAACGACTACCTCGAAGTAAACGGTGACGTACAGGTAACCGCCAGCGTGGACGTGTACGCGGATACGATCGGCGAACTCACGGCGCTCTACGTGAACGTGGGTGATCGCATCGCCGAAGACCAGGTGATCGCGGAGGTAGACCCCTCGCGCCCCGGTCAGAACTTTGTCCCGAGTCCCGTCACCGCCCCGATCAGCGGAACGGTCACGCGAATTCCCGCGCGGGTCGGTGCCACGATCACGCAGGCTTCCCCGATCGCCCAGATCGGTCGGACCGAAGAACTGGAGATCGCGGTGAAGGTGGCGGAGCGCTTTATCTCCCGCGTTTCCACCGGTCTTTCGGCGATCATCCGGTTTGACGCGTATCCGGAGGAGCGGTTCGAAGCGACAGTCACGGAGATAAGTCCCGTGGTAGATCCCTCCACGCGAACGCTTGAGATCAAACTGCGCCTGAATTCGCGGGACACCCGAATCAAAGCGGGAATGTTCGGCGAGGTAAAAATCATCACCGAACAGAAGGCTGAGATCGTGAAGATCCCCGCCACGTGCATGATTCGCCGCTTTGGTGAGACCTTTGTGTTCGTGGTAGAGGGTGACCGCGCCTTCCGGCGAATCGTAAACCCCGGGATCGAGATCGACAACAAGCTCGAGATCGCTTCGGGCCTCGAGCCGGACGAACTGGTGGTCTACCAGGGGCAATCGCTGCTCGAGGATGACGTCCGCGTCCGCGTCGTCGATACGGTGACACCGATCACGCCGGAGGACATCGTTCGATGAGTCTGAGCAAGACGATCGTCGGGCGTCCAACGACGATCCTCATCATCTTCGCCCTCCTGGTCGGGTTCGGACTCTACTCCGTTTCGGACGTCGCCATAGACCTCTACCCGGAGATCGATCCCCCCGTCCTGGTCCTCTTCACCAATTACAGCGGCGCCGGTCCCGAGGAGGTCGAGAAGACCGTTACCCGTCCCCTGGAGGGGCAGCTCTCCAGCGTGAGCAACATCGAACAGATCTCCAGCACCTCCTCGGAGGGTTCCAGCCAGGTCCTGGTGGAATTCACCTTTGGAACCGACATGACCGAGGCGACCAACGAAATCCGCGATCGCCTGGAACTCATCAAGGACTTCCTCCCGGAGGAAGCGTCGACACCGCAGATCTTCAAGTTCGATCCCTCGTTCATTCCGATCCTGCAACTCGAGGTATCGGGGAATCGATCGCCGGAGGAGCTGCGCGAGATCGCCCAGGACATCATCCAGCCCCGGATCGAGCAGGTCGAGGGCGTGGCCCTGGCCGGAGTCAGCGGGGGGCGCGACAAGATCGTCCGCGTCGAGATTCCGCAAAACCGTATGGAGGCGTACAACCTCAACTTCTCGCAGATTGCCGGCATCCTCCAGGGCAACAACGTGCAGCTCAGCGCCGGTACGATCGCCGAAGGGAACGTGAACTACCTGGTTCGTAC
Organism: Spirochaetales bacterium; assembly: GCA_028282545.1. Taxonomy (GTDB): domain Bacteria; phylum Spirochaetota; class Spirochaetia; order DSM-27196; family Alkalispirochaetaceae; genus JANQHT01. The sequence goes on from JANQHT010000065.1 coordinate 22,121, forward strand.
CGCCGGCGAGTACCGATCGATCGACGAGATCAAGAACACCGTCGTCGCCTACGCGGGCACGCCCCCGTCACCGCTCGACCCCGAATCGCGGCTCACCGGCGTACGCCTCCGCGACATCGCCGACGTCTACGAAGGCTACACGGACGAGTCCAACACGGTGTACATCAACGGCGAACCGGGTGTGTTTGTCATCGTTCAGAAACAGAGCGGTACAAACTCGGTCCAGGTCTCCGATCGTGTGATCGAACGGCTCGACGAAATCAACCGCGTTCTGCCCCGGGGTGTGCGGGTGGGAGTCGTCCAGGACATCACCGAGATCATCCGGAACAGCCTGGCCGATGTCTCCAGTTCGGCGATCACCGGAGCCGTCCTGGCCGTGGCAATCCTGCTCGTCTTTCTGCGCAGCCTTCGAACGACCCTGGTCATCGCGATCTCGATTCCCGTTTCGATCGTGGTGACGCTGATGCTGATGTACTTCGCCGGGCTCACCTTGAACTTGATGACGCTGACCGGGCTCGCCCTGGGTGTGGGGATGCTCGTGGACAATAGCATCGTCGTCCTGGAAAACATCTACCGCTACCGCGAAAAGGGCGCCAAGCTTACCTCCAGTGCCATCCTGGGAAGCCAGGAGATGATCACGGCGATCGTGGCGAGCACGCTTACAACAGTGTTTGTCTTTGTTCCGCTGGCGCTCTTCCGCGCCCAGTTGGAGGTCATCGGCGAACTCTTCAGCGACCTGGCCTTCACCGTCGTCATCTCGCTCCTCAGTTCCCTGGCAGTGGCGGTCTTCCTGATCCCCGTTTTGAGCAGCCACTACCTCCCGGTTCACTCCCGGAAACAACGCCCCCTCCGCGGCGTGGTAGGCCGGCTGGATAACGGTATGGAGGCGTTCTTTTCCGGTCTCGATCGCCTCTACAAACGCATCCTGGCCGGTGCCATTCGGCTGCGATTCCTGACGGTTGTCGTGATCCTGGCAATCTTCGGCGGCAGTCTGGTTCTCATACCCCGAGCCGGTTTCGAGTTTGTTCCGGACCAGGGGGGAGACGCGGTTACGCTGAACGTTCAGTTGCCTGTAGGCACCAAGCTCGACGTAACGCGAGGCGTACTTCGCCAGCTCGAGCTCATCGCGCAGGAAGAGATAGAGGGGTACTCCCGGATCATCGCCGAAGCGGGCGAGCCGTCGTTCTTCGGGTTTCTCGGGGCGGCGGACACCAGCAAAGGGAGCCTGACCATTACCCTTCCGGTCTTCGCGGAACGAATAGACGACGCGGAAACGATCGAGCAGAAACTACGGGGCTACTTTGACGATTTTCCCTCGGTGCTCTTCGAGTTCGGAGACGACCAGGGGGGCGGCGGGCTCTCGGGCTCGCCGGTGGTAATCAAGCTGCGCAGCGAGGATCTCGACCTCATGCGTACCACCGGGCAGCGCATCGTAGACCTCCTGGAGGAGCAGATCCCGGAGGCGACGGAACCGCAGATCAACCTCTCCGACGGACTGCCGCAGGTCGAAATCGTCGTGGATCGCGCCAAGGCGTACGAGCTGGGCCTGAGCATGGCGACGATCGGCCAGGAAGTGCGGGCCAATATCGACGGCATTACCGCCGGTCGGTATCGAACGGGCGGCAACGAATACGACATCGTCGTGGTCCTGGACGAACGGAACCGCGACCAGATCCCGGACCTGCAGAAGGTCTTTGTGCTCAACAATCGGGGTGAGCAGATCCCCCTCTCCAGCATCGCCTCCCTAGATCGGACAACCGGGCCGGTGAGCATCGCCCGGGTGGACCAGAGCCGGTCGGTGGAGATCAACGCCGGACTCGCGCCGGGGAGCACGGTGAACGTGGTCATGCCGAAGGTCGTGGAGATGATCGAACGGGAGATTCCAGCCAACGAGGATCTTTTTATCGAATACGGCGGAGATCTGGAAGACTTGATGAACTACGGGCGGACCTTTGTCCTGATCCTTATCGTTTCGGTTCTGCTCGTCTTCGGCGTCATGGCGAGCCAGTTCGAATCGTTCCTCGATCCTTTTATCATTATCTTCACCATTCCCCTCACGACCGTTGGAGTAGTGGCGATCTACGTTCTGACAGGCACCAACTTCTCGATCTTCACCGCCGTCGGTATGGTCATGCTGGCGGGCATCGTCGTGAACAACGGGATCGTCCTGGTGGACTACACAAACCTTCTGCGTAAACGGGGACTCTCGCTCCGGGACGCGTGTATTGAAGCGGGCGGAAACCGGCTTCGCCCCATATTGATGACGTCGCTCACGACCGTTCTCGGGCTCGTTCCCGTGGCATTTGCGCAAGGCCAAGGAGCGAGCCTCGTACAACCGATCGCCAAGACGGTAGTGGGCGGTCTCACGGCAGCGACGTTTCTGACGCTCTTTCTGATTCCCGTTCTCTATTTCGTTTTCAACCGCGTTGGGGAGCGGCGCACCGAGCGCCGGAATCGCAGGAGTATCCGGCGCGAGGCGAAGCGATCTTCGTCCCAGCCTGCGACCGCTGATGCCGGCGTACCGGGGGAGCAATGAACGTCCGAGTCGAAATCATCGCAAATCGCTCGATCCAGGAGGATCTCTTTGAGCAGCTCCACGCCAAATCCCTGGCGGAACTGCACACGCTGCTCCCGGAAACGCAGGGAGTCGGGCTCTCCGGTCCGCGCCGGGGCGATCACATCTGGCCGGAGGAAAACTTCGTCCTGATCACCTACGTGGACGAGGCGGAGGCGCGGTCGATTCGCGACGTGGTGAACGAACTCCGAGGGCGGTTTCCCGACGAAGGAATCACCCTCTTTGCCGTCCCGGCCTACGACCTGTGACGTGAGGCGGCTTGGGGCCGTCGCGGCGCTGCTCCTCCTGTGGCTGACCGCGCCGGTGAGCGCTGAGGAACTGTTGGGGGCCGGCGGCGCGGGGCGCGTGGGAATCGACGGCGCTAAGGATCGCGCCACCCCCGCGGGTCGTGCCGTTATCGACGGCGCCTCGGGGCGTGCCGCCCCCGCGGATCGTGCCGCCCCTGTGGGTCGTGCCGCTCCCGACAACCGCGCGCGTTGGCTGCGCATCGACACCGAGCACTTCCGTTTTATCTTTGCCCCCGGGGACGAACGAGCGGTGGCCGAACTCGTTGAGGTGGCGCCTTCGGTCTATGCCGACGTCACCGGCTACCTCGGCTGGGAACCGCCCCGGCGCGTTCCGGTTGTCGTCCGGGGAGAGACGGCCCTGGCAAACGGGTTCTACACGACCTTTCCCCACCACATAGAACTCTTTGTCGCGGCGCCGTCGGCGCCGTGGCTCGGTGCGTACCACCGGAGCTGGCTTGAACTCGTCTTTGTGCACGAACTGGCACACTACGTTCATCTTTCGCGCCCCCTGGGATTCTTCTCCGTGCCGAGCCGTCTCTTCGGTCCGACCGTGATGACCGCGAACATGGCGTGGATGCCCGGGTGGTTCATCGAAGGTACCGGTGTGGCCGCCGAAACACACTTCACCGACGGTGGCCGGGGACGCAACGCCTTTTTCGAGATGGCCTACGCGGCTCCCGTCCTTGAGGGGCGCATGTTCACCTACGACCAGGCGGCGTACCTCTCTTCGTACGCACCGGCGGGGCGCATCTATGTGGGCGGCTACGCATTCGTGGACTACCTGGAGCGCACCTACGGCGACGACATCGTGAAACGGCTCCACGGGCGCTACTCGGCGTGGCCCTTTCTCGGAATGCGGCGCGCCCTCCGCCGGGAGACGGGAGAGCGGGCGGCGGCGGTCTACGCGGCGATGGTGGACGAACTGTCGGATCGGTTGGACCCGCGCGGTGCCTACGGTTCGGGTCGCATCGTGCACCCGGCGGAACCGGGCGACTACTACCTGCCGCGCCGGACGGAAACCGGGTGGGTCGGCTATAGGAAGACGCATCGCGCAGGGGGCGCCCTTTCCGTTCTCGACGCGGCCCGGACCACGGGCCACCCCGCGGCCGGAAACGAACCGGACCAGTGGTTGGAAACGACTCCCCTGACGCCCACCGACCCGTGGTCATTTTCGGTCTCCCGAGACGGACGCCGCGCCGTTGCGGCGGTCCTTGCGGCGGATCCCAAAGGGCCGTTCACGTCGTACTCCGACCTTTTCACGATAGAGATCGATTCGGGCGACACCCGACGCCTGACCGACAAACGTCGATTCTACCATCCCGAGATCGCCCCAGGCGGCGAGAGTATCGTCGCCGTGGAACGGACCGGGAGCTACTCACGTCTCGTGGAGTTCGGGGTTGCATCGGGCGCAGAGCGTGTTATTGCCGAATGGCCCCGGTCGCAGTTGTTCACACCCCGTTTCTCTCCCGACGGCACGCTCCTCACGGCGGTAGTACACGAACGCGGGAGACAGGAACTCGTGCTCCTGCATCGTCTCCCGAACGGAGCGTTTTCCGCGCCCCAACGCCTCTCCGGATTGCTTCCGTCACCGGCGGCGGTGTGGTTTCCGCGATTCGCCGGTAACCGTACGGTGATCTTCGGCTCCGACCTGGACGGCACCCTGGCGCTCTACCGATTAAAACTCGACTCGGGCCGGGTCGAACGTATCCTCCGCGATGCGGTAGGCGCGTTC
>JANQHT010000104.1 GCA_028282545.1 Spirochaetales bacterium
CTCTACGCCGGGCGGCGCCAACATGGCGCAAGCGGCGGCGGGCGCCCTGAGAGCGGCCCGGGCCCCGACGGCAGCGGCATAGACCCCGGCGGCGAGGCCCGCCCCGGGAACGGCCTGCACTCCGGTGGCGGTAGCCCGGAACCCGGCGGGAGCGGCCCGCCCGATTCGGGCGCCCCCCGCCGACCGACCGCCCCCATGCCCCAGGTCTATCCCGAACGCGACGCCACCGAGTTCGCCCTCATCCGGGCGACCCTGAAACGGGGTGTGCCGCTTCTGGGGGTCTGTCGTGGGTTGCACACGATCAACGTCTACTTCGGCGGTACTATTTCGACCAGCGTGGAGAGCCACGTGGCGGTGGACCACCGGCTCGTAAGCGATGATCCGGACCTATCGGGAGCAACGGTGAACAGCTACCACGGCCAGGGCGTCGGCGGGGACGATCTCGCTCCGGACTTGCGGCCAATCGCCACGAGTCCCGACGGGTGGATCGAGGCCTTTGTGCACCCGGACCACCGCGTTCTATCTATCGAGTGGCACCCGGAACGGCAGGAACGCGATCTCGACGTGCGGCTGCTGGAGCGGTTTCTTGGCGGGCAGATCGCCGGTGGAGGCGTCACGTGAGATTCATCGTGCTCGCGGCGGGGCAGGGGACGCGCTTACGGCCCCTCACCGACAACATCCCGAAGTGCATGGTACCCCTGGAGGGCAAACCCCTGCTGGAACGGCAACTGGAGACGGCCCGCGCCGTGGGCCTCTCGGACCTGCACGTCGCCACCGGGTACCGGGATGACGCCATCGACTATCCCGGCGTCACCAAGCACCACAACCCCGCCTTTGCGTCGACCAACATGGTGTCGTCGCTCTTCTGCGCCGAATCGATCATGGACAACGACCTCGTCGTGAGCTACGGCGATATCGTCTACCAGCCCGACGTCCTCCGGGCGGTCATCGATCATCCCGGCCCCGTGGCGGTTGCGGTCGACACCGGTTGGCGGCGCTACTGGGAGGCACGCCGGGAGGACCCCCTCTCAGACGCGGAAACGATGAAGCTCCGCCGGGACGGCACCATCATCGAGCTTGGCAAGAAACCGACCTCCCTGACCGACATCGAGGGTCAGTACGTGGGCCTCATCAAGTTTTCCGCCGAAGCGCTACGGCGCATCCGGACCTTCTACCACGACCTCGATCCCGGCGAGTCGTACGACGGGAAGGACCTTCCCAACATGTACATGACGAGCTTCCTGCAGCTCATTGCAGATCGCCTGATGCCGCTGCACGCCGTCTTCATTCGGAACGGCTGGATGGAGATCGACGAGCCCTCGGACTTTGAGCAGACCGATTTCCTCTACCGGCGCGGTGCCGCCGAGCGTACACCGGTGCTCCACGTGATCACGCGCCTCGCCAACGGAGGAGCCGGGGAGAACACGCTCTACTCGGTGAACGGTTTGGACCACGACCGGTACGCCGTGGATCTCGCCGTTGGCGAAGAGAGTGAGCCGGGCCTGCTTGAGAAGATCGGTTTGAACCCCGCGGTACGACTCATCGAGGTTCCCGGCCTCCGGCGCGATCCGGCGCCGCTCCGCGAAGCGGCCGTGATCCGGGAGTTGCGACGCGTGATTGCGGCCGGCGGCTACCGCATCGTCCACACCCACGGGGCGAAGGCGGGGGTGCTGGGACGCATCGCCGCGGCACGGGAGCGCGTGCCGGTGATCATCAACGGCATTCACGGAATAACCTTTTCCGAACGCATGAGTCCCGTGGCGCGAACGATCTATCGCCTAATGGAACGGCGCGTGGGGCGAAAGACGACGCACTTCGTGGCGGTGGGAGAGGATCTGCGCCGGAAGTACGTCGCCGCCGGGGTGGGGCGGCCCGACCGGTACCGTGTCATTCACAGCGGTATGGACGTGGAACGATTCCGTGCCGCCGCGGCCCTGAGCGACTCGGAACGCGCCCGGCTGCGCACCGAACTCGCCATTCCCGAGGGCGCGATTGTAATCGGCAAGATTTCCCGCCTGGAAAAGCGCAAGGCGTACCACTTCTTCGTCGATGCAGCGGCACGCATATTGAGCGGAGTGCCCGGCGGCCAACCTTCGGCGCCTGCCCTTCCCGACCTCCGTTTTCTCATTGTGGGCGACGGGCCCGACACCGGTCGGATCGCCTCCCTGGTCGCCGAGCGCGGCCTCACGGACTCGGTGATCTTCACCGGATACCGCACCGACGTGGAGCGGATCTTCGCGCTCTGCGACGTGGTGGTTCTCACCTCGCTCTGGGAGGGGCTCCCCCGCGTGCTCGTCCAAGCTGCTGCGGCGGGTAAGCCGGTGGTCACTTTTGACGTGGACGGCGCCTGGGAGGTCGTCAGGGAGGGGCATAACGGCTTTGTGGTGCCCAGCGGTGACGTGGGGGCCCTGGCCGATCGTATCGCACGCCTCGTCACCGACGACGATCTCCGCGCTCGCATGGGCGATGCTGCGACATCTATGGTAGACGACTCCTGGACGGTGGACGCCATGGTGGAACGGATCGAAGCCCTCTACGCCGAGGCTCTCGCAGGTACCGACGGCGGTGCCGGAACGGCACGTGAATAGTCCGCAGTTGAGACTTCCCGACAAGCTACTCGAGCGCCCCCTCCGGGTCGTCTTCGTCACGCAGGAAGACCCCTTCTACATTCCCCACTTCTTCCGCGAGTTCTTTGGTTTGTCCGGTGGTGGCGCGGCACCCAAACCAACGGCTGTTGCCGCGAGCCGCAGGCCCAAACCAACGGGCGCGGCGCATACGCCTGCGCCGGAGAGCGGACACACACCCGCCGATTCACCGGCCGAGATACTGGGCGTCATGATCCAGGAGCCCCTGGGGACCTCCGGGCCGCGCGCCCTGGCGCACCGCATCTGGTCGCTCTACGGCACGGTCGGCTTTGTGCGGATGGGATTTCGGTACGCCCTTGCCAAGGTGCGGACCCGCCTCCACCGGGGCATCCTGGGTATCCCTCTATGGCCAAAGGACCACAGCGTTCGCTGGTATGCACGGCGAGCCGGTGTTCCGATTCTCAGTTTTCCCGCGGAGCCCGCGACCGACGGGCGGGGCCGCGCCGTCGTCAACAACGCCAACGGCGCCGCCTTTATCCAATGGGTGCGCTCAAACCGAATCGACATAATCGTCTCGATTTCGGCGAGCCAGATTTTCCGCGAGGCGATTCTCGCAGCACCGCGCATCGGTTGTATCAATCTCCACAACGCGCCGCTTCCGAACTACCGCGGCATGCTGCCCAACTTCCGCCAGATGGCGGCGGGAGAACGCGAGAGTGTCCTGACCATCCACGCCATGGTTCGCGACCTCGACCGGGGCGACATCATGCTCCAACGGGGAACCCCCATCGAGCCCGGCATGTCGCTCCACGATCTCATGGTTCGGAGCAAGGTCAACTCGGCGGCGGCGCTCCGCGAAGCGCTCGACCTTCTCCGTACCGGCCGGGCGCACCTCGCACCGCTTCCGGAGGTCGAGGGATCCTACTTCACCTGGCCCACCCGGGCGGAGGCAAAGGCGTTTGTCCGCGCCGGGGGACGCCTCCTGTGAGCCTCAGGCTCGGCGACATTCCCCCCGATGGCAACTCGCATCGCACCGACGCCACGGGGCTTGTCACCACTCCCGGGCAGCGCGTCGACGACGAGCCGATCCGGTACGTCATGTCCATCGACGTGGAGGACTGGTTCCAGGTGGAGAACCTGCGCCCCGCCGTGGACCGCGAGCGGTGGGACGAATACCCGCGGCGCGTGGTGGGGAACACCGAGCGAGTCCTCGATATATTCGCCCGGACCGGGACGACCGCGACCTTTTTCGTTCTCGGCTGGGTTGCCGAACGCCACCCCGAGTTGGTGCGGCGAATCAACGACGCCGGCCACGAGGTGGCCGGCCACGGCTACGCCCACCGCCTCATCTACGAGCAGTCGATCGACGAATTTCGAGCCGACGTGGTCCGTGCCAAGGAAGTTCTTGAGGAGATAACGGGCCGCCCCGTCTACGGCTACCGTGCGCCGAGCTTCTCCATCACGGCCGAGGCGCTTTGCGTTCTCGCCGAAACGGGCCACACCTACGACTCGAGTTACTTCCCGGCACTCGCTCACGATCGGTATTCGCGTATCGACCTGACGTCACTTGCACGCCCCGATGCGCTCGCCACGAGCCCGAGCGGAACCGGTTTGACAGATGCGCCTGGTTCGCCCGGTGCGCCGAGTGCAACGCCCTCCTGGCGCGTACCCCTCGCATCGGGTATGACCGAGTACCCGATCACCACGTTGCGGGTTGCCGGTACGGCGTTCCCCTGGGGCGGGGGAGGGTACTTCCGCCTCTATCCGCCGGCCCTCTTCAGAACCGGTTTCCGTGTTGCCGCGTCGCAGAATCGCGGCGCCGTCTTCTATCTTCACCCCTGGGAAGTGGACCCCGACCAACCCCGCGTCGCTGGTCTCCGCCGCTCCCACGCCTTCCGCCACTACGTAAACCTCGCCGCCTGCGCCTCCCGCCTGGAGCGCCTCTGCTCCGAATTTCCCTTTCAGTCCTTTTCTTCCACCTGATCACGCAAAGCGTCGGTACTCGTTCCATGCTCATAGGCCATATATAAGTTGCAAATCTGTATTGAATGTATTACGATGTGTAATACGAATGGGAACGAAGATGGTAACGGTGAGACTTCCGGAAGAACTCGAACGCGAGATGGATCGCTACGCTACGGCACGACGCGCCACGAAGACCGAGGTGATCAGTTTAGCTTTGAAGGACTACCTGGATCGACAGGGTACTCCGACCGATCCGTACGATCTGGGTGCCGATCTCTTCGGACGCGCCTCTTCCGGCGACCGCGACGGGTCGATCACGTATAAACGGCGGTTCCGCGAGAAACTTCGTGAACGCCGCGCTCGTTGATGCGGGACCCCTGATTGCGCTTTTCGACCGTAGCGATCAGTTCCACGTGCAAAGCAGACAACTCCTGGAGCGGGAACGGGTTCCCCTTGTTTCAACCTGGCCCGTTGTGACTGAAGCCACCCACATCCTCGATTTCGACGTCCGCGCTCAGACCGCGCTCCTCGAGTGGATACACCGGGGGGCAGTTGAAATCATCGAACCACCGGACCTGCGGCGCGTGATTGAACTTATGCAAACGTACCGCGACGCTCCGATGGACTTCGCTGACGCAACCTTGGTCGCCGTCGCGGAAGAGCGCTCGATTCGAACCGTGATCTCGATCGACAGTCATTTCGCGATTTATCGGACCCGTTCCGGCGAGATGTTGGAAAATCGTTTCGTCAGATAGCGCACCGGAAGTGACGTTCGGACGCGACCGAGGCGCCTCGAAATCAAAGTGTGCCTAATGAGTCCGGTACCGCTTCGGCCCGTTCGTCGACATCCCAAGGATTCGCCGATACACGTTGGCAAGGATCGCGGCGCTCGTCTCCCAGGAGAAGTACCGCGCCCGTACGAACCCGCGCTCGACAAGCTGTTCTCTTGAAGGAAGGGCCGGCGCACCGTCACGGGCCGGTTCAACCCGGCCAACGACTACGTCCTCCGCCGTTGGCTCGGCGCGGAGCAGCTTCGCCGTGACGGCGGATAGTCTCCGAGCATCCCGGGGATCCTCCAGCACCACCGCCGCGTCACCAACGATCTCCGGCACGGCGAATACCGCCGACGTAACGACGGGGCAGCCGCACGCCATCGCCTCCACGTTGGGCATCCCGAATCCCTCCGAGAGACTCGGAAACCAGAAGAGCTGTGCCCGGTTGAGGAGTTCCACCACCGTTTCCTCGGCCACGAACCCCGGTGTGACCACCCGGTCGCCGATCCCCGCCTCCGCGGCGCGCCTCCGCACTTCCGGCGCGTCCCACCCCTTTCCAGCCAGAACAAGGTAGAGTTCGTTGTCGGCGCTGTTGACGGGACCGCTCCGCTCGTCGACAGCACCGGGGTCACTCGATTTTGCTGCGCCGTCGCTGCAATCGCACCGTGAGTTGGCGCCTCCACCGGCCCCACCGGAGGCTGTATTGCCCCCTTCCCGGACCAACCGCGAAAACGCCTCGATCATCGTCCAGGGGTTCTTGCGTTCCGAGAAGCGGCTTACGTGCAGGACGTAACGCGCGGGGAAGGGCCAACCCTCGCCGCCGGACGGGTTCTCTCCGGCGCCGGATTCGCCCCGCGCCCCGTGGGACGGCCGTGGCCCCGTTGCCGCGTCAACGTGCCCCGCCCGCGATGCCGCCCCATACGCGCCGCCCACGGCACCACCCGGCGTGAACTCGCTCGCATCCATCCGCCGATACGCGGGCGCGCAGGCGTTGTACGTGACCGCAATTCGGTCTTCCGGTACGCGGTAGTGCTCGGCGAAGAACCGCTTGCTCGTCTCCGAGACGGTCACCAGCGCGTCCAGCCGCCGGGCGTACGCCGAGATCACGTAGCGCGAATGCAGCCGCTTCACGAACGAGTACTGGTCGGGAAGCAGCATCGGCTCCGCGCTGTGGATGGTGGCCACCGTTTTGGCCCGCAATCCGTTGATCGGCGAGACGATCGTGAGCGGAGAGAAGTGAACGACCTCGGCTCCCGCCGCGTTCAATACGCGCGCCGCCCGCAGGGGATTGACCGGCAGGACAATCGACGGCGCCAGGTCGTAGACCTCGTCGCGGGCGTCGGGGTCGTAGTGCGCCAGGACGATGTCCAGGTCCGGTGCCGCCGGGACGAGGTGCTTGATCATCTCCCGCAGATGGTGCCCGCTGCCGGACGTGCCGCTCCGGTCGATCGAACGGGTGATGATACAGACCCGCGGGCGCCCCCTGTTGCGATCCGGTCCGGTCCGGTCCGCTTGCGCCGCCGGCTCGCTTCGGCCGGCCCGTCTCTCCCGGTCGCCGCCGGCCGGGGCGCTCTCCCTCACCGCGCGCTACCGTCCGGTTGGTTTGTATCGCCACCCGATTGGCCGGTGCCGCCGTCGTCGTTACCGGACGCGGTTTGCTGCGCGGCGGCGCTCCCCGGCCCGGCGGCGGTCACCTCGATCGTGGGCTTTCTTGCCAGCGTCCGCGTGACCGTGAGGAGAAGCATCGCGAAGTTCACCGCCAGGTAGAAGAGGGCGAACCAGCGCGCCCACCCGAACACCACCGCCACCACCGAGGCGGGCAGGGCGAGTCCCGAGTTGGCCGCTACGTTCTGCGCCGCGATCATGACCGGGTTTGAACGGTCGTCCCGCGGTTTGATCGGCTGCGCCGCCCGTTCGGTCGGTTCGAAAACGTTGAGGTATTTCTGGTAGAGCAGACGCGCGTAGAGCGAAAAGAGAGATCCTCCGGCTCCTGCCAGGAGAAAGGCCGCCGCGATTGCCGCAGCCCCGGGTGTAAGGGGAATCACAGCCCCGGCCGAAGCAACAGCCGCCGAAGGCACGGCCGCAGTTGCGGCGATCGCTACCGCATCCACCCCGCCGCCGCGAAAGACCCCGACCAGCGACGAGAGCCCCAACACTTCCCGCGCCGCCGCTACGCCCATCGCCGTGTAGAGCAGGAGGCTCACCGAGTAGCCGCCGAATGCGTCGGCGTACTCTCCACGTTTGCTGCCCGACTTCGTTGCACGGGCCACCGTACCGTCGGCGCAGTCGAAGATGATCCAGAGCTGAAAAAGGAGCGTCCCCACGATCTGCCACCGGTACGGTGCGCCCATGATAAGCGCGGCCCCGGTCCAGACGAAGGCCGCCGACACAAAGGTTACGCCGGTGGCGGTAACTCCCAGATTGATCGCCGCCCACGCCACGGGCCATGAGAGGCGCCGCCCCACGTTGTAGAGCCAGAAATCAAAGCGTTCGTTGGCGCGTTTTGCGTCCGAATAGGAGGCTATGATCTCTTTCATTCGCATCAGAACAGCATAGTACGTCCCCCATGGCGTGCCAACCGCGCGGCGAGTATACCAATTCTCGGTATGGACGGAGGGCGACGCCCCCCCGACGAAATTGTCTATAGCCAACCAACAAGCAGTTCGCATGTTGGAGATCACATTGCCGATAGAAAGAACAAATCACCAGGCACGCCCGAACGGAAGAACAAAACGCGTCTCTGCAGCGCAGCGAAGCCCAGCGTTTTGTTCTTCCGTTCGGGGGCAGCCATGAAGAGAACTGTGCCACGGGTATGTGATCTTCAACATGGGAACTGCTGCGAGTATACTCCAAGCGCGATGAAACGGGCCCAACGAGGACCGGGCGTTACGGTTCTTGCACTCTTCGACCGTATCTCCGTCTTTCACACGCTGATGCCGTTTCTTTTGGACGTGCACCAGGAGCCGCTTTGTGCGCGGGGCGTGCCCGTTCCCCGCATCACCTACACCGACAGCGCCGAATGGTGCCTGCGGCGTGACCGGAACCGCTTTCTCATCATCGAGCGACTCTTTTTGAAGCCCCCCGTGGTCCACCTCGATCTGCTCGAACGCCTGCGGGCGCGCTACGATCGTATCTACTTCCTGAACGGCAACGCCGGCGGCGCGATCCATCGTCCCGAGGTGCTTCCTTTCGTCGACCGTTTCTATAACAAGGCGGTCTTCCGGGACCGCTCCATGTACGGCCGCCCTCTCTACGGGACCGAACTTTTCACCGACTTTGCCCACCGGCGGTACGGCGTCGAGGATGATCCGCCCTGGAACGGAGAGCCCGTTCCGTCGGACCAGACTGTAAAGATCCACTTCCACTGGAACATCGGCGTGGGTGATTTCCCGCGCCACCATCTACAGCAGAGAGCGGGGGTGGCTCTGGCGAGGACGTTCTCTCCCCGGCTGGCGGCACCGCTCATCCACCGGACGTCGTCGTTTCTGCCGCCGCGTTTTGCCGCGGACGAGGCCGCGCCCGGTATCGCTCTTTCTCGATCAAGGAGTCCCGGCGCGCCGGATGACTTATCTTCGAAGGGTACCGGCACTCCCCGCGCCGCGTCTGAACGCTCTGACACCCCCGACGCGCCCCCCACCGGCGGTGAGTACCGGTACGACATCAACGCGCGCCTGGGGTCACCCGGGTATCCCACCGTCGCCCACCACCGGAACGTGATGCGATCCGCCCTGAACGAGGCCGCGCAAGAACGAAATTGGTCCGTCGCACGCGATCGCGTTCCCGTGCAGCGCTACTTCGACGACATGCAGCGCTCTCGCGTGACCTTCAGTCCCTTCGGCTGGGGCGAACTTTGCTTCCGCGACTTCGAGGCAATCCGCGCCGGGTCGGTGCTAATCAAACCGGACATGGGGCATCTCGAGACCTTCCCCGATGTGTTTGTGCCCGGCGAGACGTACGTTCCCGTTGCCTGGGACGGCTCCGATGTGGCCGCCGTCGTTGAGGGTCTTCTCAACGACCCCGTCCGTCGTCGCCGGCTGGTGTCCGCGGCCGCCGAACGATACCGCGCCCAGCTAAAAATGGTGCCCGAGCGTGCCGCGGCGATGCTCGCCGATCTAACGGCTTCCTAACAGCGGCTCTAACACAACGTTCATCGAATCCTTGTCGAACACTGACCGATTCTGAACGCGGCGCTCATACCCTCACCGTGGTAAAGCTATGGAACCACGCGTATCGGTCATTTGCAGCGTCTACAACGGTATGGACCACCTGGACAAGGCGGTTCCTTCGATCCTTTCGCAAACGCTCCGTGACTTCGAGTTTCTTATCGTTGACGACGGGTCGGACGACGGGACCAGCGAGTTCCTCGCCGAGGTCGCCGCCGGAGACGACCGTGTGCGTCTCTTTCGCCTCGAGCGCGTCGGTCTGGCCCGGGCGGTCAACTACGCACTCCAGTATGCGCGGGCGCCCTACGTGGCGCGGCAAGACTTCGACGACGTCTCCTACCCGGAGCGACTGGAGAAGCAGGCGGCGTACCTGGATAGCCATCCCGGAGTCGGTCTCGTGGGGAGTTACTACGTCCTGGACGACCAAAACCGCGGCGAGCGCTATATTCGCCAGTGGCCCGAGGACGATTTCTCGCTCCGCCGGAAGATGTCCAAATCGATCCCCTTTGCGCATACCATGGTCATGATTCGGACCGCTGCTCTGCGCGAAATCGGCGGGATCGCCGAGGTCGACAACATCACCGATCTGAACACTTGGGTCTCTCTCGCGGCGGGGGGCTGGAAGCTCGCCAACGTCCCGGAAGTGCTGGGCGAACATTTTGTCTACGCCCAGAGTTACTGGCACAAGAACTTCACCTATCGTCGACGCCAAAAGGACCTGGCCCGTGCGCAGATGCGGGCGGTAACGGAACTGGGGCTCGGCTGGTGGCGCGTTGCCTACCCGGTGGCGCGCCGGTTCTACGCCGCCTTTCCCACCGACGCCAAGCGCTTTATCCGCCGCACCCTCATGGGAAGCCGAGAGGTGGACCTGGCGACACCGCCGCAGGGTGCCCCCGCCGGGACGGGCGCACGGGTCGACTCGGGGCCGGCCGCCTGACGGTCCGGACCGGACGCGTTGTGTGCCCTACCGTGCCAGCACGTCCACCAGCTCGTGCATCATCTGTTCCTGGCGGCGACGTATTTCACCGGCCCGTTCAACGCCTCGCCGTGCCAGCCGCTCCCGCAGAGCATCGTCCCGTTCGAGCTGGGTGATACGCGTGCTGAGCTCCATCTGCGACCGCGGGTCCACGGTGAGGACCGCGTCACCCCCGAGTTCGGGCAGCGATGAGACTCCCGATGTGAGAACCGGCGTTCCGTACGCCATGCACTCCAACGGCGGGTAGCCGAAGCCTTCGTTGAGTGACGGGAACAGAAACGCAAAGGCGTTTTTGTAGAGCCCGTGGAGGGTTATCCGATCCACGTAGTCGGAGAGTCGAAATGGTCCGGCGGCGGTGTCACTCAATCGGGGGCCTCCATCGCCGGTCGGGCCGGCCCCGTGGTCCCTCTGATCGGCCCCGTTGGCCCTCCGGCCTCCTCCTCCCTGGCCGCGGTACCGGCGAAGGTACGGCGCGCGGCCCGTTCCGAGAACCACCGTCGGTCGCGTTACGACGCCGGTTTTTCGCAAGCTGTCCAGCGCCCGTAAGGTGCGGTAGCCGTTCTTTCCCCAGCGGTTGGCGGCAATCACCAGGTAGTACGATCGCGGTTCGACTTCGAACTCCCTAAGGACCCGCGCCTCTTCGTCCGCGCCAAGGACCGGGGCTTCATCGGTGGGCGAATAGAAGAGATGAACCGGGACGTCCCGTGCCTCCGGAAAATGGGCGTAGATCGCGTTTACGGTGTGCTCGCTGACCGCGACGATTCGCACCCGTTCGGCGAGCGTAAAGATTCCCGCGATCTCCCGCCGGCGCGCTTCCAAGTATCTGCGTCCGCCGATGCGCGGTACCAGGTGCCGGAGGACGCTCCGCACGTTGTAGGCGTAGTGCAACTCGGTTCCGTCCCAGGGCAGCTCCAGCGGACGCAAGCCGTGGATCGTTCCCACCACTTCGCACCCGCGGGGAAACCGCGCGTTCCGGCGGGCGTACCGGAGCGGTAGGGCGGAGAAGAAGCGATCCGCGCCGATCGTCGCCGCGAGGGGAGACATCTCCGACGGCGCGTCCACCCTGTGGAGTGTGGCCCCCGCCGCCCGCGCCGCTCCCAGCACCTCGTCGTCGATCCGCTTTGTGTTCTGGTAGACGCAGTGAAGGTCCAGCGATGGGTAGTCACCGGAACGATCAAAGAGGCGCCCGGCCACCCGGCGCGTGTACTCGCCGCCGCCGCTCACCGGCGAGCTTCCCTCCGGCTGCGCGGCGATCAAGTCAAAGAGCAGCGTCATCGTTCCTCACACAATTCACACATTGAACACACATACATTCGTTCATGACTCACCGCTCACGCGTCGTGGTCCTTCTCGTTCTCGCCGTGTTTGCCGTCGGCGCCAACATAGCCTGGCTCAACCCGCGTCCGGGCTTCGAAGTCTACCGTACCCACGATCGGATTCCATTCATGTGGCAGTACAACGCCGACGCGGGCATGGAGATTCTCTCCGCCGCGTACTTCCCGCACGCCTTTGAGCGCTATCCGCAGCGCCTCAACCGGCCCCTCTATCCATTCGCCGCCCATAGTATCGGGAATGCGATTGGTCTGGTAGTGAGTCCCGTCGTCGATCTGTCGCCCCTACAACGCGCCGGCCTCGGATACATCGTCGTCAAGATCGCGATGCACCTATTCGCCGGTTTGGCCCTGGTGGATCTTCTCTCCCGGTGGCTCTCACCGCGGGCGGTCCTCATGGCCCTAACGCTGACCTTCCTCCATCCCCACGTCATCGCCCACATCGCAACCTTCCATACGACGGATCTCCAGGTTCTCGTGCCGATCATCGTGGCGTGGTTTGCCGTGCGGGTGGCGGAAGTGGGCCCCCGCAGCGCGTCAACCGGTCCCGCCGGCTCGACCGATCGGCGCCTCTACCGGCGGCGCGTTGTACTCTATTCGCTTCTCACGGGCCTCCTGATGCTCGGCAAACAGAACTACGCCGTCTACCTGTCGGTTCTCGCGGTGGCCCTTCTCTATCGCCGTTGGCGGGAGGTGGTGGTGAGTCTCGCGGTCCATCTCGTTCCGTTGCCGCTCTATATGGTGTTCCTGCGAGCTGCAGGACTTTCCTACGGAAACAACGAAATCGAGGCGATGGGGCAGGGCGTCTGGGTGACGCGGGAGCTGCTTCGATCCCACCCGGTGACGATCGTCCAGACGCTCTACGATCTCTTCTGGCGTTTCACTCGCAATGCGCTTTTTTACCACCGGACGGCGCTCTTCCTTTCGGTCCTCGCCGTGCCCGGCTGGCGGCGCGGCACGGGCGGGCGTCTGCCGCACCTGCTCTTTGCGGCGCTGCTCTACCTGGCTACCTGGGCACAGTTCGTGGCGGTCCGCCGCTTCGACGTGGTCTACCTGAGCGCAGACGTCTCTTTCGTTGTATTCGGCTTGACCGCGTGGATCGTGATGGACCGTTGGCCGGAGCGGGCGCCGCGCTACAAGGCGATTGTTGCTCGCCGGGGAACGATTCTCGCCTTCGCGGTCGTCCTGGGTGTGGTCAACACGCTCTCGTTCCTGCATGTGCCCTGGGTCCCACCGCGCGACCAGGCGACGCGCAACAGCGAGGTCCTTGAACGGAAACTGGGCGAAGTGGAATCGAGGTCGGACGTGGTTCAATGAGGTTGGCGAGCGGCGCCCAATGCGGCCCGGAGGTTTGACACGGGCGCGTGACCGATCGGCCCTACCGCTACCGTCCGGCCCGGCTCAACACGGTGAGCACCGTCTTGAGCATGATCTTGAAGTCGAGCACAAAGGAAAGGTTCTTTACGTAGTACAGGTCGTAGGTGAGTTTATTCGCCGACTCCTCTTCCGTGGACGTGTACCCCAGTTTCACCTGTGCCCACCCGGTGAGGCCCGGTTTTGCCATGAGGCGCAGATCGTAGTGGGGGATGCGCTGGGCCAGTTCATCGACGAACTCGGGCCGCTCCGGGCGCGGCCCGATAAAACTCATGTCGCCCCGGAACACGTTGTAGAGCTGCGGCAGCTCGTCCAGGCGCACGGCACGAATGAAGCGTCCCACCGGTGTGATGCGTGGGTCGTTCTCCGTCGCCCACTGGGCGCCGTTCTTCTCGGCGTCCTTCCGCATGGAGCGGAATTTAAGAATGGTGAAGTGACGCCCGTTGCGGCCCACCCGCGTCTGCCTGAAGAGAATCGGCCCCGGTCCCGAGAAGAGCACGGCAATGGCCGTGAGCACCATAAAGGGCGAAAACAGCACCGTCAGGACAACGGAAAAGACGAAGTCCAGTACGCGCTTGAGCATCGAGTAGGACCGGATTGCACTCTGGTTCAGGTTCTCCAGGAACCACCCCTCGTCGGTGGCATAGATCGGTATCGTTTCATTGAACTGCTCCCAGAAGGTGGAGAGCTGGTAGAAGCGGATTCGGAGCGAGACGAGATCGTAGAGTTCCCGGTAGACGCGGCCGTACCAGTCGCGACTGATGATCACCGTTCCGATCCGCTGTTCCCGAATCACCGCTTTCAGCTCCTGCACGGACGTAGCGATCGCTATCGCGGAGTTCCCGATCCGGTCGGGGCAGGAGTCGTGTTCGCAGAGGATGATCCCTACGTGAAAGCCCTCCCGGCTGTTCGTCTGGATGCTTTCGGCAAGCGCGATCGAGTGTTCGTCGCTTCCGATTATCGCCACCGCCCGGGACGATCCTTTCCGGTCGATGATGCGGTTGAAGAGAAAGCGCCACCCGTAAAACAGGAGCACGTACGCCCCTGCAACGATCAGCAGGTTCCGCTTGGGCGATATCTCGAGTCCCGGGAAGACGTAGTAGAAGGTCACCGTCAGGAAGAGGTTGACCCCCATGGAGAGCAGGAAGTAGCGGTGGTTGAACGGAGCGTTGAAGTTGTAGAGGTCGGAGACGTAGAAGACCGCGATCCAGACGACAAAGACGTACCAGAAGCTCTCGTAGTGCTGGCTGAACGCTGAGGCAACGTCCTTGTCCGCGTACCGGATCGACACCATTACGAGCAGAGAAACTACCATCAGCACGTAGTCGCCGACCGCGATGAGTGCCTTGACGAGATTCCGTCGCATTCCGGTGGTATACTACCGGGCCGTGGGTAAATTCTCAATTGGTGGCAGGCCGCGGCGCCGCACCACGTCGATACCACGTTCCGTTCTCTTTACCGTTGTTGTCGGGCTGGCGAGTTTGGCTGTGGCAGCACCGCTCGCTTCACAAGCCGCCGGGAACGGGCCTCTCCACCAGCGCGCCACCTGGGTCGAGCCGCTCACGCCGGAGGAACGCGAGGTGCTCAGATCCGACGGCTATGTGGAGCGTAGCCCCGGACGGGCCCGTGGTCTGGGCCTGTTGCCGACCGGAGCGGTCCGGGACGAAATTTACAGTGCCGCCCGAGAGATCGATCCCAACATCGTTAGCGAACGGATGATCTTCGTTGACTCCGAAGCAACGCCGGAGGCGGTTCTCAACCTATTCAATCTCTTCTACCGTCCCGGGGAACTCGCCTTTCTGCGGTACTACAACGAGCGCAAGGATACGACCCACGATCTCTTCCGGGAGTGCTTCCGGGTGGATGGACCTCGCTCGCGGAACCCGCTACCCGATACGGAGGTGAACGCGATCCCTAGGCGGGACGCGATCTGGACGGTACAGGGGCTCCCGCCTTTTGGACCCACCCTCCAGGACGTTCGCGTGCGTCGACTCCAACTTGCGAACGGCCGGAGCGGGTTCGTGACGACCATCGTCAACCAGGACGACCTCCGGTACCGCGACATCGAGGTCCTGCAGGAGAAGAAGATGATCACCGCCTTTGTGGTGGTTCCCGGTGACGGCTTTCTGGTGCTCTACGCCCTCGGTGCGGCCCGGGTCAGACCGATATTCGCGCTGCTGGGCCGGGAACGCATCGAATCGAGCTTTTCCGGCCGCAATACCGGCCTTTTCGACTACCTGGATCAAACGTACCTGGAGCCGCTGCGGCCCTGAGTTTCCGTGCTATGATGGCCGGATGATTCGGCATCGTACGTGCACACCTGCGGCAGCTTTCGTGGTAGTCCTCACGGCTCTTTTCATCGCTTCCCCGTTGTTTTCCCAACAGAACCTGCAGAAGACCTACCCGCTCCGATCCCCCGAATACGAGGCGATCCGGAGCCTTTACATTGAACAGGGGCTTGCCCTTCCCTTCGGATCGGGGCCGTTTCCCGAGGCTGAACTGCGCCACGCCCTGGGCCGCATCGATCCCAACCGCCTCTCGGACGCGGGGCTTCGAAACCTGGACTGGCTACGAAAGACCTTTTCGAGACCACGCGACTACCAGGAGGAGAACGGTAGCTTCCAGTTCGAGGCGGGCGCCGAATTTTCCCTGGAGGCGTACCTGCACACCGACGGCGACAACCGCTACATGGAGTACGCCTGGAAGGATCGGCGGCCCCTTGCGCGGCTGCCTATTGAGGGCTGGGTGGGCACCGGCGCCTACGCGATCTTTGACCTGGAGTTCAAGAAGAACATCCCCGACTTCTCGATCTACCCGACCTACGAGTCCTCCGGCCGGTACGACTTCGACGCGAACGGCGATTTTGGCTTCACCACGGAGGAGATGGACCCCTTCACCAACGTCTTCTACAACATCAACACCATGGACGTGATGTTTCCCCACCGCGCCTTCCTCTCAGTGGGCGGCGAACGGTGGAACGCCCAGCTCGGCCGTGACGTTGTCGACTGGGGCAACGGGCGCACGGGCAACCTCTACATCTCCGACAACGGCAACTGGCACGACGCCCTGCAGCTATCCACCTTCTGGGACCGTTTCAAGTTCTCCTGGATCTGGGTGAGCCTGGACGGGAAGATCACGGACCAGGAGCGCGAGTTTCGCGCCGATATGGTCGGATGGGATACCGACGGAGACGGCGAAGTAGACGCCTTTGTGGACCCCGCCGAAGACCCCAGCGTTGACGCCGACACCACCAAAGACAACGAACGGATCACCGCCTACACGGCGGACGTGGAGAAGAAGAACCTCATCGCCCAGCGGTGGGAGGTCCGCTTCTGGGATCGTCTGGGGTTGGCCTACACCGAGGGGATCATCTTCGGCCGTGATACCGTTGAGCTCCGCCACCTCAACCCGCTCTACCACTACCACAACCTCTACACGAACACACAAAATGTGGGGAACGCCCATCGAAGCTTCGAGTTTGACCTGGCGGTAACGCCGGGGCTTTCGTTCTACGCCGTCCTCTGCCCGGACCAGTGGTCGAGTCCGCTGGAACCGACCACCAACATCACCGAGGAGCCCAACGCGGTGGCGTACCTGGCCGGCCTGGACTACCGGAAACCGATCGGGGAGGGGTACCTGCGCGGAACATTCGAAGCGGTCTACGCCACACCCTGGATGCACATCCACAACCATCCCCTCACCAGCATCACCCAGCGCCGGTACGTGATGGCGCAACACGGCGACCAGCGGACGCAGGTCTGGATCGATTCTCCCCTGGGTCACTACGGCGGGAACGACTTTGCGCTGATTTGGCTCGACGTGAGCTACGGACAGGCGGGGCACTACCGGTACGGTGTGAACGCGTACTATGAGGGAGACGGGTCAGTGCCGATCAACGCGCTCCTGCAGAGCAAGGTGACCGATGGACTCCGCGGCGAGATCACCGAAGACGAGGCGAAGCTCTCGGCGCCGTCGGAAGGGTACGACGGCGCCAAGACGATGTGGCGTAGCGCGCTCTCCGTCTACGGCGAACTCTACCCGCGCTTCTCGTCCGATTTCAACAGTCCGGAATCGCGCCGGACGCTCCGACTTGGTGGCGAGATCGCCGGTCAGTTCACGAAAAACCGCTACAATCTGCCCAGCGACTGGGCGTTTGATCCTCAGCTTGTGCTCTCGGCGACGTACGGGTTTTGAGGGCGGCGGTTTGCACCGGCCGGCGCCGATGGGGGGGCAGCGGCGTCGCGCCGAGGCCCGCCGCCGCCGGGCACTCAGTAGCGCAGCGTCACGTGGATTTCGATCAGGTGGTTGGTCTGATCCTCGCCCGTGACGGTCCTGCCCCCGCCGCCGTCTGTTTGGCCCGCGGTCCACACGTAGGAGATCGGGTTCGTCACGCGCTCAAAGGTGTAGGACGCCGCGAGTGCCGCGTCGATTGAGCCCACCCGGCGCTCCAGGCCCACTTCAAATCCCGCCTGGTACGTCTGCTCGATGTTCTCCTGCGTCAGGAACCGCAGGTCCTCCTGGAAGGTGAGCCGCCCGCCGTTCCAGATGAGTTCGTCCGGATCGTCGCCGTCACCGTCTGCGTCGAAGTACTCGAACTCTCCGCCGCGGCCCGCGTCGGTATACCCGCCGTCGTTGATGTACTGGTCTATCACACCCTCGGAGGCGTTGGCGTGGCGGAGCACGGCGCCGAAGAGACCCAGGGTGACCTCCCCGGGCAGGCGGAGGTTGGCGCGCGCCGTGAGGCGGTCCGAGTTGGGAAGCAGACCGCTCCCCAGGTTCTGGTCCTGGTGCAGGTAGTCCAGGTAGTTCGGTTCCGGCACGTAGGGATTCTGGGAGGCGTGGGTGTACATGTACGGCAACACCGCGTCGTACTGGAGGGAGAGCATGTCGATCGCCTCGGGCTCCGGCGCAAATTGGATGGCCCCTGACGCGGCAGCCTTGATCTTGGTATCCAGGCTGAGTGCGGCGATGTCGTTGAAATTCGCGTCGTCCACGTAGGCCACCATCGGGATCCGCCAGCGCGGTGCCGGCCTGAGGTCCAGGGTGAGCCCCATAAAGCTGTTGTCCGCGTACGCCGCAGTGCCCTGGGCGTGCCACATGAGTTTGAACGGGACCAGGTATGCCATCTCGACGCGCGGTCCCGTGATCGCCGCTTCGAAGAAGGAGAAGTGCGCCCACGGAAAGAGCTGTACGCCGAACCGCTGCAGGTACATGAGCTTACCGGGAACGAGTTCGGCATTTTCCAATGCGAGCAGGTCCGGCGTTTGGTCATCGTTGAAGTCCAGCAGCGTACCGCGCTCGTCGGTTGCCGCGGTGGCAAACGACTGCGTTGCCGAAAGCGAGAAGAGTGACGCCGTGTAATCGATCTTTCCGAAGTCAAAACCTACAACGACGCCCCCCGCTTGGTTGGCGTCGTCGCTCACGACGGGGCTGTCCTCGTGGAGGGGACCAAAGGAGCGTCGCATGATGCCCGCCTGGACGTATCCCTTCTCGCCGACGTAGCTCACCGCCGATTCAACGGCCATCAGCGTGTAGATATCGCGACCGCCGGCGGAGATCTTGGCGTTGTCGTCCAGGATGTCCAGGGTGTCCCGCTTGGAGGTGGGTAGGAACTCTTCCGTCGCCTCCTCCGTGGCAAAGGCACCCCACGTACCGTTGAGGTCAAAGCGCTCGAAGAGTTCGAAGTTGAGGTCAAACCCCGCACCGGCCCGAACCGCCACGTCTTCGGTGTCGCTGTGAACTCCACCGTAGGCCCAGATGTCCGCGGCGTCGCGGGCGGAGAGCGCCTCCAGGTAACGGCCGGCCCGGGCCGCCTCGCTCCGAGAACCGCGCCGTTCCACCTGGCGGAGCAGGCGCTCAATTACGTCCTGCGGGTAGGGGCGAAACGCCGGTTCTTCGGTGATAACACCCTGCGCGAGCCAGCGGTCAAAATCGTCGTAGATCGGATGGTGCGGATCCGCCGCCGGGTTGATCCCGGGACCGCCGAAAAGCGTCGCCGCAAGGGCGACAAAAATCACGATAGTTACTGAACGTTTCATGGGTTCTCCTGCGGCGATTGTACACAAATAGACGGGGAAGTTGGAGCGCCGGCGTCGAGTAGCGCCGGCCATCTAACCGAATTCTCAAATGAATGTCTCAGTGTGTGATAGTATGTTGAGATACCATCACACACGGGAGTAAAAACCGATGAAAAACCAGCTCTTGTACCTAGCCGGTACTATCGCCATCGCATTGGCCATCATGCTCGTTGCCGGTTGTGAAGAAGCCGTGGAAGAAGCTCCGACTCCGAGCGTCGACTCTGTAGATGACGTAACACAAGCATTCAGCGGTACCGTTGATCCCGCTTCAGATTTCGGATCCGCAATCTCGACACCGACGTTGACCAACTCGGTCTCCAAGGCCGATGTGTTCGATGACATTACTGCAATTGTCGAAGCGATCAAGTACGAACTCGATTACTCCGCCACTTGGGACACGGACGGATCGGGATGGGACTTCGATACGAATCCGCCAAACCTTTTTGAGCTCTCGGAACCGCCATCGTCTTTCAGCCTGACTGCCACCCTCACGGATGTTACTCCCATATCGGGTATGCTCATCGATGCACAGGGCAATGCTTCGGTCAGCTATTCGCAGGCTACTGATGGGTTCGGTCAAAAGTACTTCACCCGCTTGACCGGCACCGCTTCCGTAACCGGCGTTGATGTGACGATTCCCTCGATCACGAACATCGGGAAAGCTGATATCAACGGCGGACGCGTGGTGGCTGAGGCCAACGCGGGATTGGATGTGATACCCGACTATGCCGAGGTAGAGGGGAGTACTAAACCCGTCGGCGGGCAAATTGCGTACGCTGTCTCAGTTGCGGTCGAAGTCGCCGTTTCGTACGACAACACCGGCAACAGCGGCTACAGCGGGAACATCGTAATCTCCGTTCGATACAACGATGAGGTCAACCTTGACATCACGCAATCCATGGTGGAAGACGGTTCATACGAAACGTACCTTGAAGAAAATGTGGGAAAGGGGACTCTAACGATCGATGTAACATCCTACTCTTCGGCCGGTTCGCAACTCGCGTCGTGGTCTTTCACGGTGCAGGAACTGATTGACCTAGGAACAGAGGAGTTCACCGGGTCATCTTGACGTCCGCTACCGGGCGAAAGAGGGCGGGCGAAACCGTGTCGTCTCCTGAGCGGTGTCGTCGGGCAGCAAGCTTCGCAGGTACTTGATCTTCTTTTCGCAGACCGAGGTGAAACTGCCCGGCATCCCGGCCTGATCGCGCCGTTCATCGGTCCAGAGCCAGCGGTAACGCGCGTAGAGTGACTTGTATTCGTTATCGCCCACGCCGTCCCAATACTCTTGTTTGGCCCGGGCCAGGCCCGCCGGACCGTCGGCGTACATATCCAAGGGAAAGCGCCGTTCGTACTCTTCCCGGATGGACCACGTCTCCCGTTCCGCCGTTGCCTGCTGTTTTTCCCAGAATTCCAGAACGTCCGTGATGTGGTTGATCGGTTCGAAACCTTTCTTGCCGCCGTCGTAGATGGCGCACGCCTCCAGCGCGGTGATGACACGGTCAAACTGCGAGTGTTCGTACTCAGGCGTGAGCAGGGCTCCCTCACGGTAGCTCTTGATCAGGTCTGTGTAGGGGATCTTGTTGGCGAAGGGGGTATTTTCGTTGGCGAGGCCAAACCGTCCTTCCAGGTAGATGACAAAGGTTCGCTCGTACTCCGGGAACGTCTCCTTGAACGTCTTGTGCCACCTATCGAGGACACGCTCCGCTTCTACGCAGCCGATCGTGATAAAAACGAAGTTCCGCAGGCGGTGCTGTTTGGACTTCATGTAGTTGTAAATGAAGCCCACGCCGTTGTCGAGCGACACGCCGGACGCCACGATGTCGGCGGTGTAGACCGTTGCGTTGTCGGGAACCACAAATTTCCGGTAGGAGTCTTCGCTGACCTCGTACCGGCCGTCTTTGAGAACGCGCTCGCTCGTTGTGTACGAGCTCGAATGCCACTTGTAGCCAAAGGCCTTCTTCAGCGCATCCACCACGCGGAAGTTCAATCCGCCCCGCAGGATGTGGTAGACGTTCACCGACCGGGAGTTGATCTCGCTGATCCGCTCGAGCACGTTGATGCCCTTGAGCGCGTTGGTGATGCCGTTCTGCATCAGGTTGGTGAAGTCACAGTTGATGACTTCCGGGTAGTTCATGAGGTCCCGGGTGGCGCGGGTAGACACGGTGTAGCGCACAAAGTCGTCGGGAATGGTGTCGCCCTCGATCGCATAGACGGCAACCGCTTCATCCTTGAATCGACGGACCAGTTTCTCCTGCGCCACGGACCAATCCTACGGCTTTTCCTTCAGACTGGGAAGGTTTTTTGACACAAACGGTCTGGTTTTTCCTTTGCCGTTCCGCGGTTATATCTTATAATCCGCAAATCATTTTCGACGACAAGGAGGTTACTATGCGTCGAATTGTTCTTGTATCTATCCTGGCTGCAGCTCTCGTGGTTCCCGTTTTTGCAACGGGCCAGACCGAGGCGGCGGACGATTCCATTCACGTGGCGCTCTCCGCTCCCATCACCGGTGACTGGTCGGAGTACGGCGTGAATTTTCAGCGCTCGGTCGAGATGGCGATCGAAGCGATCAATGCCGACGGCGGCGTTCTGGGCGGCCGCACCTTCCGCCTCTCCGTGGGCGATACCAAGGGGAACCCCCAGGAGTCGGCCACGCTCGCCCAGAAGTGGACCTCTGACGATTCGATCGTCGCGCAGATCGGCGCCTTCTCTTCTTCCAGTTCCATGGCGGCGCAGCCGATCTACGACGCGGCCGGTATGGTTCAGCTTTCCCCGACCGCCAGTCACGCCGATTACGCGAAGGGTTCGCCCTGGAGCTTCGGCATCGTCGGCACCCAGGCCGGTGAAGGACCCTTCAACGCCGCCTTTGCCTACGACGACCTGGACCTGCGCAAGATCGCCGTCCTGCACCTCAACAACGACTGGGGCATCGACACCGCCAAGTACTTCTCCGAAGCGTTCGAATCGGAGGGCGGGGAGATCGTCGGGACGGAGTTCTACTTTGACGGCGAGAGCGACTTCACGGCGGTGCTCACGAAATTGAAGGACTCCGACGCGGACGGGCTCTTCATCGCCTCCTTCTACAACGACGGCGCCGGTATCAACATCCAGCGAGACCGCCTCGACTGGGACGTCACCGTCCTGGGGCCAACGTCGCTCTACTCTCCGCAGCTCATTTCGCTGGGCGGCGATTCCGTTGAAGGTCTCTATACCGCCACCGGCTTCTTCGCAGAAGACCCGGACCCGCGGCTTCGCGCCTACGTGGAAGGGTTCACCGAGAAGTACGGAGATCCGCCCAACTTCCACGCGGCCCTCGCCTATGACGCGATGTTCCTGCTCGCCGATGCGATCGAGCGCGCCGGTTCCACCGATCGTGAAGCGATTCGCGACGCTCTCGCCGAAACGAGTGATTTCCCCGGTCTGGCCGGATCGATCACCTTTACCGAGCGCGGTGATGCGAACAAGGGCTACAGCAAGCTCACGATCGCGGACGGTCGCTTTATTCCCTACGAATAGGCGCCTCTCGTCCTGCACCGGCCGGCCCGCGTGAGCGGGTCGGCTTTTGTCTGCTTCGCCAAGGAGGCTCTGTTTGTTCCTGCAACAGTTGGTTAACGGCATTACCCAGGGCAGCATGTTTGCCCTGCTCGCGATCTCTTTCGCCATCGTCTATGGAACGCTGCGCCTGGTGAACTTCGCGACCGGATCGTTGTACATGGTCGGCGCCTTTGCGGGCTGGATGATCGTCCAGTTCGTGACCGCCAACCTCTTCCTCGCCATCCTGGCGGGAGCGGTCGCCGGGTTTATCATGGGTTTTGTTCTCGAACGCTTTGCCTTCCGCGCCCTGCGCGGCGTGGCGCGCATCGCATCGCTGATCTGTACGATTGGTTTCGCTTGGTTTATCAACGAGTTGATGACCGTGCTTTTCGGGGCGGAGCGAAAGGCGATGCCGCCCTTCTACTCGGACACGGCCTTTGTCATTTCCGGAGTCAGCGTTTCCTGGCTCCAGATCATCCTCGTGGCGGTGGCGGTGGTCATCCTGGTGCTGCTCCAGCTCCTGATCTTCCGGACTCGGATCGGTCTCGCCATTCGGGCGGTATCGCTCGACTTCAAGACGGCGGGCCTGATGGGTATCCCCATAGACCGGGTGATCAGTTTCACCTTTGCCCTGGCCGGGGCGATGGCGGGTATCTCCGGCGTCCTCGCCAGCGCCTACTACAACGCCGTCTTTCCCTTCATGGGCAACATCGCCGGGCTCAAGTCCTTCTCGGCGGCGGTCTTCGGCGGCCTCACGTCGATACCCGGGGCGATCCTGGGCGGCTACCTGCTGGGCCTGGTGGAAAACTTCGGGGTTCAGGTCATCTCGGCGGGGTACCGGGACATCATCGGCTTTGTCATCATGGTTGTCTTCCTGCTAGTTCGCCCGCAGGGTTTGCTCGGCCGGAAGTCGAGTTAGGGGGAACCGATGAACACACTTCGCGACCTAATTCGTTCCCGTCCCATCGTTACCGCAGCCGTTGTTACCGTATTTCTGGCAGCCCTGCCGTTCCTGCTCGGGAACAACTACTACGTCCGCGTTGCGACGATCGTCGGGATCTACGTGATCCTCGTGTCGAGCCTGAACATTATCATCGGTTTCACCGGTATGTTCTCTCTGGGCCACGCCGCCTTTTACGGCATCGGTGCCTATACCTCGGCCATGCTCACCACCATGGCGGGGTGGAACTTCTGGCTGGCGCTCCCGGTTGCGGGTATCGTCGCCGGGATCTTCGGCACGCTGATCGGGTTGGCGACGCTTCGCCTCCGAGCGGTATTTCTCGCCTTTACCACGCTCGGCTTCGGCGAGATCACGCGGATCGTTATCCTCAACTGGCGCTCCTTCACCCGGGGACCCATGGGGATCGCCGGGGTGCCGATCCCAACTCTTTTCGGCTGGACCTTTGACCGGTACGGATACTACTACCTGGTGGTGGTGCTGGCGGCGCTCACCGTGGGGATCATCTACCGCGTCTACCACTCCCGGGTGGGACGCGCCCTCGTGGCGATCCGGGAGGACGAAACGGCGGCGCGCAGCATGGGTGTGAACGTCTTCGGGTACAAAGTTCTGGCCTTCACATTCGCCTGTGTCTTCGCCGGAATCGCCGGTTCGTTTTTTGCCCATTTCCAGCGCTTTGTCAGCGCTGATTCCTTTGCCAACCTCGAGTCCTTTGCGATCATCACGATGGTGGCCCTGGGCGGAACGGGGTCGATCTTTGGTCCCATCTTAGGGGCTCTGATTCTCGTCATTCTCCCCGAGGTGTTCCGTTTCCTCGCGCAATACCGCGGCGTGATCTACGGGCTCGTCCTGATCCTCGTGATCGTTCTGAAGCCGGGTGGACTGGCCGGGGTGAAAGGAATCTTCGAAAAACCCAAGACGCCCAAGCGGAGGAAACGCCGATGATCCTCTCGGTCGACAACGTACGCAAGACCTTCGGCGGCCTCGTGGCGGTAAACGACGTGGACCTGGAGGTGCGCCAGGGCGACATTCACGCCATCATCGGGCCCAACGGCGCCGGAAAAACGACATTTTTCAACGCGCTCACAGCGCTGGTACCGCCCGATTCGGGGACAATTACCTTTCGGGGCGAGCGGATCGACGGTCTCAAGACGCACCAGGTTTCGGCCCGCGGAATCGGCAGGACCTTCCAGAACATCCGGCTCTTTCCCTACCTTTCGGTTCTCGAGAACGTCAAGGTGGGGGCTCATAACCTCGGTCGCCATACGATCTTCGACGCGATTCTCCGGTCCGGCCGGTTTCGACGGGAAGAGCGTGAGGTCGAAGAGTTCGCCCTGGAGCTCATCGAGAAGGTGGGCCTATCGGACAAACGTGACACCTACGCGCGCAATCTCCCCTACGGTGAACAGCGGAAGCTCGAGATCGCCCGCGCCATGGCCGCCCATCCAACGCTGCTCCTCCTGGACGAACCGGCGGCGGGTATGAACAACACCGAAACCGCCGCGCTGGACGAGTTTATCCGCTCCCTCAAGAGCGAGGGGTACACGATCATCCTCATCGAACACGACATGAAGCTCGTCATGAGCATCGCCGATCGGATCACCGTCATCGACCACGGCGAGAAGATCAGCGAGGGTGTGGCCCGCGACGTCCAGAACGATCAGCGCGTGATCGAAGCGTACCTGGGCAAACAGCACGGAGGAGACCAATGAGTCTGCTGGACGTCACGAATCTCGAGGTGCACTACGGGAAGATCAACGCCCTGAAGGGTGTCTCCCTGCACGTGGAGGAGGGGCAGCTGGTAGCGCTCATCGGCGCCAACGGCGCCGGGAAGACCACGCTCCTCAATACGATCTCCGGGGTGGTCCCGGGCTCGGCGGGAGAAATCACGTTCCAGGGCGAGGAGATCTTCAACGAGCACCCCCACCTCATCACCCGCATGGGAATCGCCCACGTGCCGGAGGGACGCAAGATATTCAGCGAGCTGTCGGTGGAGGAGAACCTCGAAATCGGCGCCTTTATCCAGCGCGACCGTGAGCGCATCACGGAACTGATCGAGCGCAACTATGAACTCTTCCCGCGGCTGGCGGAACGGCGGCGCCAGGAGGGCGGATCCCTTTCCGGCGGCGAGCAGCAGATGCTGGCGATCGCCCGGGGGCTTATGAGCGATCCGAAGCTCCTCCTCCTGGACGAGCCGAGCCTGGGACTGGCGCCGATTCTGGTGGAACGAATTTTCGAGCTTGTAACGGAGATCAACAAGCGGGGCGTTTCCGTCCTGCTGGTGGAACAGAACGCAAACGTCGCGCTGCAGACGGCGTCTCACGGGTACGTGCTCGAAACGGGCACCATCACGCTTGACGACGACGCGGCAGTGCTGCTTACGAACGAAGAGGTGCGGAAAGCGTACCTCGGAATTGCTTAGCGCCGCTCCGGCGGCGCGCCGATAGCGTCACTCCGGTGGCGCGCCACTAGCACCACTCCGGTGGTGCGCAACAACAACACTATCAACCAAGGAGAGTCACTATGACCAAGATCGAACGCGTGGAAGCGAGCCTATCGGGACGGGAGTTTGACCGGCCGCCGGTATCGTTCTGGTACCATTTTGGAACGCAGCATGAGGGAGGCGAGCGGATCGCCGAGCTGGAACTCGAGTTCTTCCGCTACTACGACCTGGACTTTCTCAAACTCATGAACGACTACTTCTACCCCATGCCGGAGGGGAAGACGGAACTGGTTACCAAGGACGACCTGCGCTACATCAGGCACTTCGACATCATGCAGACGCCGTGGAAAGAGCAGCTCAAGGCGATCGATATCGTGGCAAAGGAACTCGACGGCGAGGCGTACTTCATCGACACCGTCTTTGACCCCTGGCAGGTGCTGCTCCGGAACCTCTTGGGTGAAAACCTCATGACGCTCGTGGAGAGCGCGCCGGAGGCGATCCTGGAGTCTCTCGACGTCATCACTGACAACGTCATCGCCTACTGCAAGGCGGCGCTCCAGCGCGGCGCGGCGGGCGTCTTTGTCTCCACCTTCAGCGCCGACAAGCAGCTCCCCAAAGAGACGTACATGAAATTCGCCTATCCCTTCGTGGAACGGCTCTTCCGCGAGGTGAAGGGCCTGGGCATCATGAACACCGCCCACCTGCACGACTACGGCATTTTCGTGGACGAGATGATGGGAATCGACGCACAGGTGATCAGTTACGAAGATACCGACGACAGCAACCCGTCGATGCCGGAAATGCGGAAGAAGTGGTCCGGCAGCATCATGGCGGGAATGGACAAGACACGGATCACCCGGGTGACCCCCGCCGAAGCGCGCCGCAACGCGGAGACGGGCATCGCAAACGGCGGACGGACGAAGTTCTTCCTGGCGCCCGGGTGCAGTTTTCCAACGTGGTTCTACCCCGAGGCGGGTACGCTCATCGTAGAGGCGGCAAAGGCGGCAACCGCCTAGGACGCGGGCAGCCGTGGCGGCGGAGAGCGCCGAAGCCGTCGTCCCTGGGGCGGCGCGTCCCGGGCGGTTTCCGAGCCAATCGCGGCGGAGGGCGCCGAAGCCGTCGTCCCTGGGGCGAAACTAAGCCGCATATGTGGTCCGCCCACCCGCCGCAACACCAACGACGATGACCGTCCTATCGATCGACATCGGAACCTCCCGCACCAAAGCAGCGCTCTATTCGGAGGCGCTCGATCGTGCACACCTTCGTTCGTGCCCTACCCGCGCCGTTCTCGCCGACGGAACGGTGGATACGGCGGCCTTGGTGAATGACGCGATAGAGGCGGGAGCCGCCGTAATGGAGGACGCGGCCTCCGGTGGTGTGGACGCCGTGGTCGTGTCGGCGATCATGGGCCACGCCCTGATCGCCGGTTCGGGGAGCGTCTTTTCGGCCCGCGCCTGGAACGATCGGCGCTGCGCAGCGGAGGCGGCGCGTCTCGCCGCCGCGTTCGCCCGGTCCGGGGGCGAACCGGGGCGGCCGGTCGGTCCGGAGCTGTTGGCGCCGCACCTCCTCTGGCTTGCCCGGCACCAACCGGACACGCTCGCCGCGGTGGACCGGGCGATTGGTCTCAAGGACCTGGTGGTCCGGGAGTTTGTCGGCGGCGCGCCGGGTGCGACCCCGTCCACCGATCTGAGCCACCGCGACTACGCGCTCCTCCTTGACCCCGCGGGGGCTATCCACGGTGCCGTCCTTGATGAGCTGGGCAAAGCCGGTGCGCGCGCAGCGGTCCTCGCGCCGATCGCAGAGGGGCTTTCGAAGGCTCGTGCCGCCCACACCGTGGCGGGTGCTCTTGCCGGGCCCGCCGCAGATCGCCTGGGTATCGCCGCGGGCACACCGGTTGTCCTGGGCAGCTCCGACGGCACCGCCGCGATGTACGGCGCCGGCGTCCTCGCCGGGGACGCGATTACCGTTGTATCGGGCACAACGGACGTTGCCATGGCCTCTGTCGATGCGATGCCGGAAAACGACCCGGCGGTGGAGCGCCCGGCCGCGCCTCCGGTGCCGTCCCCGGCGGAGGAGGGGCTCTCGCTCAACGCCGCCATGACCGCGGACACTTTCCTCGTTGGGGGGTCTACCGGGTCATCCGGCGCGTCTCTATCGTGGTGGCGCGGTAATTTCTCCGGTCCCGGCCGCTCTGGAGACGAGTGGCGCGCCGTCCCGCCGGGAGCGCGCGGTGTCCTTGTGGCGCCGGGATTCGGCGGCGAGCGGGCGCCGTTCTACCGCGGCCATCGCGGCGTGGTATCCGGCTTAACGCTCCGCCACGGGCCCGCGGAGGTGGAACGGGCGATTATAGAGGCCAACGCCTACCGCCGGGCGGTACTGGTGGAGCGGGTGGCCGGCGTGGCCCCAACCGCGTCGGGGCGCCTCCTCGCCGGCGGCGGCGCCCAAGACCCGGCCATCGAGGCGATTCACGCCGCCCTCTTTCCCGGCGAGTACGCCCGCCTCGAGGACGACCAGCTCACGCTTGCCGGGAGCGCCATGTTCGCGATCGCCGCTCTGGACGGCGGAACAACGAAGGAGCGCGACGTGACCCTCGTTGCGCTTGCCCGGACCGTGCGCGGCCGTACGGCACCGGTACCGGTGGAAGCGTCCCTGCGTGAAGAGTACGGGCGTCTCTTTGCCTGGTGGCGCGAGAGGGTGGACGCGATGTTCGACGTGGCGGATGAGAGCGCATACGCCGGAATCGACGGAGGCCAACTTTGAACCTTTACTTCAGCGGCATCATCGGCAGTGGAAAAACGACGATCGGCGGTGCCCTATCGGCTCGCCTAGGCGTCCCCATGTTCGACCTGGACCGTGAGATGGACGCGCGCCTGGGGTACTCCTTCCATCGCCTGGTGGCCGAAGATGGATGGCTCGCTTTCCGAGAGCTCGAGTACTCGATCTGCAAGGCCTTTGCCGACGAGAGCGGCGCCATTATCTGTCTGGGCGGCGGGACCATCCGGTACGAGTGGAACCGCGACCTCTTCCGCGGAACGGGAATCATTGTTCACCTGGAGGCCGACGAACGGACGCTCGTTAAACGCGTCAGCCGCGCCGATCGCCCCCGGGTGAACCCCGACACGGACTTGGCCGGTGACGTGCACCGGATCCTTGCCGAACACGGCGCCACGTATACCCGCGCCGCAAACGTCATCTACCGTACCGATGAGAAGACGTTGGACGAAGAGATCGACGAGCTGGAAGCGATGGTTCGGACCGACGCGCGATTTGCCCCGTTCCGCTCCGTATTGTAGGTTTGAAGGTGATGCTGTTCAGGAAGAAACGGATCGAGTTTGCGCACATCACCACTCGCGGCGGTGATACCGGCGAAAGCGGTCTCTATTCCGGTGAACGCCTGCGGAAGGACGACCTCGTCTTTGAAACGGTGGGTGACCTTGACGAGCTCAACAGCGTCCTCGGTCTGTTGAAGCACGCCGTACCCGCCGATGTGGTCTCCTTTGCGGACGGCGTGCAAAGTACCATCCTCCGACTCTCCTCCCTGGTGGCTACCTCAACAACATCGGATCTCTACAAGTCGCTCAAGCAGATCACCGAGGACGACGTGGTGTCGCTCGAGAAGTACCAGCAGCGGCTCCTAAAAGAGACGGTGATCGACCCGGTTTTCGTCAATCCCGGCAAAACCGAGGGAAGCGCCCGCGCCGATATCTGCCGTACCGTAACCCGCCGGTGCGAACGCAGGATCGTCAGTGTCATTCGCGACCGGGCGCGAACAGACCTTTGCGAGTGTCAACGTTACCTCAACCGCCTCTCGGACGTCCTCTTTGTCGTCGCCCGCTACTTGGAACAGCAGATCGAGATGGCGCCGTTCGAGTAGTACGCGCCATAATCGATCCATGGTTTCTCTCGGCCGCAAACTGCGCGAGGCAAACGTAGCTGCCCTGTCGCCGGGACAAAAACTCGAACTCAACCGGCGTGAGCTAACCCAACTCGTCCGGATCAACCGAGATACGGCGTGGCACGATTTCGTTCGACGATGGAAACGAGCCAACTCGTAGCACGTCTGAGAGCCGCGGGAGTCGAAACCGTGGTTATCGGCGGTATTGCGATGCGGCTGCACGGGAGCACGCGGGTCACGCAGGACCTGGCATATCTGCGTTCTTTGTAGCTATCTCTAGGACAACATCACCTGGCCGCCGGTGATCGGCACCGCCTGGCCCGTCTCGTACTCCTGGCCCACCACGTAGACCAGCGCCTTGAGGACGTCGGCGCCGGTGCAGCCGCGACCCATGGGTACCTTCGCCTCGTAGAACGCGCGGACCTCTTCGATCGTCTCGGCACCCGGTACCTTGCCGGTCCGCAGGTACTGCACGAAGAGACCCCGGTCGGGATCGCTCCAGAGGGGGCCGTTCAGGAAGTTGCCGGGACAGAGGGCGTTGACCTTGGTCCCCTGTGCGACCAGTTCGAGCGCAAAGCTCTGGACCAACCCGATGCCGCCGAACTTGCTGCCCGCGTAGGCGCCGTTCTTATTGCTCCCTTGGAGCCCGCTCTTCGAGTTGATCTCGATGATGTCCGTCAGGTACCGGGGGCGGTGGGCGCCCGCG
>JANQHT010000119.1 GCA_028282545.1 Spirochaetales bacterium
CGGCACCCTCCGCAAATGCGCGGGCGATCGCTGCAGCCAGGATCCGTGCGGCGATGCCACGCTTGCGCGCCACGCGACTCGTATTGAGGGCCGTTACACCGGCGAGTGGAAGGTCCTTGAGGCCGTGGCAAAAGGTCCCCGGTGTCACCAGGGCGAGCGCCTCCGCGTGCCCCGCCTCTTCAAAAACGGTCGCATCCGCCGCGTCAACCTCGGTCAGAAACGAAGTTAGGTGTGCCTTGTTGTCAGCCTCGATCCATCCGCACTCGCGCCACACCCGTTCGATATCGTTGCGATCACGGTCCGGGTCGTAGGGCCGGACCAAGCCGTTCGATATGTTTGTCATAGGGTTACCATACCGGTTAGCGGTCAAATCGTCCATTCTGGTTAAATTTCCGTTATTGGGTTATACTTTGATTGCAATATGCAAATGGAAAGACGTCCTGTTGCGCTCCGGAATGATGGCGCACTCTGGTTCTACTTCCTCGGATGCGGCGGGGCGTTCTCGAAGCGCCTCTACCAGACCAACCTGCTCGTCGTAAAGGGTCCGGACCATCTGCTCGTGGACTGCGGGACGCGCGGCCCCGAGGCGCTTTCCGCGGCGGGCATCTCTACCACGGAGATCGCGCATTTCCTGCCCACGCATTCACACGCTGACCACGTGGGCGGCGTGGAAGAGCTTTCGCTTACCGCCCGGTACGTAGCGCGCCACAAGCCAAAGATGTACCTCAGCGAGGAGTACCAGGCGGTTCTTTGGGAGCGCACCCTGCGGGGCGGTTGCGAGTTCAACGAGCGGTTCGACGGAAAAGGGCTGACCTTCGAGGACTACTGGGAACCCGTTCGCCCCACGCCCGTACCAGGTATGCCCCGCGGCGGTGCAACATTCAACGTCGGAAACCTCAACGTCAAAACGTTCAGAACGCGCCACTATCCGCAACAGGCTGAAAGCTGGCGTGACGCCATGTACAGCGTCGGCATCATTGTTGATGAACGCATTTTGTACACCGGTGACACCCAGTACGACGAAGGCATGCTTGCAGAACTCGACTCACGATACGCCTTCGAATCGATTTTCCACGACGTTCAGTTCCATCCTGGAGGTATTCACGCCTCGTTAGAGCAGTTGGAAGCGCTGCCGGCGGATATTCGCGTAAAGACGTACCTCGTCCATTACGGCGACGCCTGGGAAGAGCATGAAAACGAGGTGGCACGTCTGGGATTTCGCGGTTTGACCCGGCAGCAGACGGTCTACTCGGCGCCCTGATCCGCGATCCGAGCGGGACCCAGTACGCGGAGGGCCCGCTCCAGGCGTCTCACAACAACCGGAAACGCTTCCGCGGTGAGAACGCCCCCCTCTCCGTCCACCTGGTAGTGCAAATCGCCCGCACACTCGATCGTCAAATAATCGGCGCTGTCCATCGTCACCAGGGAATCCTCCGTATGCTTCCCCTCGTAGAAAAGGCGCTTGAGACGGACCTTGTCCCGGATTCCGCTCCGGGAGATAACACACACGTTACGGTCGTCCGGGAGCACATGGATGTGGCCGCCGTAAGAACGTTTACCGGAGGCGCCAAAGGCGATCAACATCGCCTGGTCGGTCC
Source organism: Spirochaetales bacterium (assembly GCA_028282545.1). Taxonomy (GTDB): domain Bacteria; phylum Spirochaetota; class Spirochaetia; order DSM-27196; family Alkalispirochaetaceae; genus JANQHT01. The sequence goes on from JANQHT010000119.1 coordinate 1,599, forward strand.
AGGACCTGCCGTCGGGGAACCGGACCGTTGACTGTTGCAGCCGGACGATCTTCTCGTAGAAGAGAACCGCTGTATCCGCAACAAACTTGTACCCGTTGCCGTGGAGAAGGCGCCGCGCCCGCTCCCGTGTCACCGTAACAAACGCGTCCAAACCAAAGGATGCGATGTTGAGGGCGGTGAACCGTTCACATCGCGTTTCAACAACCACCGCGGGTACGTTCCGGGGCGCGACGAGTCCATCCAGCGTTTCAACGAGTTCGGCCGGCGTTTGGGCGTCGGCTCCATCGTTTCCGCTTCCCAGGGGTACCCGAAGGAAGAGGACATCTTCCTTCGACACCGGGCCGCCTACGACCGTTCCGCAGATCTCGTTGTGCGTCCCGTCCCCGCCGATGCTCACGACCACCAGGGGCCCGAGCGAGCGGTCCCGGCCGGCCACGACCTGCTCCACCCGTTCCCGGGCGTAACCGGCGCGTTCCGTCCAATCCACATCCGCCCTGACTGCGTCGTCGAGTCGGTACGAGATATCCTGCAGAATCCGCTGGTTTCGGCGGACGTCTCCGGCGGCCGGGTTCGCCAGGATGTACACAGGGCTCCCGGGAAGGCTCTTCCCTATTCGGGCAGCGATGTGTCCCGCCAGCCGTTCAACAAGGTGACGGTAGTCTCGGTCGAGCGTCACAGGGGGTGTGCGGGACTCCCGCGATTTGCGCGAACCGCGCCGATCGTGCGGATCACGCGGCATCGATCAGCTCCCGGAGAACGCGGTCAATCGGGTGGACCGTGTCCCCCTCTTCCAGTTCGATCCCACCCCCGCCCAGGGATAGGACCGGTTCTAGGTCAACCGCAAACCGGTCGCCCACCGCAACACTGCGTTCCGGCTTTGCCGTTAGTTGGTCGTACACGTAGAGATAGCCGCGGGGATCGGGCTTTGGGACCATACACGTGTCGAGTCCAACAACGATCTCAAAGAACCGTCGCACGCCCAGCGTCTTCAGGGTGCGGTCCGCTATCGAGACGGGGTTGTTTGAAACAACCGATAGGCGCGCCGGTGCGAGCGCAGATAGCATCGATTCCAGCGCGGGGTCACGCGCGAGGAAGCGCTCCGGTTCAAAGAGCTCCGCCCGCCAAGCGGCGCTTGTCTCAAACGGCACACCGAACTGCACAAAGGACGCGGCCATGCTCGGTACCGTACCCGACCGCCGGCGCTCCTGCTCGCGGTACAGGTCGATTTCGTCCTGCGTCTCCTTGGCGCTCCTGCCGATCTCCCGGGCCAACCGTTCAACAAGCACCGTCAGCTGCGTCGCAACGTACCGGTCGTTCCGATACAACGTATTGTCCAGGTCGAATATCACCAGGTCGACCCTCCGCGGCAGAGCGTGAAGTATCACGAGGTGAGTTCCGCCAGCATATCGGTGTAACGGCGAGGTTCGATAGATGCGCGGGGAATATCGAGCCGTTTTAGTGTCGCTTCGATTTCACGCCGCGCGGCGTCCCGCTGCGAATCGTCCGCATCGTCCGGCAGCAGGATTTCGATCTCGGCGAACCAGCCAAGCCCGTCAATCTCGGTGAGTTCCACCACGGTGGCGAGCGTCGACGCAGCAATTTCGTACTGTTCCCCTGTTTTGCGCTTCCGTATTGACACGACATACCCCAGAGACAGTGCGAAGAGTTCAAATGCGTCCGCGTCCGTCACCGTGAACTCGACTTCACGATTCTCTTCCACATTACCGATCATCGTCCGTTCCTTGTGGGTGACAATTGCATCGCCGTTCTCACGGCGGAGACGGAACAACGTGAACTCGACCGTTCCGCGCGGTGCCTCCGGTACCGCGAAGTAGAGGTCCTCCTTTACAAATGAGTACACGCCGCGCGAGGCGGCGTGCAGTTTGGCCCGCAAGGCGTCCACGTCCGTGACGCGCGCCTTGACTTCGATTTCAAACGCCACCGAACGTCTCTACGTCGCCTTCCCCTGGTTGGCCACGGCCGCAGCCTTGGCGGCGATCGCCTCCTGGTCCCCCAGGTAGTAGTGGCGAATCGGCGCGAGATCATCATCGAGTTCATAGACGAGGGGAACACCCGTGGGGATGTTCAGTTTGACGATCTCTTCGTCGCTGATGTTGTCGAGGTACTTCACCAGGGCTCGCAGGCTGTTGCCGTGGGCAGCTATGATCACGCGCTTGCCACTGGTGATCGTGGGCGCGATCGTTTCGTGCCAGAGCGGCAGAAAGCGCTCGACCGTGTCCTTGAGACACTCGGTCTTCGGGAGTTCCCCGTCGCCCAGGTCTCCGTAACGCGGATCCTTGCCGGGATAGCGCTCGTCGGAAGGATCCAACTCCGGCGGGGGTACGTCGTAGCTGCGACGCCAGATTAGCACTTGATCATCGCCGTGTTTCGCCGCCATTTCCGCTTTGTTCAACCCCTGCAGGCCACCGTAGTGGCGCTCGTTCAGGCGCCAGCTCTTCCGGACGGGGATCCAGAGCAAGTCCATCTCGGAGAGTGCCAGGTGGAGCGTGTTGATCGCACGCTTGAGTACCGACGTGTACGCGATATCGAACAGGAGATCCTCATCCTTCATCAACTGTCCCGAGGAGCGCGCTTCTTCAACACCCTTTTCAGAGAGATCGACATCGGTCCATCCCGTGAAACGATTCTCTTTGTTCCAATCACTTTCGCCGTGGCGGAGGAGTACGAGCTTGTACATGGGAAAACTCTAACGGTCGGCCTTGGCCCCTGTCAATGCGCCCGCTCGGCTTCCAGCAGTTCGCATGGTGGAGACACATACCCGTGGCACGGTCCGAAGAACAAAACGCTGGGCTTCGCTACGCTGCAGAGACGCGTTGTGTTCTTCCTTCCGGGCGTGCTTGATGCTATTCGCCTCCATTCGGCACTGTGATCTCCACCATGCGAGCTGCGTGTTGTTTGGATTATAGACAATTTTCGTCGAAGGGCTTGTCGCCCTCCGTCCATCAATGAGAATTGCTACTCGGCTTCGTGATGTTCCAGTACCTCCGCCAGTACCTCCCAGGCGAGGCGGGCGCACCGGCGGCGGGCGGGGTGCTCCGAGAGAACTCCCAGGCTGTCGATGTCGAGCCCAAGCTCCTCATCGCCCAGGGGAACCGCGAATCGATCGCCGTGATCGACCGTCCGGAGAACGGCTCCCAGGATCTGTCGAAGTTGGCCGTAGTCCCTGCCCCGTACAACCGCCCGGAGCAGCGCCGCGGATGCCGTGCAGAGGGAACAACCACGCGCCTCGACTGCCGACACCTTCGATACGTGGGATACCGCGTCATTGGGCACGGTGATTGTCACCGAATCCCCGCAGAGGCGATTTGCCCGCTCAAACCGACGAACATCCGGCGAGCTTGCAGCGGGCGTCCTATCTCCCGCCGTCTCGTTCCACACCTGCCGGAGGCGCATGACTACCTGCCGGAGGCGTTCCTCGCGACTAGGCAAAGATATCGCGTATGCGCACGAGGCCCGCGACCAGCGCGTCTACATCCTCCGGACGATTGTAGAAGTAGAGCGACGCCCGGACGGTTCCGGTGACGTTGAAATGTTCCATGAGCGGTTGTGCGCAGTGAAAACCGGTCCGAACGGCGATGCCCAGTTGATCCAGTCCGGTTCCGACGTCGTGCGGGTGAACGCCTCGGACGTTAAAGGAGCATATCCCCGTCCCGGGCACGCCGTAGAGCGTCACAAAGTCCAATTCACCCACCTTGTCGCGCAGGTACCGGCCGAGTTCCGTCTCGTGTGCGGCGATTGCGTCCATACCGACGTCGCGGACGTAGCGCGTTGCGGCTCCAAAGCCGATGGCGCCGGCGATGTTGGGCGTGCCCGCTTCAAAACGTGCCGGGGCAGGCGCCCAGGTGGATTCCGTGGCGTGAACCGCCTGGATCATGTCACCCCCGTACTGGTACGGCTCCATCTCCGCGACGCGCCCCGGCGCGACGTAGAGCGCCCCGATGCCCGTTGGCCCGCACATCTTGTGGGCAGAGAAAGCCAGGAAATCCACCGGGAGTTCCTGGACGGAAACGGGCCGGTGTGCCACGAACTGCGCGCCGTCCATGACAACAGCCGCACCCCGTTCCCGGGCTGTGGCGACAATCGTGTGGTGGGGCGGAACGTAGCCGGTAACGTTTGACATACCCGTCACCGCGACGACGCGAGTCTTCGTGGTGATGGCTTCGTCGATTCTGTCCTGCGAGACGACACCGTCCGGTCCAATCGGCAGGAATCGCAACTCCGCACCGGTAGCACGGCACACCTGCTGCCACGGAACGAGGTTGGAGTGGTGTTCCAGGAGCGTGACGAGAATCTCGTCCCCGGAAGAAACGTGACCTACCGCCCAGGAGAAGGCCACCATGTTGATCGACTCCGTTGTCCCCGAGGTAAAGATGACCTGTCCGTCGGTCGGCGCGTCGATGAGCGCAGCCACATCTTCACGGGATCGATCGTACTCCGCTGTGGCCCGTTCGCTCATTTCGTAGACGCCCCGGTGGATGTTGACGCTGTACTCCGTGTAATAGGAGGTGATCGCTTCGATAACGGAACGGGGCTTGAGAGATGTTGCTCCGTTGTCGAGATACACAAAATCCTTTCCGCGCGACCGCGCGGAAAGGATCGGGAAATCTAATAGCTTCGGTTCAAGTTCGGCGGTGATACTCATTGGCCGAACCTTACCACATCAGGTCGCGGCTTCGTAGTTTGTAGCCACCTGTTTCCAGTCGATTACGTTGAAAAACGCGCTGATGTAGTCGGGCCTTCGGTTCTGGTACTTCAGGTAATACGCGTGTTCCCAGACGTCCAGTCCGAGTATTGGGGTTTTGCCCTCGCTTATGGGATTGTCCTGGTTGGCCGTGCTCATGACATCGAGCTTTCCGCCGTTAACGACCAGCCAGGCCCATCCGCTCCCGAATCGCGTGGCTGCGGCGTTCGAAAACGCCGTTTTGAACGCGACAAAAGAGCCGAAGGAGCTGTCGATGGCGGATGCAAGGGCACCATCGGGAGAGCCTCCCCCGTTTGGCGACAGTATCGTCCAAAAGAGCGCGTGATTGACGTGGCCACCGCCGTTGTTCCTGACGGCACCGCGGATATTCTCCGGAAGCGCTCCAAGGTCCGCGATGATCGCTTCCGGGTCCATTCCCGCAAAGTTGGTACCTTCCACGGCGGCGTTGAGCTTGGTGGTGTACCCCACGTGATGTTTGTCGTGATGGACGCGCATCGTCGCTTCGTCTATGTGCGGCTCCAACGCATCGTATGCATAGGGAAGATCGGGTGTTGTGAATGCCATGTATACCTCCAGTTTCTTGCCTGAAAATACTTCCGCGGTACGCCTCTCGGCAAACCGCTTACTCGAAGAGTACCTCTCGACCCGGGACGCTCCCCCCGGTACTTCACGGTTCGAAGTCGTGCAGGATTCCGAGGTATCGCAGCAGCGCCCCCCGCGGGATCGTCGACACCTGCTGATAGGCTCTCCTCCACCAAGTGGAGCGCTTCCCAGAAAGAGGATCGGTGACGCCTCAGCGCGGTCCGACCGGACAACCACCACCCTATAGGGACAGCTCTCGCCGTAGAAAACGCACCGAAGGGTAACCGCGCCGATCTGGAGCGGCACATCCGCCGCCTTGCATCCGTCATTGCGTTGAAACCTCCGTAGCAATTCTCAGTATGGACGGAGGGCGACGACCCCTCCGACGAAACTGCCTGTAGCCCAACCAACAAGCAGTTCGCATGGTGGAGATTACCTTGCCGAATGGAGGCGAACAGCACCAAGCGCGCCCGGAAGGGAGAACAAAACGCGTATCCGCGGCGCAGCGAAGCCCAGCACTGTGTGTTCTTCGAACCGTGCCAAGGGTATGTGATCTCTAAAATAGGAACTGACCTCCGCCGTCAAATCTTGTCGAGCCCACCACACCCGCATATAATCGGCAAACGATGCCGGAAATCAACGTAACCTTTGCGGATCTCACCCTTGCTTCGCCCTTTATCGGCTCACAACTCGATCCGGCGTTCATCCCGGAGGCGGCGGAGACCGACTCCAGCGCCGTCCTCCTCCCACCGCTCACCGAAAAGGGACTTTCCCACTCCCTAGATACCGACGAGATTCTTCCAAACAACGATCTCGGCATCGCTCGCGACAGCGCCGAATGGCTACTCCGCGAAATGAACGCCGAAACGTACCTGGACCTCGTCCAGGATACGACGAGAAAATCCGCGGTACCGGTCATCGCCTCGCTTTCGTTCTCCCACCGCGGCAACTGGCTCCGCTACGCGCGCCGGGTCACGCAGGCGGGAGCCGACGCGGTGGAACTCCGGATCATGGACCACCTGACGAACGAACGGTCGGACCTCATCGAAAAACGGGCGATCCGCATCGTCAGCCTGGTGGCGGACGCCCTCGATGAACCGGTCATCGTCCGGCTCCGGTCGTGCGTTACCGGTCCCTTGGCGTTCGCGCAGGCACTCTGCGATGCCGGCGCCAAGGCGATCGTTGTGGAGAGCCCCAGGATCACGAAAATCAGCGATACCGGTATCCACCGCGAACCCGGTTCGCCGGCGGTAGCGGTGGAGACGATCCGGCGTCTCTACCGGCGCGTATCGGCCCACCTCGCCGTGGACGTGGGTCCAGCGAATATCGATACGGTGACCGGGGCGGTTCTGGCCGGCGCCACCGCCGTCATTCACGTTCCCCGGCCCGAGAAACGGGCGCTTTCCGGCGGCCTGGAATCGTGGATGGGTAAGAAACAGCACGAAACGATCTTCGATTTTCGCGGTTCATTGAGCGAGAGCCGCCTCTCCGCGTCTGTCATCGAAGAGTGAGGCAACGCGAAACCGGTAGCGATCGCGGAACCGCGGCCACGGGTGGGCCGCTACAACTCCTTCTCCCGTTACAAGCGCGACGTCGAGTATCTCTTCGCCGTTCACCAGGTATCGCGCCCTCCCAACGGGTGTCCCCGCCGCAACCGGCGCCCAAAGGGCCGGCGTGATTTCTATTTCGCCACGCAGGGCTCCCCGACCGGCCGGGGTCAACGCAACAACCGGGACACGAACCGCCCGCACGGGCACGGACTCGTCGCTTCCAAGCACGGTAACCAGCCGGTCTGCCGGAAGCGATAGGGGCACCGCGGCAAACTGGTCAAATCCCCAGTTTAGGAGCGCCGCGGCCGCGGCCGATCTCGCGGCGCCGCCCTCTGAGTGAGACTCCGCCCATATGCCGAGGACAACGGCAACGAGGCGCCGTCCGTCCCGTTCCGCTGTAGCAACGATGTTGTACCCGCTTTCGTCGATGTAGCCGGTCTTCATTCCGTCCGCACCGGCATAGTCCCACAGCAGCGAGTTGCGGTTCCGTTGGGTCACCGGCGGCATCCCGCCGTTTCCACGGTTCTCCGGCTGGGGGTAGGCAAACTCCTGCCGCGACAGGTAGGTCCGCGTTTCCTCCGGCCACCGAAGAATCAATGCCCGGGCCAGCAGCGTTAGGTCACCGGCGGTCGTCACGTTCGCGGCGGATATCCCGGAGGGCTCGACCAGAGATGTTGCCGCGAGTCCGAGCGCCCGTACATCCAAGGCAACCTTTTCCATAAAAGCGTCGACACTTCCGGCAACGAGCGTGGCAACGGCAAAGGCCGCATCGTTTCCGCTGGAAACGGATAGCCCGTAGAGCAACTGATCCCCGGACACGACCTGGCCGGGTCCCAAGAACATCAGGGAACTGCCCGGCTCCATGTTACCGGCGTATGCACCGGGCGGAACCGGATACAGGGTGTCCAGGGAGAACTCTCCCGCCGAAACCGAATCGAGCACGGTATACATCGTGAAGAGCTTTGTCAGCGACGCCGGTGGCCAGGGAGTGGCACCGGCGCGCTCGTACAGCACTTCGCCGGTCGTGACGTCGAACAACAGAACCGAAACGCCTTCGACATCGGGAAGCGGCGGGAAAAAGGGCGTTTTGGATAGCGCCGCCGGGACAATGTCACCCGTGGCCCCCGGGAAAACCGGCGGCTCCACGCTCTTCCGCTCACCCGGTACCGCAACGATTCCCGGGAGAACGAGCGCGGCAACGAGCAAAACGCCTGCAATCGAGGATAGAACCCTAGGGAGTCGCACGTAGAAAAATCAGGGTCCGAAAAAGCTACTTCGACCGAAGCCGCTCGACGACCTCACCCAGGACCTTCTCCGCCTGGTCGTTCGGAACTTGGCACGTCCCGGCTGCCACGTGGCCACCGCCACCGTACTCGAGCATGAGTTCGCCGATACTCACGGGGTTCGTTGAATTGAAGATCGACTTGCCCACGGTCAGGACCGTATTCTGCCGTTTGAAGCCCCAGATCACCTGGACGGAAACGGTGGCATCCGGAAACAACGCGTACTTGACGAACCGGTTCCCGGCGTAAATCGTATCCTGGCTGCGAAGATCCACCACGAGAACCTCTCCGTTCATTGCGCCGGCCTCGAGAATCTGGTCGCGAAACTTCTCCTGGTGCTCGAAATAGAGTTCGACCCGTTCGGTCACGTCCGGAAGGCCGAGGATTTCGTCGATGTCGTGGTCTTTGCAGTAGTCGATAAGGTCCATCATCAACTGGTAGTTGCTGATACGGAAATTCCGGAAGCGCCCGAGACCCGTTCGAGCGTCCATGATGAAGTTCAGGAGGTTCCATTTTTCCGGGTTGAGCACTTCGTCACGGCTGAAATCGGCGGAGTCGCCCTTGTCAACAGCGTCCAACATCCCCGTTGCAACGTTGGGAAACGCCTGAGCGCCGCCGAAGTGATCGTACACCACGCGGGCGGTGCTGGGTGCCTCTCCGTCGATGATGTAATTCTTCTTCTCGCCTACGCGAATGACCTCCGATGCGTGGTGATCGAACGCAAGGTAGACACCTTCCACGTAGGGAAGGTTCGTGGTGATATCGTCACCGGTTATTGCGATGAGTCCGTCCTGCATGTCTTTTGGGTGAACAAACTTGATCTCGTCGATGAGGTCCTGTTCTTTCAATAGTACCGCACACACGAGCCCGTCGAAATCGCTGCGCGTGACAAGACGGTACTTCTTTTCACTGTTCGACATTTGCAGAAATCCTCCGAATGCCGCCATTGTAGACCAATGCAATCCGATTCACAAGCAACGGCGAGCTGTAATAGAGTCGGTCTATGCGTACCATCGGTAACCATCCAACCTACGACAAAACGATCTTCGCCTGTGACGTGGGGGGGACCAACACGTCCGTCGCCGCCGTGGGCCGCCTGGGCCGTTCCTTCTCGATCATCCGGCGTTTTCGATATAAAAGCCAGGCGATCTCAGGCCTGACAGAAGCGCTGGGCGATGCGCGGAATCACCTTGAAACGGACGGTATCGTGCCCACATCCATCTCCATCTGCGGTGCCGGCCCCATTCGGGACGGCCGGTGTACCCTCTCGAACGTATCCTGGATCATCGACCGCGAAGCCGTCTCCGCGGCTATGTCACTTCCAACGCTCCTGATCAACGATTTTTCCGGGGTGAGTTACGGCATCCCGCTCCTAAACACATCGGACTCACAGCAGATCGTTCCGATCCCCCATCCCGACGGGACCGTTCCGGAACCGGGCGGCAACGTTCGGGCCGTGGTGGGCGCAGGCACCGGGCTCGGTGTCGGCTACTTGGTAGAAGTTGAGAACAACATCGTCGCGATGCCGTCGGAGGGGGGACACTCGGCGTTCTCGCCGTGGGATACGTTGTCGTCGGACCTGGCGGACCACGTGGCGAGGGAGGCCGCACCGCCCCTTCGGGACGCGCCCGGGTGGGAGCT
>JANQHT010000136.1 GCA_028282545.1 Spirochaetales bacterium
CCGGATAACCTCTACCGGGAGATCAACCGCTGGCGAGCCGCCTTCAATCTTTCGCGTATATTCCAGGAGGCTGTGTCGGAGGCGATCCGTCGGAAGAACGAGTTCGAAGCGCGCTTTCATCGGGAACAGACTCTGACGGAGACGATCCGCCGCCTCCGGCGGGAACGATCGGACGCGCGGGCGCGCATTGGCGAAGAGGCGTGTCACGAAGGTGAACGGTGGGCGGCGAGCGCCCATTACGAGGACCTCGCCGCCGTCGCGCAGGCGCCGCCCGGAGAGTCAACGCTCGTTCCCGCCGCGCGGGCCGCGATCGCCGATGCTGAACCGCGCATCTCCGGCGACCCGGCAATGAGCGACTCGGATCGGATCAAACTCATCACGAAGGGCTGGCACAAGGGAGTGTGCGATTTCTGGGACAATGTGAAGGACAAACTCGAGGAATGAACACGCTCGGTATCGACATCGGTTCCGTTTCGTTGTCTGCAGCGCTGGTTGATCGGGACGGGCACGTTCACGCAACATTTGTAACACCTCACGAAGGCGACATCGCCGCGGCAATGGTGCGCCTTGACCGTGGATTGGACCTCGCCTCGGCGGGTACGATTGCGGCGACCGGTCGCCCTACTCCGGGCCTTTCCGCCGATCTCCGGGTGGACTCCCGCGTCGCCTGCATCACCTCCGTCCGTCATCGGTACCCCGACGCGCGCGCAATCCTCCTCGTGGGTGGCGAGTTCTTTTCCCTGATCCGTTTCGACGCCGCCGGTGAATACATCGGCGTGCGCACCAATACCTCCTGCGCTGCCGGGACGGGGAGCTTCCTGGACCAGCAGGCGGGCCGTTTGAACCTGGACGGGAGCGCTCATCTGGCGCGAATCGCCCTTGCGAATGAGGAGGCGTCACCGCAGGTGGCGACGCGGTGCGCGGTCTTTGCCAAGACGGACCTGATTCACGCACAGCAGGAGGGCTACTCTGTATCCGCGATCAGCGCCGGTCTCTGCCGGGGGGTGGCCCGCAACCTTGTGGACACGCTCTTCAAGGACCTGGACCTCATCGGTCCGATCGTCTTCACCGGCGGCGTCTCGCGGAATGAGGCGGTCTTCGAGGAACTTCGAACGCTTGTCGACCACGAGGTGATCCGGGACGATCGCGGGCAGTTCCAGGGCGCTATCGGCGCCGCCCTGGAAGCACACGCGTCGGCCGGTGCGGCTCCGACGCCCCCGGGCCCCCTACGTGTGACGGAAGGATGTACGGAGGCCGTTCCCGACCGTTCGTCCTTCTACCCCCCGCTCAGCCTACAACGCTCCGATTACCCCGACTTCGCTGCACATCGCCACTACGATCACCCCATCCTCGGCCGCCTCGGACAACCCTTTGTCGAGGTAGACGTGTACCGTGCATGGCCACAGGAGCTACAGGCGTACCTCGGAATCGACATCGGTTCAACCAGCACCAAGGCGGTGCTGACAACGCACACAGGCGATGTGGTGGCCGGGTTCTACACGCGCACCGCGGGGCGGCCCCTCGAAGCGGTTCAGGCGCTCTTTGAAACGATTGCGGACGCCGCCCGGCGGGAGGAATCCCTCCTCACCGTCATTGGCAGCGCCACAACGGGGTCGGGGCGGAAATTCATCGGCCGGATCATTGGGGCGGACGAGATCCTGGATGAAATCAGCGCTCACGCCCGGGCTGCGGTTGAACTGGACCCCGCCGTCGATACGATCCTGGAGATCGGCGGCCAGGACGCCAAGTTTACGACGCTTCGTCACGGCCGCGTGACGATGTCGATCATGAACAACGTCTGCGCCGCGGGAACAGGAAGTTTTCTGGAGGAGCAGGGGAAACGCCTGGGCGTGAACATCCGCGACTTTGCCGCCCGTACCGAGGGGGTGCGAGCACCCATGGTGAGCGACCGGTGTACCGTATTTATGGACCGCGACATCAATCACCTGCTCTCGGAGGGGCACTCCGTTCCGGAGGTCCTTGCGGCGGCGCTCCACGGGGTGCGCGAAAACTACCTCCGCAAGGTTGCGGTGGAGCGGAGCATCGAGGAGGTGGTCTTCTTTCAGGGCGCCACCGCCAAGATCCGCTCCCTTGTCGCCGCCTTTGAGCAGCGCCTCGGCAAACGAATCCTGGTCTCTCTCTATTGTCATCTCACGGGGGCACTCGGGGCGGCCCTCTCTCTCCGGGACGAATCGATCGTATCCGACGCGTTTGTCGGCATCGACCTGTACCGGCAGGAGGTACCCGTCCGACGGGAGGTGTGCCGGCTCTGCGCCAACCACTGCAAGCTCACCGTCGCCGACGTCGCCGGAGAACCGGTTGCATTCGGCTTCCTCTGCGGCCGCGACTACCGGACGGAGCGTTTCGTGGCGCCCAATAGGAGTGGCTTTTCGCTGCTTGCTTCGAGGTCCGGGAGTTCCCGGGCGGTCCGGAAGGCGATTGACGACAAACGGGAAAACGCGCGGCCAATGGTTCCGCCCGCGATGATACTCCCGATCAAACTCCCCGTGCCGTGGCGCCCCACCGATCGGCAACAGGATCGACCGACGATCGGTATCCCCGATGCGCTCTATCTCGTCGAGGATCGACCCTACTGGGAACTCTTCTTCGATCGCCTGGGGTACGAGACGCAAACATCGAGCAGCCTGCGGGACCCGATCACACAAGGCAAACCGCACACCGGCGCCGAGTTCTGCGCACCGATTACGGCGCTCCACGGTCACGTGGCGGCGCTTCTCGAAGAGACGGACTTCGTGTTTCTGCCCAACTATCTGGAACGGACTCCAGATTCGGGGGGTGCGTCGCGCAAGTTCTGCTACTACTCCCACTTCTCTCCGGCCCTGGTGGAACAGGGGATCGACACGGCGCGGATCATCTCACCGATCGCCGCATCACGGTACTCCTCCCCTACCAAGGTGAAGGAGCTGTATCGCGTCCTTTCGCGCCTCCCCGGAGAGACTCCCAGCCATCTTTCTATCAAGGCGGCTCTGGACGCGGCGGAAGAGTACCGGAAACGGTTCCGCTCCGAGTGCATTCGGCTCTACCGGGAGAACCGCTCGCCCGATTCCGAGGTTGACGTGGTGTTGCTGGGTCGGCCCTACACCGTCCTGTCGCCGGCGATGAACAAGAGCATTCCGGAGACCTTTGCCGCCCTGGGTGTCCGCACCTTTTACCAGGACATGCTCTCCTACGCAAAGGACGACGTGGCTGCGATCGAGCCGCTCTTGCAGGAGATGAACTGGGCGTACGGGGCAAAGATCCTAAAAGCCGCGGAGGTGGCGGCCCGGACGCCGGGACTCTATCCGGTGTTCGTGACCTCCTTCAACTGCGGACCGGACTCGTTTATCGCCGACTACGTGCGCCGCATCCTTGACGTCCACGACAAGCCGTACCTGATTCTCGAACTGGACGAACACGATTCGAGCGTCGGGTATGAGACGCGGATCGAGGCGGCCCTGCGCGCCTTTGCCAATCACCTCGATAAGAGACAAAAATCCGAGGCGCCCACGGTCCGTATCAAGCGCTACGAGGGCGTCAACCCGCGCTACCTGACGAAAATCGATCGTTCAAAGGCGTTGGTTGTACCGAACTGGGACCACTACGCGATTCCCCTGGTGGTGGCTGTCCTGAACGGCCACGGGTACCGGGCGATTCTTATGGAGGAGAGCGACGAAACGATCCGTCGAAGCCTGAGGTGGAACAACGGCCAGTGCATTCCCATGAACGCTCTCGTGGAAGGTTTCGTTGACACCCTGCGAAACCGGAACATCGAGCCCTCTCGGGCGCTCCTCTGGGTGCCCTCCGGTGATTTCTCGTGCAACATCCCGCTCTTCCCGCACCACATCGAGGAAATACTCAAATCGTACGGTGAAGGATTCGAGGCGGCAAACGTCTACCGCGGGGCAATCACATTTGTCGATCTCTCCCTGCGCGTAACGGCGGATGCCTACCTGGCGTTTATGTTCGGTGGCCTCGTACGCCGCATCGCGGAGCGCATCCGGCCGTACGAGCTTGCCCCGGGGAGAACCGACGCGGTTATCGAAGGGGCGCTTGACAGACTGGCGGCACTCTTCGCCGAGGGCGATGGAGACCTGTCGGAGGTCATCCGGGAGATCATCGACGAGTTCGAATCAATCCCCAGACACAAACACCTGGTGAAACCGCAAGTCGCCCTCTTTGGTGACGTCTACGTTCGAGACAACCGCGTCATGAACCAGGAGGTGGTTCGCTACATCGAGGCCAACGGCGGCGAGGTCATCACCATGCCGTACCACGAATTCGCGCGCATGACGGCCAACACCTATTTCCGCCGTTGGGTCCGCAACGGGAACCTGGGCCGCGTTCTGACGCTCAAACCGATGATGGCGGCGCTCACCACGCTGGAACGGTGGTACTACCGCCACTTCGAACGCGCCCTGGGCGAGCCGATGCCCCGGTACGATGAAAACGCAGAGGACATCCTAAAGCGGTTCGGCGTGCGCGTGGATCACGAAGGCGAATCGCAGGACAATCTCTTGAAGACGTGGTACTTGAGCAGGCGTTACCCCGACCTAACGCTCTTCGTCCAGTTAAACCCCGGCTTCTGCTGCGCGGGAAAGGTAACCGAGGCGATGACACGCCGCATCACCGAGGTCACCGGCGTCCCGGTGCTTTCGCTTACCTACGATGGAACGGGTGGATTCAAGAACGACGCGATCCTCCCGTATCTGCGGTATGCGACCCGCCGGGAACGTACGCGCGAACGGGCGCCCGTGTAGTCGGCCCTCCCGGCGCTCATCGCCGGGAGGGTGGCCCGGCCGGTCAGCGTTTCTCAGTACAGGCAGATCTCATTTGAGAGATCGGACGGCCGATTGGGCGTGGATACCACCAGCCGCGCCCGGAAGGAAGAACAAAACGCGTCTCTGCAGCGCAGCGAAGCCAAGTGTTTTGTTCTCCCTTCCGAAGGCAGGCGTGATGAGGACCGCGCCACGGCCGCCCGATCTCCCAAATGAGACCTTTTGTCGCTCGGTCACGGCGATAGACGGAAGCAACGGCGCGGTGGTAGCTTGAAGAGGTGAAAATCGCCGTCTTCAGTACCAAGCAATGGGTCCGTTCCGCCTTTGATCGCGCCCTGGGGAATTCGGGGATCGAACTGACCTATCTGGAACCGCGCCTGGACGCGGATACCGTCTCACTTGCCGCGGGTCACGAAGCGGTCTGTGTGTTTGTCAATGACGTCGTGGACGGCGCCGTGGTAGATGCCATGGCCGATCTCGGTGTTACCACCGTGGCGCTTCGCTGCGCCGGTTTCAACAACGTCGACATTCGACGCGCCGCGGAACGGGGCCTCCGGGTTGTCCGCGTTCCCGCGTACAGCCCCCACGCCGTGGCGGAACACGCCCTGGGGTTGATCCTGGCGTTGAACCGTCGCTACCACCGCGCGTACAACCGCGTTCGCGACGGTAACTTTGCGCTGGACGGGCTGCTGGGCTTTGACGTACACGGTAAGACGGTGGGCATCGTCGGTACCGGTAAGATCGGCCGCGTCTTCGCCGGGTTACTGCGTGGTTTTGACTGTCGTATCCTGGCGTACGATCGGTATCCAAGCGAAGAACTGCAGAGAAGCGGCGTAGAGTACGTGACGCTGCAGGAGCTCTATCGACAGTCAGACATCATCAGTCTTCACTGCCCGCTCACCCACGAGACGTACCACCTGATCAACGACTACGCGATCGGCTCGATGAAGCGCGGAGTGATGATCATCAACACCAGTCGCGGCCCGCTGATAGACTCGAACGCGGTTATAACCGGATTGAAGTCGGGAACGATCGGCTATCTCGGTCTCGACGTGTACGAGGAGGAGGGAGACCTCTTTTTCGAAGACCTCTCTGAGCAGGTCATCCAGGACGACACGTTCGTGCGGCTGCAGACCTTTCCCAACGTACTGATCACCGCGCACCAAGCGTTCTTCACGCGGGAAGCGACGGACAACATCGCGGAGACAACGATCACCAACATCCGGGAGCTTGCCGATACCGGTTCGTGCGCGAACGAGGTCACGGTGGAAGCCGCTTTCGGGGCGTAGGCCCCCGGCGGAATGGGCTACATCGCCGCGGTCAGGCGCAGGGCGATGAAGAACACCGCCTGAATCAGCGCGTAAACCGCGGGGAGCCACGTTTTACGCTCCAGGGGGATGAGGCTGTAGGCCAGACTGGCGGCGAGAGAGATGACGAACCAGGCGATGTAGTTCTGGAGCGGTATGTCACCCCCCGCCCACGCCCAGTAATCCAACCGGATCGCCACGGGTTCCAGGAACATATCGAAGAGT
Source organism: Spirochaetales bacterium (assembly GCA_028282545.1). Classification (GTDB taxonomy): domain Bacteria; phylum Spirochaetota; class Spirochaetia; order DSM-27196; family Alkalispirochaetaceae; genus JANQHT01. The sequence goes on from JANQHT010000136.1 coordinate 6,308, forward strand.
ACCGCCAGCGCGGCGGCAACGACCACCGCGGCGAGTCGCTGGCGAATGACCGACGTCGTGAAGGAGACGCAGCCGAGTACCACGATCGTCCAGTTGAATCCTATCACCAGCGGAACGTTCAATACCTTGACCCCCAGGGTCGATCCGTAGGAATAGGCGCCGAAGACGAGCCCGGTACGAGCGCCGATAACCTCCAGTGCAAAGGTGACGACGTAGGTGACGGCCGCCCAGATCAGAAACGCTCTCCCCTGGTGGCGCGCCTCCCACCAGAAGACAAAGCCGCCGGCCACGAACAGGACAAACGGCGTCAACAGGAGCATAAGCGGCAGCGTTTTCGCAAAGGCGTGGCCGAAGATTCCAACGGTAAAAAAGATCGCCAGAAACGACGCGGCAACGGTGTCGGGGCGTTTCATCGTTCGTACCTCTCGATCAGTGATGCCGCTATGGTACCGGAAAGTACCGCCAGGGGCATCCCTCCGCCGGGGTGAGCGCTTCCCCCGCAAAAGTAGAGTCCCCGGTGGCGCCGACTCCGATTGGGGTGTCGCAGGAAGGCGGCCAGCCGTCCGTTGGACGATATACCGTAGAGACTGCCCTTGTTGCTGCCGGTCCGTGCCTCGATGTCGGCGGGAGTCATAACGTCTTCCACGGCAATGTACGGCGCGATGTCTCTATCGAGCACGCGGGAAACGCGTTGAAGCACACGATCCCTGACGCGTGGAACGATCTCGTCCCAGGGTTGCCCCTCGTTGCGGGGCGCGTTCACCAGTACGAACCAGTTTTCGCCGTTCGCCGGCGCGTCCTCCGGTGTCACCTTGGAGGTGATGTTGACGTAGACGGTGGGATCCTCGGGCACGCACAGCTCATCAAAGAGCGCACGAAACTCGGCGGGATAGTCGGGCGAGAAGAATACGTTGTTCACGTCCAGCTCGGGGCACGACCGGGAGATGCCCCAGTAGAAGACCAAGCCCGACGAGGACGGTTCGAGACGGCGATAGCGGCGGGCCATGGGAGCAACCTCGTCATCGAGCAGGTCGCGATACGCCACGGTCACGTCAACGTTGCACACCACCGTCTCCGCCGGGGTGAACTCGCTCTCCCGGGAGGCGTCTGCTTCCTTGTCGTCCGCGGAGCGCCAGGCAACGCCGCGCACCCGCCGCCCTCGGTCAACGACGATCCGCGTCACCTCCGCCCCGGTTACAACGGTCACGCCCATCTCACGGGCCAGCCTCTCCAGGGCGCGAGGAATCGCGGTGATGCCCCCCACCACGGCGAAGGCGCCCAGGACGTACTCCACGTAGGGGATGATGTCGAGGGTGGCGGGAACGCGATAGGGGCTGGATCCGTTGTACGTAGCGTACCGGTTGAAGAGCTGCACCGTCCGCGGATCGCTGAAGTGGGCGCAATGGGCGGCGTCCATGGATCGAAAGGGGTCGATGCGGCCAAAACGCAACAGCGATCTGAGCGTGTCCAGGCGGGTGTACGTGGACCACTCGTGCAGGCTGCGTTCGAGAAAGAGCGCCGCCCCCGTATCATGGATCTCCCGGGTACGCTCCAGGAACGCTTTCACCGCCGCCGCATCGTCCCGCGTCTTCTCCTCGATCTCCCGGGCAAAGCGCTCCACGTCGCCGTACGCAAAGAGGCGCGTACCGTCGTCGAAAAAGTAGTTGCAGATCGTCTCCAGCGGCCGGAACGTTACGTAGTCCTCTAACCGGCGTCCCACGTCGGAGAAGAGGCGTTCGAACACGTGCGTCATTGTGAGCAAAGAGGGCCCCGTGTCGAACCGGTACGGGCCGAGCGTATTGGTACCCGCTTTGCCGCCCAGCTCCGCCTGCCGTTCGAAGAGCGTCACCCTCCACCCGGCGTGCGCCAGGCGTATGGCCGCGGATAGGCCGCCGAGGCCGCCTCCCACGACTACCGCGTTCACGCCGATTGTTCCCCGGTTTCGACGAAGCGCCGCCGGAACGAGAGGTGTACGAGCAAGTTAAACCCGAGCAGGGAGAAGTTGTAGAAAAAATCTTCCAGCGGTATGGAGGTAATTCGCAGCCCGATGATGAAATCCGGGCCGTAGCTGACGATCGGCAGCGCCGTGAGCACGCCGTTTACGATCATAAAGGGAACGTAGCTTATGAGAAAAAAGAACCACGTATGCGACGATTTCAGAACATCCTCGAAGGCAAGTCCGGCCACGAGAAAGAAGAGCGCCACGCTCCCCATGACGAGCGCCGTGTAGCCCCGGTCAACGAAGATCACCACGCCCACGGAAAAGAGCACCGATAGGGCGTAAGCATACCAGCGGGAGAAGGGAACGGTTCTCTCGGGGAAGTAGGCGCGAACGCACTCGTAGATAAAGAGACACGCGTAGGGTACTACGAGGAAGAAGAGGATCTCCGCCGGCGGTAGGCCCAGCAGGCGGGTCGTTCCGGCGTATTCGTAACTGAACGACCAGTGACCGATCTCGGTCACGATGACGTCCCAGGCGATGTATGCAGTGCCGACGACTGCAACGGCCATGAACACCGCGGGCCACTTGCGCCAGTAGGCGACCTTCCGGTCAAAGGAGAGCAGAAACGGCCCCGCGATGACGGCCAGATCAATGGCCATGTAGAGACTCATGCGTTCCTCCAGGGGCGAAAGATACTACCGCCGCACCGGTCGGACTACAGCAGCGTCAACAGGCCCAGGTACCGATCGTATACCTCGAGACTCACCAGGGAGAGTGCCGAAAAGAGTGTGACCACCACCTGATTCCCGCCGGCCTCCTCGGTTAACGCGGTGAAGGCGGCAAACCGCTCCTCGATCGCCTCCGTGAGTTCCTCCTCCGAACGGGTGCGGGAGTACACGGCACCCAGACGGTCCAGTTCGGCCGTCCGCTCGTCGCGGAGAATACCGTCGGCCCCGGCGAGGTCCGCGTATTCGTCGGTCACGACCGACCTCAGATCGTCGTCGTTGTGCAGGAGAATCTGGGTCACGTCGAACCGCGACTCCCGCAGCGATGCAGCGGCGCGGCGGGCGGGACTCATATCCTCCGCCTCGCCGTCGGTAATGACGATCAGCTTGTTGCGCGTTCCGGCAACCGCGCGAGCCGCCACGCGCCGGAAGAGCGCTGCAAACTTCGTCCCTGCCATCTCTATGCCCGGCCGCTCCAGGGGAAGATCAGCGCCCTCCCGAACCGTATCGGAAAAGAGGTACGTCTTTAGGCGCGTCTCCCCGGCTATCCGCGGCAAGACCGCACCGAGCCGGTTCATCGTCCGCAAGCCCTCATCGAGCTTGCCCCGGGCAGACATGCTGTAGGAACAGTCCAGCGCAAGGTGGAGTGTGACCGGCAGATCCAGGGGCATCGCGGCGGTCTGCCTGGTTGCCTCCGCGAGAATCAGGTCGCCCACGGAATTCGCACCCGACACAGGGCCGTAGAGGAACGACGGAACCGCAGCGTCGGGCCGTAGGGAAACCATGAACGAGTTATACCGGTCCTTGACGAGCCGCTCTACGCGCGTGGCCTCCGGTGCCTCGGAAATTCGTTCCGCGCCGGCGGTGCCGAGACGTGCCAACAGGCGCTCCCGTTCCGCGGCGAAACTCCCCCGGACCTCGGTGAGGGCCGTCACCTGGGCGTACAGGGTCCGTATGTCGTCGGACAGGTTGGCCGCCACCACCGGGGCAACCGGTTCGGCGATTATCACGTTGTGACGCGGGAGGAATCGGTACCGGTCCAGCAGGCGTTCCTTGAGGACCCGATTCATTGGCGGAAAACCGATGAGTTCCGGGGCCGGCGCGCCGTTCACCTCGGCCCCGGATAGGACGATGGCGTGTTCCGGGATAGAACGCCAGTTCACGCGCCGGACCCGACGCAGGCGCGGGAGGCGACGAACCGGGGGTGTCGCCGGCATCTTACCGTCCCGTGCGATCCGCTCGGGGCGCCAGGGTAGCGCCCCCTCTCCGGGTGCGTTCCTATCGGAAGCCATCAGGAGTTTGTGCCCGGCGGGCCTTTCAGCGGCAGTGTGAACGTGAATGTGGACCCGCGCCCCACTTCGCTTTCTACGCAGATTTCACCGCCGTGCCCCTGGACGATTCGGCGAACGATCACGAGGCCCAGGCCGGTACTGCTTTCGCCGCCGGTAGACTTGACGCTGGTTCGTGAGAACGGTTTGAAGAGACGATCCCGCTCACCCTCGGGAATCCCCGGGCCGGTGTCGGTTACCGATACGATGGCCTTCTCGTCGTTGTGATCGAGGTGAACCGAAACCACGGCACCCGGCGGGGAGTACTTGATCGCGTTGGAAAGCAAATTGTCCATCACCTGCTGGATCTTGGGGCTGTCCATGGGGATCGACGGCACATCGGCAGCGGTGAACTCGATAGTCGATTGCTTGCGCAGGGCCAGCAGTCCGTTCAGCGCCACACAGTCGCGGATCAGATGAGATAGATCCACCATCTCCACGGCGAGTTCCAGGTGCCCAGACTCGATCTTCGCCACGTCGAGCATATCGTTCACCAGGCGCAGCATAAACGAACTCGAGTTGTGGATGAGTTCGAGGAACTCGCCGAACTCCGTTATGCGCCCCTCGGCGAGGTCCGTCAGCATGAGCTGGCTGAACGTCATGATCGCGTTCAGGGGATTACGAAGATCGTGTGCGGCCATGCCGATGAAATGGTCCTTGGTCTTGTTCAGACGCGCCAGTTCCGCGTTTTTGCGGTTCAACTCGCGTTGCAGCGTTACCAGTTCGTTGTTCAGGCGCGAGAGCGAATCAAGGGTCACTTCGGAGCGCTCCTTGAGCAGTGTCCGCACGTGGTTGGTCTGCTCGTTGTTGATTGCGAGGATCTCATCGAACAGTTTTATTGCCCCGGACCCGGACTCAGCGCCGATCAACACCACGTCGCCGTCGGCGGCGACCCCGGAACAGTGGAGCGTTCGCACGCCCCCGGCCATGGGAACGTTGATCTCCCAGTCGTAGGCAAGGCCGTTTTGTCGAATCTCATCGAACATGGCGATCACCTTACCGGCGCTCGCGGTGTCGGCGATTCGTGCGGCGGATTCGCCCGCTCGTACGTGGGTGAGAAGTTCCATATCGTCCCGGATCAGCTCCCGAACGACGCCCGCTTCGTCGCACCGTACGGCAAACCCTCGCCCCAAATCCTTGATCATGCGAGCAGATGCTCCGCGGTCGAAATGGTCTCCATCGCGTCCGCGGCGTACCCGTCGGCACCGACGTTCTTCCACAGACCGGGTAAGACGTTGAACGGGTATCCACCGACGAGGATACGCGTATCCACTCCCGCGGGTGCGGCCCGAACCTGCTCGATCATGTCCGATACCTCGCTCACGTGGAAGGTCATCGTCGCTGAGATACCCAGGATATCGGGACGCTGCCTTTCAACGGTCTCCACCACCGCTTCCAGTGGGGCGTTCGCCCCCAGGTAGTAGGTATCCCACCCCTCCATCTCGAAGAAGTCGGCCACCATGCGTATCCCTATCTCGTGCAACTCACCGCCCACGCAGGTACCGACGAATCGACGACCGATGCGATCGGAGCTGAAGATCCGCGGGTAGAGCTGCGACATGATCATCTGAGTGGCCGCCGTTGAGAAGTGTTCCTGCGCCACGGAGACGCGGTTGAGCTGCCAGAGGCGCCCGATCTCCCGCTGCGTTTTCTGGAATACGTCGAGGTAGATCTCCCTGATCGACGTGCCCCCGTCAACCGCCTCCATGATCAGGCGCGTTGCCAACCGGCGGTCGCCCACGAGCAGCGCCTCCAGGTAGGCCAGGGCCAACGCCGCCAACTCTCCGTCCGCTTCAATGACGCTTTGGAGCGTCGTATCGCCGCCCATTGCAGATCGCGCTTCCTGAACCGCCTGGGCCGCTACGGTACCGGCCGGATCATCCAGTGTCTCCCGGAGAGCGCGCTCGGTCATGTCGAGACCGACTTCGACCACGTCGTCGCCCATATTACGTTGTCTAAGCAGTGATCTGAGCCATTGCAGGTAGTTAACGAAGATCGCCTGATCCCGCGCTTCTATCGACTGGGCCAGGTAGTCGAAGTGATAGGCCGCGTCGCGCACGCTCCTGTTGCGTCCCTCGGCCCCGTATTTCTCCTGCAGGTACGGTTGCGCCTCGTATTGCAGCGCAACGGCGCGCTCCGCCATCCTCGTTTTGTGTTCTCGGATGGCAGCGGCAACGATTGTACTATCCATTAGTGTATCCAACTCAATTGTACGAGAGAACTACGCCCTACGCAAAGGAACGAGCCTTGCCCGGTGACGGAATTCCCCGATGGGGCGTATAGTAACGGCGTATGGACGAAGGCCTGTACAAAAACGTGCTGGATCACCTCTTTGACGGCGTCTATTTCGTCGATACCAATCGCGTCATTACGTACTGGAATCGCGCGGCGGAAACGATAACGGGGTTTACCGCCGACGAGGTTATCGGGTCCCGTTGCCAGGACAACATTCTCCGTCACGTGGATGATGCCGGCACGGAGCTGTGCATTCACGGGTGCCCCCTGGCGAACACGCTCAGAGACGGTGAAGCCCGGGAATCGCGAATCTACCTTCACCACAAGGCGGGGCACCGCGTTCCCATATCCGTTCGAATCACGCCTATCTACGACGAACACGGGACGGTGACCGGTGCCATGGAGATATTCTCCGACCACGCCAAGGGTGCGGAGATCACTCAGCGTATCGAGGAACTGCAGCGTCAGTCCCTGGCGGATGCGCTCACCGGAGTCGGTAACCGCCGCTACGCGGACATGACGCTCGAATCACTGCTCCGGCGATCGCAGTTCGAGAAAGGGACGTTTGGCTTGCTCTTCATCGATCTGGATCACTTCAAACAGGTAAATGACACCCACGGCCACACAACGGGCGATCGGGTGCTCGTTATGGTAGCCCGTACGGTTTCACACGCTCTGCGCGACAACGACATCGCGTGCCGCTGGGGCGGCGACGAGTTCGTGATATTCCTGCCCCTCGTCACGCGGGCCGGCGTGGAAACGCTGGCGGAACGGCTCCGGATACTGATCGAACAGAGCTGGGTCTACGTTGACTCGTTGCGAGTCGGCGTGACCGCGTCCGTCGGAGCAACGGTGTCGCGCCCCGACGACGACGCCCAGACGATCATCGATCGCGCCGACTCGGCGGTCTACGAGTCAAAGGAAGGGGGACGCAACACCACCCGCGTCCTGATCTGACGTTACGAAAAGAGTGCCTTGATCTCCGACCCGTATTTCTCGGCGATGACGTGCCGTTTTACCTCCTGCTTGGCGGAGAGTTCGATTCCAACTTCGAAGGGATGCTTGATGATCGCGAAGGGGTACACGCATTCAAAGGCGCGGAAACCGGTGCGGGAGTTCACAAGGGAACTGATCTCGCCGTCGATCAAGTTGCGAACCGAGTCGGAATCGAGCAGGTCATCGATGGCCTCGTAGGGAATGTGGTTCTCGTCGGCGAAGTGCTCAACCGCTTCATGGTTGGGAACGATGAGCGCCCCCAGTATCTTCTCGTCCTGCCCCACGACCACGGCGGTATCGATGTATTCGCTCTCCGTGATCTTCTGTTCGATCGGAAGGGGTTCCACGTTTTCACCGCCGAGCAGCACGATCGTGTCCTTTGCACGGCCGGTTATCTTGAGTTCACCGCGATGCGTCAGCATCCCCAGGTCACCGGTATCGAGCCATCCGTCCTCCGACAGTACGGCGGACGTGAGGTCCGGTTTGTTGTAGTAACCGCGCATTACCTGCGGACCGCGCACGTAGATCGTACCCATCCGACCCGGCGGCAACGCCAGACCGTCCTCACCGATGATCTTGCACTCGGTTCCAGTCAGAACCGTGCCCACCGTGCCGGGTACCGGGGCGCTCTGATGACGAACCGCGAGGACGGGGGCGGTTTCGGTAAGGCCGTACCCTTCGAGCAAGAGGATACCGGCGGACCCGAAGAAAGAGTCCACAGCGGGCGGCAGTGCCCCGCCGCCGGAAACGCCCGCGATAAACCGGCCGCCCAGGCGCGCTTTGATCTTTCCGAACACCAGGGCGCCCCCGAGCAGCTTGAACGGCGTGAGCAGGATCAGTGGAATGATCGCAATCAACGCGTCCAGGGCACGGATTCGTTTCCGGAAATCGGGCGTGCGCCCCGTGATCATGTCGGATAGGCGCTTGTGAAGGCTTCCCACGGCGACAAAGAAGGTAAAGAGGACGAGTTTTACCCCACCGTTCTGTTTCACGTTTCGGTATATCCCTGCCCGAACTGCTTCCCAGATACGCGGAACCGATGCCATCCAACGGGGGCGCAGCACAGCCATGTCGGCCAGCATGACCTGCCCAATCGGTTTCGAATAGGCGAGCGTGGAGGCGCTCCCGAGGGTCACGTACTGAAGGATTCGTTCGAACGAATGCCACACGGGGAGGACCGACAGCCAGATGTCACCCGGTTCGATGGTAAGGCGCTCCGGTATCTGGTTCACCTGGAAAACGAAGTTCCTATGGGTCAGAACAACGCCCTTCGGTTCCCCGGTGGTACCCGATGTAAAGATGATGGTCGCAACGTCGTCACCGGTGATCTTCGCGATCTCGTCCTTGATCATGTCCGGCTCCGCCTCGAGAGCGATGTTGCCCGCGGCAACGACCTCGGCATAGGTAGAAACGGGGATTCCGCCGGAATCGGCGCCTTCGTAGTCGGGATCCAGCACGATCAGGCGCTTGAGCGCGGGGACCTCGCTTCTCACCGATACAACCTTGGCAAGCTGTTCGGCATTCTCCACGATCACCACCCGGCATTCGGAAAAGCCCAGGATGTAGGCGAGTTCCGGTGCCATGGTGTCGTTCCCCCGAGGAACGTCGGCGGCACCCAGCGAAACAACCGCGAGATCTGCAACGAGCCACTCCCGGCGGTTCTCGGAGATCAATCCCACGTGGTCGCCCCTGGCCACGCCCAGTGAGTTCAAGCCGGCAGCAAAGCCCTGTACTTCCGCGTACAACTGCGCGTACGTACGCCTTTGAAACACACCGTTTGCATCTTTGCTCATCTGGACGGCGACATCAGGGTGCGACTCGACGATCTCCTGCAGAACTCCGGGCAACGTTTGGGCCATGGCACTCCCCTTGGTAATGGTTGGTATATCGGTCGGCGACCGACATATTCACTATAGCACGGCCCGCGGCGAGCCGGAAACAGAGAAAAGGGAGTATCTTCGAGGCCGTGGATGGAATGCGCGCTTGACTACGCCCGGTGAACCGAGAGGAACGCAAAGAGCGACCGGCGAACCTCGTCCATCGATTCACAGACCACGTTCGCGGAGCTGAGATCCGGAGACCCCGATCCGGGATTCACGAACCCAAGGCAGGTCATTCCGGCCGCGACGGCGGCGCGGATGCCGTTTGGCGAATCCTCGACCACGATACACGCATCGGGCTTTACCCCGAGCCTCCCGGCGGTGCGAAGGAATACCTCCGGGTCGGGCTTGCTGCGCTCGACTTCGTCGCCCCCGGTGAACGCGGTTATGGCGTTCTCCAGTTGCCCCCGCCGGATCGTTCGCTCGATATGGATGCGGTTTGAGGACGACGCGATTCCCACCGGGACGCCGTCGCCGCTCACGGCGCGAACGAGTTCGAGAGCACCGTCCACAAAAGGTTCACCGTCCGCGGGCAGAACGCGGGCACGTACCGCTCGGGCCGCCCCCTGAAACGCCTCCGCCGTGACGGTACAGCCGGTGCGTTCGCGGATGTCGGCGATCATATCGTCCCAGCTCACGCCCAGGTATCTTAGGTGTTCCGCCTCCGTTATGTGTACTCCCAGGGACGAGAACACCTCCCGTTCTACCGCCCTGTGGATCGGTTCGCTGTCTATGAGTACACCGTCCATGTCGAAGATGACCGCTTTCACCGCATTCCCTCCAGAGAAGTAAAAAACGCCTCCAGGTCAACGTTTCCTCCGGAGAGTATCACACCCACGCGCTGACGAGCGAAACGGTCCCGATTGGCAAGCACGGCGGCCAGCGCCGTGGCGGCGGACGGTTCCACCACGAGCTTGGCCCGTTCGTAGATAAGCCGCATGGCGCCCACAATCTGCGCGTCGTCAACGGTCAGTACGTCCTCCAGGTGACGCGACAGGATCGCGAAGGTCCGATCGGAAAGGTTGGTACGCAACCCGTCCGCGAGGGTGTCGACGGCGTCGTTGACTTCCCGACGGCCCGAATGAAACGAACGGGACGCGTCGTCCGCCCCGCACGGCTCGGCGGCGAAAAGACGCGTTCCCGGTGAGCGGTGATTCGCGGCAATCGCCGTTCCGCTCATCAATCCGCCGCCGCCCACGGGCCCAACCAACGCGTCCAGTCGCACCCCGCGTTCCTCCAACTGCGAGATGAACTCCCACGCGACCGTACCCTGTCCGGCAATAACGCGTTCGTCGTCGTAGGGGTGAATAAACGCTGCACCGGTGTCGTGAACAACGCGCTCCAGGGTAGCTTCCCGGTCCGCTTGGGTGGGTTCGCAGAATGTGATCAGTGCGCCGTAGCCCTCGACCGCCTTGACCTTGACCGCCGGCGACGTCCGGGGCATGACGATATGGGCCGGCACGCCGAGCGATCGCGCCGCGAGTGCCACGGCCTGGGCGTGGTTTCCGGATGAATGGGTTGCGAGTCCCTTTGCCCGGTCGTTTTCCCCCGGCGACAGCGCCGCGTTCATCGCACCGCGGATCTTGAAGGCGCCAACGCGCTGGAAATTCTCGCACTTGAAGAACAACGTCGCACCGGCGAGTTCATCTATCGCCCTGCATGTGACAAGGGGTGTCTCGTGAACGGCGGCGCGGGTCCGCGTTACGGCCTCACCTACGTCGCGCGCGGTTACCATCGTTTTATCCATTGGTTCACCAGAATACCGGCCGCCGGCCGATCCGACAACATGAGTATATTGATCAGACATTTTTTCTTTCGCGTATATATAGTTTTCCAAAAGGGTCGGTTAGCAATTATATGCGATTCATTTCACAAATTATTATTGACAGGTCGGTATTGATCCGATATGCTTCCCATAAAGTTATCTCTTTATCGATATCTCGTGGATAGATACCGCATTCTTTGTGGAAGGAGTACCGGGTGAGCGACCAGACAACGACGCCCGCGGGCGGATCGACCGGTTCGATCCGGCGAAGTTCACGCGCCACTTCGCGGAAACCAAAGAAGAGCCAGATTCCCAAGGGGATCTCCGCGCTGCTCGTCATCATTGCCATCGGCATCGCGCTGATGATTCTCGTTTCGGAACGGGTGAGCTTCTTCTGGTTCACCGGAATCGCCTTTGGGTTCATTCTCCAGCGCGCCCGTTTCTGCTTTACCGCAGCCATGCGCGACCCCTACCTGACCGGAGGAACGAGTCTTTCCAAGGCGGTCCTCACCGCTTTTGCCGTCACCAGTATCGGTTTCTGGGCAATCAAGTACGGTGCGTTTACGCGCGGTCTTCCGATACCGGGCCAGGGCTTCATCGCGCCCATCAGTCTGGCCACAGCGGTCGGGGCCTTTCTGTTCGGAATCGGCATGGTTATTGCCGGCGGGTGCGCCTCGGGAACGCTGATGCGCGTTGGTGAGGGATTCCAGATGCAGCTGATCTCCATCTTCTTCTTTGTGGTGGGATCGCTCCTGGGCGCCCGGCACTTCGGCTGGTGGAAACTCAACGTAATGCTGTGTGGGCGGGCGGTGTTCCTGCCCGATGTACTCGGATGGTTTGGTGCGATCGTCGTTCAGTTGCTGGTCATTGCGTTGCTCTGGATAGCCGCTGACAAATATGCAAAACGAAAAGGCGCCGACAGCGCCCATTAACACGGAGGAAGTAGATGAAAGAAGAAATGCTGGACTGCCTAGGTGAAGCGTGCCCGGTTCCGTTGGTGAAGGCGCAGAAGGCGCTGGAAAAGCTCGACGCCGGTGACATCCTGATCGTACAGATTGACCACTCCTGTGCAATGAAGAACGTTCCCGAATGGGCTCGTGAAGCGGGTCACAACGTTGAGATCGAAGAAGTCGACGACGGTGAATGGGAAGTTGTCATCGAAAAGGTGAAGTAGGAATACGCAGATGCTCAAAAAGTTCTCGGAGTCCATCGCGAAGAACGACTACTACAAGGCGTGGCTCAAGGACGCGTGGCCCTACCTGACGGGTGCAATCCTGCTCTCCGTGTTCCAGATCGTAACGATCGCCGTAACGGGGAATCCCTGGGGTGTCTCGGCCGTACTGGCCAACTGGGGCGCCTGGATCTTCGAAGCGGTGGGCGGTTCCGTTGACAAGTGGTACTACTTCTCCTCTTCCGCCGCCCGGGAAACTCTGGCCAACGGTCCCCTGCGGGATCCGGGAACGATGCGAAACCTGGGGATCGCCGCCGGTGCGCTTTTCTCGGCACTGATCGCCTCGGGGTTCAAAGTCAAGAAACTCAAGTCGTGGCGGCAGGTCATCGCCGCCGTCATCGGCGGTTTGCTGATGGGATACGGTGCACGGATCGGATTCGGGTGCAACATCGGTGCTCTCTACTCGGGAATCGCTTCATTGTCGCTCTCCGGGTGGGTATACGGAGTCTTCATGTTCTTCGGTGCAATCGTGGGGAGCAGACTCCTCGTCAAGTACTTCATGTAGAACCAACAGGAAAAGCAATGCGAGAAAAGAAGATAGAACAATACGACGTCGTCATTATCGGCGGCGGTGCCGCCGGCCTCACGGCCGGCATCTACTGCGGCCGGGCCCAGCTCAAGACGCTGCTCATCGAGAAGTCCCTCGTGGGTGGTCTTGCAACGTATACAAACGAGATCGTGAACTTCCCGGGCTTTCCGGAGGGCACCACCGGCTTGGGTCTCATGGAGCTGTTTCACAAGCAGGCCAAGAACTTCGATGTGAAGTTCAAACTCACCGACGTGAAGAAGGTGGATTTCGACGGTGAGGTCAAAAAGGTAGAGACCTTTCGCAACATCTTCGAAGCCAAGACGGTGATCGTCGCCGCGGGCGGACGCCCCCGTACAACCGGCGCACAGGACGAAGAGAAGTACCTCTTCGACAAGGGAATCTCCTTCTGCGCCACCTGCGATGCCGCTGCAAACACCGGTAAGACGGTCATGGTCATCGGTTCCGGTGACGCGGCGATCGAGGAGGGAACGTTCCTTTCGAAGTTCGCCGAAAAGGTGATCGTCTCCGTAATCCACGATACGGGCAAGATGGACTGCAACGAAATTGCCCGTGACGCGGCGCTGGCGAATCCAAAGATGGAGTTCAAATGGAACACCATGGTGGACTCCTTCGAGGGTGAAGAGCGGATGGAGCGGGTCGTTCTCAAGAACCTGAAAACGGGTGCACTGGATCCGGTGGAAGTCGACACGTGTTTCGAGTTCATCGGATATGAACCCAACACGGAGATCTTCAAGGACGTACTGAACCTCTCCAAGCGCGGATACGTCGTCACCAACGAGTTGATGCACACGGGTATCCCCGGCGTCTTTGCCTGCGGCGACGTCCGCGAAAAGGAATTAAAGCAGGTCGCCACCGCCGTTGGCGACGGTGCGATCGCCGGCGTGGAGGCCGAAAAGTACATCGCCGAAACGGAGATGTTCGAGAATCAGATCATGCAGAAGGAGAAGATCGGTCTCATCTACGTATACTCCGCGATCGACGCGCCCAGTCGCGAGCTGCTGCCGACCATGCAGGAGATCGAAGAGAAGTTCAACGGTCAGGTCAAGCTCAACGTCATCGATCTCTACAAGGGCAAATCGCTCTGCGATCGTCTTTCCTGCGACGTAGATCCGATGACGATCTTCTATACAAAAGACGGCGAGGTCGTAGAGATCTCCGACAAGTGTGACATGCCCAGCGTCACGGAATCGCTCAACAAATTCGTTGAGACCGCGGTGAGGTAAGACGATGAAGCTCCGGTACTCCCTTGTTCTGTTCGCCGCTGGAATCACCCTCCTCGCCGGATGCGGGCCGCAGGCCCCTGGTGAAGCGGGTACGGAGATCGTGAGCGCCGGCGACGCTATCGAACTCATGGATGCCGCGAATGTCGTCCTGGTGGACGCACGGCCGGCCATCGACTACCGGAACGGTACGCTCGCCGGCTCCGTTTCCATCTCTCGCGCCGATATCGTGGTCAACTCGCCGTTTACCAACATGCTTGCGCCGCCACAGCAGATCGAGACGGTTATGGGATCGCGGGGAATCGGGAACGATTCGCTCGTCCTGATCTACGACGACAACCAGAACATGGACGCGGCGCGCCTCTGGTGGACCTTGAAGGTCTACGGCCACGGGGACGTCAAGGTCGTCAGCGGCGGCCTAACTGCCCTGCAACGGGAGGGCCTGGAATTCGTAACGACACAACCGGGCGTTCAGCCGGCAACGTTTACCGCGGCGCCTCTCGACGAAACGATGATCGCCACGCAGAAGGATGTCCGCGACCAAGTCAACGATCCGGACCCCGCCACCGTCATCGTCGACACGCGGTCCCAGGAGGAGTTCGACGAGGGAACCATCCCCGGAGCGGTATGTCTGAATTTCGTGGACAACAACTTTTCCGACGGAACGTACAAGCCGGTGCAGCATATCCGAATCCGGTACATAGAGGCGGGAATCAACTACGACAACTCGGCGATCCTCTTCTGCAAGACGTCGATCCGCGGGGCGCAGTCATACCTTGCGCTCTACAACGCGGGATATCGCGATCTCAAGCTCTACGACGCCGCCTGGGTCGAGTGGAGCACAAACCCGATGAACCCGGTATACGTGCCGGATCCGGAGGTGCTTCTCCTGGAAGCATCTGATAACTCGTAACCAACGGGCCTCGGCCCGAAAAAAAGGAGAAGATGATGAGAAAGGTACTCTCAGTTCTCGTAATGCTTAGCCTGGCAGCGTTTGTATTTGCCGGCGGACAGGAAGAGGCCGCACAGCCGGCCGCCGCTGAATCAGCGGTTTCGATTTCGGACTTGGTCGCGGATTACTACGCGAACATGCCGAGCCACATCTACAAGGTTCCCCAGGCGGAGTTCCTGCAGATGGTGGGCGCCGGTTCCGACATGACCGTAATCGACATCCGCCGTCCCGACGACTACGCGGCGGGCCACATCAAGGGCTCGGTCAACATGCCGTGGGGTACCCCGGCAATGTACGAGATGCTCCCGTACATCCCCGCCGACAAACCCGTCTTCGTGAACTGCTACTCGGGCCAGACCGCGGGCCAGGCCGTGATGCTCCTCAACATGGCGGGATTCGACACCCGCTCGATCAACCTCGGCTGGAACTTCGGCCTTTCCCGAGTGGAGGGGATGCAGGCGTTTGTTGAGACGACGGCGAACTCCTTCGGCTCTTCGATGGTCACCGAGATTCCGGCGGAAATCATGGCAGCCTACCAGGGGTACTACGAAGAGATGGCGACCGCCGCCGGCACACCCTTCGGCAGTAACATCGTGAGCGAAGACAACGCCAAGGCGATTCACGACGCCGGTGACGAAGACGTTCTCTTTGTGTCGATCCGGAAGCCCGAGCACTACGCCGAAGCGCACATCGAAGGTGCGATCAACATCCCCTTCGGCGCCGACATGTACGACAATTTTGCCTCCCTCCCGGCGGACAAGAAGTTGATCATCTACTGCTACACGGGACAGACCGCCGGTCAGACCGTTGCCGCCCTGCGCCTCCTGGGCTACGACGCCGTGTCGCTCAAGGGCGGCCTGGGCATGCCCGCCAACGAACCCCTCGGTTGGATGGCCAAGGGCTACCCCACGGTCGCTGCCAACTAAGGTCGCGTAGAGCGGCGTGCATCGCAGAACACTGCGAACATCCGGTCCCCGGCTACTTTTGGCCGGGGGCCTTTTTTTGTACCTCCTCTTCCACGTGACCACGCTCGTCTCGTTTCCCTTTGTCCACTCCGACGAGGTGTGGCTCGCGACACTGACGCGAGACATGATCGCGGCGCGTTCACCGGCGGCAACGGAGAGCTTTTTCCGGCTCACGCCCCGGTGGCCCCATGCGGCAAAGACGCTCTATCACCTCCTGCAGGCTCCCTTCGTTGCCGTTTCCTTCTCGCCCGGATCGGTGCGCCTGCTCTCGGTCGCACTGGCAATGGCAACGCTGTACTTCTTCCGGCGCACGCTGGACCACCTCTTCGCTTCACAAGAGCGCGGCCGAGCCGCGGCCCTCGCCTGGACGAGTGCTCTGGCGCTCGACGTCCAGTTCGTCTACGCGGCTCACATGGCGCGGCAGGAGATCGCGGTGATGGCGGTAACCGCGGCGGCGATCGCCTGGGTGGTGCGTGACCGGGAGCGATGGAACGTACGCCGGACGGCTACGCTTGGATCGGCACTGGGGGTATCGGTGGCCGTCCATCCCAACGCGGCGCTCGTCGCCGTGGCGATGGCGCCCCTTTTGGCTGCGACGCAGGCGCGGCGAGTTGGATGGCGCGGCGCCCTGCGGCACGGCGCGGCGTACGCCGCGGCCGCCGCCGGCGGGGTCGGACTCGTCGCCCTGGCGAGCTTCGCGATGGACGGCGCCTTCCTGGAGCACTACGCCGCCTTTGGTGACGCCGTCGGCGTGGGGGACCATCCGGCGCGCCGGTGGGCGCGGTTCCTTCGTTTCTGGCGCAAACTCTATGTCGGCGCCGCCGGAACGTACTATCTCCCGCCGGTACGCGTTCAACTCGTGGCGCTGGCGGTGACACCGGCGGCAGCCGTTGTTATCGCGGCCGCCTCTCGCCGGCGGCGCGGTCCGGGATCGGCGCAGACCCTCGTCGGGGTGCTGGGCTTGGTGCTATGTCTGGTAGCCGGGCTGTTCGCCCTGGGCAAGTTCAGCCCTCCCAGTGTTTCGCTCCTGTGGCCGCCGGCGTACCTGCTTGCCGCGCTGTGCGTGGACCGCGTGGTCTCCCAAAATGGGCGAAGGGGCGCCCGCGGGCTGTCTGGCGGCATCGGCGGGCGGTGTGGTGACGCTCGCGACATCGGCGCGCTACGTGGCGCCAACCGCGGCGCGCCGCTCATCCCGGCGTCCCTCATCCCGGTCGCAACCGGCGCGGTCCTCGCCGTACTGACGCTGACCGGCACGGTTACGGCGCTCGCGACCATGCCGGAGGGCCTCCGCCTCCGCGATCGCGCCTACCGCGCGTACGAGACCTCCCTCCGGGAAGCACTTCCGCCCGGATCGCGGGTACTGGCCAACCTCAACGCCGGATTTACCTTGGACGACCGCGATCTCTACGTGTACCGCGACCTGGATCGCCTACCGCCGGGGGGTTCAATCGAACGCTACCTGGACGCCGAGGAGATCACCTACGTAGCGTTGCCGTCGGAGCTGGATCGGATCTATCGGGAGCGCCCCCTGTGGAACGACGTCTACGGCAATCTCTATCCCTACTACACGGATCTCCTGCACCTGCTGGAGCGCCGCGGGCGCGTCGCGGTCACCTTCGAAACGTCCTACGCGATGCGCCTGTTACCCTACCTCCCGCAGGGACCGCACTCCGTCACGGTCTATCGACTCGATCCGGGTCCAATAGAGTAACGAGTTCCCGGGCGAGGCGCCCGGCGGAATCGCCGGAACGATCGGCGGGGACCGTCCTGTCGGCGATGATCGTCCCCGCACGCCCCATCACGACGATGCGATCGCCCAGGCGCATCGCTTCACCGATATCGTGCGTTACAAAGAGTACCGTTGCGTTTCGTTCGCGCCGGATCGATAGAAGAAGGTCCTGCAGCCTGACCCGTGAAGGAGCATCGAGGTTGGCAAACGGTTCGTCCATGAGCAGGACGCCGGTGGCAACCGACAGGGTCCGCGCCAGAGCCACCCGTTGGCGCATCCCCCCGGAGAGCTGGTGCGGATAGAGGTCTGCCCCTACGGAAAGTTCTAC
>JANQHT010000149.1 GCA_028282545.1 Spirochaetales bacterium
ATACGGTATCAGATATATCCTAACGCGGCTTCACCGCGCGTACACCGACGAAGACAACGGCGATCACGATCACGCCGAGCAGGATTTCCCTGAGGTAGGGCGACACGTGGGAAAGGTCCATACCGTTGCCGAGCATCGTGATGATGAGAACGCCCACGGCCGTTTTTAGAACGCTCCCTTCGCCGGTAAAGAGCCTGTTCCCCCCGAGGATCACCGCGGCGATCGTCTCGAGCGACATGTTGGCCCCGATTGTCGCCATCCCGGCGTTGACGCGGGATGCGAGCATGACGCCGGCGAATGCCGCCAGTGACACGCTCATGAGGTGCGCCAGCAGGACGTACGGTTTCACCGCTATACCGGCGATGCGAGCCGAGCTCTCGTCCACGCCGATCGCGTAGATACGACGCCCCCAGATCGTGTACGTCAGAAAGAGGTGCAGCACAAGCACCGCGAGAACCGTTACGACCACCGATGTCGGCAACCACCCGATCGAACCGTTTCCGAGCCAATCGAATCCGTCGGGTAACCCGGTGATCGGTTGTCCGTCGGAGATTTCGAAGGCGATGCCCCGGGCGACGGCGAGCAGCCCGATCGTTCCGATAATCGGATTTACCCGAAGCCACCCGATGAGAACGCCCAGGAGGAGCCCGGACGCCATCCCGGTTGCAAGGCCCACCGCATACCCAACAGCGACGCCGAAACGCGCCGCGACGATCGAAGCGGCGACGGCGGCGAGCGCCGCCGACGATCCGACGGCAATGTTAAGTCCACCGGCGATGATCGCGAAGGTCTGCGCCGACGCCGCCAGCATCAGGACCGACGCGTGGCGGAGGATGTTCACTTGGTTGCCGATCGTTGCGAATCGCGGTGTGACGATACTCAACGCGAGCCATAAGGCGACCAGGAGGCTCGGCGACCCGATAATCGACCAGCGCAACCAGTCGGGGCGCTGCAAAGTATGAATTCTCTTCGTCACGTCGTCCTCCGCGGTCGCGTCCACCGCGGGGTTCGAATATCGAGCAACGGAACCAGTCCGATCTCCCGCACGTTGTTGACGACCACGGCGAGGAGGATGATCGCACCGCGGGTCATCATCTGCAGGTAGGTCGAGACGTTCAACAAGTTGAGTCCGTTGATAAGCGTCGTCACGATGAGCGCACCCACGGTGGCTTGGAGAAGGTTTCCCTTGCCGCCGCGAAGGCTGACACCGCCGATCGCGGCGGCTGCGATCGCTTCAAAGGGAAGTTCCGGCGCCAAGTTCGGCTGCGCCGAGTAGACGCGCGAACTCATGATGAGTGCGGCAGCCGCCACCAGAAATCCGGCGATGCCGTACGTGGCAATTCCCGTCGCAACGGTCTTTCGACCGGCAAGCCGGGCGACGCGCTCGTTGTACCCGAGCGCCACGATCGTGCGCCCGAACGCGGTTCGGGCCAGCAGTGTGCGAAGCAGGAGAAACGCAACGACTGCGATGACGACCGGTATGGGGACCGGACCGATGTACCCGCTTCCAACCTGGTCGAATCCCTTGACGCCGATCAGTTCGATCGGGGCGCTCCGGGTGAGCAGGTTTGCGAACCCGGTCAGGGAGGTGAGCATGCCGAAGGTAATGATGAACGCCGGCAGCCGGAACAAAAACACGAGGGTGCCGGTAGCGACCCCGATCGCGACACCGGTTGCGAGGGCGATTGCAAAGGACGGTGCGATGCCGAACCGTTTCAAACTCATTCCGGCAATCACGCTGACAAACCCCGCGAGCGATCCCATGGAGAGATCGATCTTCCCGCTCAGGAGGACAAACGCCTGTCCGTACGTTGCCAAGACGGTGATCGCGGCGATACGGAAGATGTTTCTCACGTTGATCGGGTTCAAAAACCGCGGTTCGAAGAGCGCAAAGGCTGTAACGAGAACGACGAGTATCGCGAGGCCGGCCCCGGCACTTCTCAATTCAGTGCCGCGCATGCGGTCCATCAGTTCGTGCTCCCGAAGACCGCGTGCAGCACCGTTTCCCGGTCCACCGCGGCACCGTCGTACTCGGCGGCGATGCGCCCGTTCCGCACCACGTAGATCCTGTCGCTCATTCCCAGCACTTCCGAATAGTCTGTCGATACGAGGACAACGCTCTTTCCCTCCGCGGTCATCCGATTGAAAATCCGGTATATCTCCACCCGGGCCCCCACGTCGATCCCCCGTGTCGGTTCAACGCAAACGAGTATCGACACGTTCCGGGCAAGCCACTTGGCGATCACCACTTTCTGCTGGTTGCCGCCGCTCAGGTTGCGCGTCGGTGTTGCTTCGCCGGGAACCGAAATCGAAAGCCGGTCCACGTAATCACGAAAGATGGATCGTTCGGTTCGCGGAACGATCCAACCGGCCCTTCCCAGCGTGTCCAGGGATGCGAGCGTGATGTTGTGCGGCACCGGGAGGTCGATGATAAGCCCCATCTCGCGACGGTCGCCCGGAATCAATCCGATTCCGTGGGCAATTGCGCCGGCGACGGACTCAATCTTCGCGGGCGCCCCGGCCACGGTGATATCGCCGGAGTCCGGTGGCGCAACACCGGCCAAGACGTACGCGAGCGGTTCCATGCCCGATCCCACGACACCGGTCACTCCAACGATCTCTCCGCGCCGGATGGACAGGCTGACGTCCGAGAACGCGGGGAGGCGGGAGATTCCGGTCGCGGCAAGCGCCTGGTCTCCGA
Organism: Spirochaetales bacterium; assembly: GCA_028282545.1. Taxonomy (GTDB): domain Bacteria; phylum Spirochaetota; class Spirochaetia; order DSM-27196; family Alkalispirochaetaceae; genus JANQHT01. The sequence goes on from JANQHT010000149.1 coordinate 2,702, forward strand.
TCGCCGCGGGTTCTTTCGGGTAGTGATCCGCGACGTGTTTGCCGACCATGAGTTCAACGACCGTTGCCCGGTCGAGGTCATCGTCGATGTCGAACGTACCCTGGATCGTGCCGTCCCGTAGCACGGTCACTCGGTCGCCGATCGCACCGAGTTCCTCGAGACGGTGGGAAATGTAGATGACACCGATCCCGCCGTCCTTGATGCGGCGGATGATGGCAAAGAGCGTTTCGATTTCGTTCGCACTGAGCGTTGAGGTGGGTTCGTCCATGACGAGCACTTTCGCGTCCTCAGAGAGTGCTCGCGCGATGTCCACGATCTGTTTTTCGGACGCCCGCAGGTCCCGCACCAACCGCCGCGTGTCGATGCGCACACCCAGTTCGTCGAGGATTTCCGCGGCTCGCGTTCGTGTCCGCCTTGGATGGACAAAGGGCCCGAAGGACCGCGGCGGGCGTTCGATCGTGATGTTCTCCGCGACGCTGAGATTGGGGATCAGCGAGAACTCCTGGTGGATCGTGCGAACCCCGGCCCGCTGCGCGTGTCGCGGGGACGCGAACCGTACAGGCCGTTCCTCGAGCAGGACCTCGCCCTCGTCGGGGGCAACAACACCGGAAATGATGTTGATCAGCGTGCTTTTCCCGGCGCCGTTCTCACCGAGGAGAAAATGGACTTCGCCCCGGCGAAGGGAAAACCCCACGTTCGTCAGGGCGACGACACCGGGAAACGCCTTGGATACACCGCGCGTCTCCAGGAGCAGGTGTGAATCGGTCATGGGATAATCGCGGAACACTGAATCTCTATATCGTGATTCGGTTCCCACCCCTTTTCGTAGTCCTCGTTCAGCCGGTTAATCTCGACGGCTGTTCGTACCGGGTAGGCGCGCTCGGCGAAGTACTCGCTGAACACCTCGTCAACGACTGGGAGGTCCGCCATGTTTCGCAGGTACACGCGCGTCTCGAAGGCGTGGTCCAAGCTCGTCCCGCCGGCGACGAGAATCGCCTCGAGGTTTTTCATGCACCGCACAGCCCTTTCACGAAAGGAACCGCGCAGCAGGCGCGCCGTAGCCGGGTCGATCGGACGTACCCCGGAGCAGTACACCCGGTTTCCGATTCGAATTCCCTGCGTAAACGGACCCGTCGGCTTTTGCCCCTTGCTGGTGCTGATGTATTCACGATCAGAGCCTAAGTGCGCTTCGCACTCGATCGCAATTCGCTGTTCCCCCGGGAGGCGCGCTACCTCGGTAATGACGCGCAAGGGGTACTTCGCGAAGTGATCGGAGAACGCGCGGTTGACCAGGTAGCGATCCTTCATGTTCGTGACGTACACCCGGGTCGTGAACACATCCGCCATCGTGGCGTCGGCCATGCCGAGTAGGTGGGACATCGATTTCAGGACACCCTTCGCTTCGGCGAGAAAATCGTCCGGTGTGTAGTTCAGGGATGTCGCGTCGGGTGAAACGGCAGAACAGTAGATGTGGGGACCGGTGCGTACCGCAACCGCCGGCGTCCCGTTCGTCTCCAGTTCGTATCGTTGCTGAGGACCGGTTTCGGCGACGCAGTCCAATTCGACATCGTGATCGCCCTCGAGCCGATTGACCTCGATGAGTGTAATAGCCGGAAGCTCCGACGGACCAAAGTGCCGGCGTAAGGCGTCAAAGAGTTCGTCGCTGTCTCGAAGGTTGCGGAGGTACGCCTTGAGGGAGCAAACTACGGGCGCGCCGGTCCCCACTCCTTCGAGCGCTGATCGCACCGACGGGGTGCCCAGGAACCCATCGACGTTGTGCAGGCATTGCAGCGTGCGTTCCGTCACCGTACTGCCGACCAGTTGACCCGTCTCGTAGTCCAGCGCGCGAACGCCGGAACACATGACGCTGGTATCGAGAACAACCGCCGCGGGATACGCTCGGCTCCATTGTGTCGGGTAGTAACAAAAGCGGGCCACGGGAATCACACTCCTCGAGTCGGGAAATAGGCGCGTCGCGAATCGACGCGGACGGCATCCGCGATCTGTAGATCAGTCGGCTTCCTCAGGGCTCGAATCCGTCCGGGTGACGCACCGTTGAGTAGTCGAATGTATTTAGGTTGTCGGCGGTGAGGAGAAGCGCCGGCGTCACGATCCTGCTTTCCGGCGTTCCTCCGGTGAGAGTGATGTATGCCGCTTCGACAGCCTTTTGTCCTTGCATGACCGTCTGCTGCACCGCTTCGCACACGATGTAGCCCTCTTTCATGTACTCGATGCCGATATCGGTCGGGTTGGAAGAACTGACCTTCACCTGGCCGGCGACCCCGGCGGAGACCATCGCACCAATCGCGCCGGCGGCAAGATCGTCGTTTGCCGTGTACAGGCCGGCAAGGTCCGGGAAGCGCTGAATCCACGTTTCCATCAGTTCCGTCGCTTTCGGCCGGCTGATGTCGGTCCACTGTTCCGCCACGATTTCGACATCGGGGTACATCTCGGCCATCGTGTCCCGGAATCCCTGGGCGCGGTCCATTGACCAGTTGTTTCCCGCGGGCCCCGACATCATGGCGACTTCGCCACTCCCGCCGATCGCCTCACCGAGACACCGCGCCTGGAGCTCTCCCATCCCGTAGTCGTCGGCGAAGACCTTCGTCGTGACGCGGTCGCTTCTCGGCTGGCTCCCGACCCCAAACACCGGGATGCCGGCGTCAATTGCCCGTTCGACCGCCGGGACCATACCCTCCCCGGAGGTTGCACCGATGATGATTGCGTCTACGCCCCGTTGAATGAGGTTCTCGACCTGGTTCGTTTGCGCGTCCACGTTCCCAAATCCGCCGGCGTTGAGATCGATAACCTCCATCCCATATTTTTCCGCCTCGGTTGTCACTCCGTACAGCATGGGAATCCAATATGAATGCGACAGCGTCGGCATCGCGAAACCGATGACAAATGATGCTTCTTCCTCTATGCCGGAGCCTTCCGCTTCCGGCTCCCCGGACGCGAAGGCCGTCACCGGGACAAACGATAGCCCAAGAATCAGGGACAGGCCGGCGAGTGCGTTCTTCTGTATCATGTTTCCTCCTACTGAGGGCCTCGGTGCAGAGCACCGTGCCTCATTGTCGATAAAGGTAACCGTTTACCATTCTACGTCCGAATTGTTGAGATGTCCAGTAATTTATACCGTACCACCGGTCTCCTATCGTCGGCACCCGGTTGGGTCTTCCTTCCGGCCGTGATAGATACCCGTTTCCGCGAAATAACAACCGAAGTCACCGGATTCACAACCAACCTCTCCGGTGAAACCGGCGCGGTTCAGGTCTTCGTACTCGTTTTTGTACGGGGTTCCGCCGTATTACCAGCTCACTTGCACCTCAAGAATGCCCTTCCTTCTCTTCGGGAGGTTTCCCTATAATGGTTCCGCGAGCGCCAAACATAGCTCAGACCCGTGGTCTAGGAGGGAGCAATACGCGTTATGCACGACGGATGTAGTGGAAACTTTGAGAATGGACAGGAAGTCGTGGATACGTGCGAATGATGGGTTTCGCCGGGATGCCGCTTCCGATTCCGTTACCGGTATCCTGCCACAATTGTACCGAAGGGTTCGTTCTGGCGACCTTCGAGTACCGCTGTCCGTCGTGCGGGTGTGTTCACGCCGTTACTCCCTGTCACGCCTTTGACCCGGATAACGTTGTCTCTGTCGGCGTCGACTACTGACCGCCTCCCGCTACTGGAAAGAAACCTGGACGGAGGACAGATGATACTTCACCGAATCGAATCGGCACAGGTCGTGTATGAAGAGGATGGCTGCACCGGAGCGCGGATCAACGAAGCGGCGGGAACCGAGTACATGATGCTTACCCTTCCACCGGGCAAGGCGATTGCACCGCATCCGATGCCGATTCTCGTTACGTTTTTTGTCGTAGAAGGCGAGGGGGTGTGCACCATAGACGAAGAACGTGTCGAAGCCGGGACCGGCGACATGGTTGAGTGCCCAATTGGAACGTCGCGGGGTTGGAGCAACGAAGGTACCGCCCCACTGCGCGTTCTGGCGATCAAGCATCTCGACACCGCGTCACCGAAGGCCGCCAATCTTAGTCCATAATCGATGATTGTTGTACTTGCCGGCGGCGTAGGTGCCGCTCGTTTTATTGAGGGATTGGTCCAGGTTGTGCCGCCCCGGACGATCACCGCCGTCGTGAACACCGGTGACGATATAACCCTGCACGGCCTGCACGTGTCGCCCGACCTCGATATAGTCACGTGTACACTTGCCAACCTGATCGACCGTGAGCAGGGGTGGGGGATCGTCGGCGACACCGCCGAGTGCATGTCCTGGCTGGTCAAGCTCGGCGCGCCCGGCTGGTTCAAGCTGGGCGACCGCGACTTGGCGCTCCACATTCGCCGCACGGCGATGCTGAACGAAGGCTTTACCCTGAGCGAGGTCGCCGATAGCTTCCGTCGCTCGCTTGGTGTGGCGGTACATATTCTGCCGATGAGCGACGATCCGGTACCGACATGTGTCCTCACTGATGCCGGTGAGGTGCACTTCGAGGAGTACTTTGTCAAGAACCGCGCCCGGAACGAGGTGCGCGGCGTGCGTTACGCGGGGGCCGAACAGGCAAAACCCGCGCCCGGCGTGCTGGATCTGATCGCCCAGGCAGAGACGATCGTGATCGCGCCGAGCAACCCGGTCGTCAGTATCGGCCCGATCCTCTCCCTCCCCGGTGTGCGTGACGCTATTACGGCGAGCCACGCCCCGGTGGTCACGATGAGCCCGATCGTGGGCGGCGCACCGGTCAAGGGACCGGCCGCGCCGCTGATGCGCGCGGTAGGACTCGATGTCTCGGCGGTCGGCGCGGCCCAGGCGTACGCGGGGCTGCTCAACGGGATCGTGATCGACACCGTCGATGCCGGGTTGGCCCCACGCATCGAGGCGCTCGGAGTACAGGTGGCGATCACGGACACGATCATGCGCGGCCCGGCCGAAAAGGCCAATCTGGCCCGCGTCGCGCTCGAACTTGCCGGCAGGGTGACATCAAGCGAATGATGCCGATCCACGCCGTCGTGCCGGTCAAAGGGCTTGAGGGGGCCAAGAGCCGGCTATCCGACGCGCTCAACCCCGACGAGCGGCGCGCCCTGGTCATCGAGATGCTCGGCCGCGTGCTGGCTGCTCTGCGCGGTTGTTCCGGATCGATCCTGGCCGAGGTCTGGGTGATCAGCGCCGACTCAACGGTGCGGGCCATGGCTGAGCGCCGTGGGGCACGCACACTCGTCGACGCGGCCGTCGAATTAAACGCCTCGCTGGAACAGGCGCGCACCGCCATAATCGCTGCCGGGGCGGCGGCGATGCTGATAGTGCCGGCGGATGTGCCGCTCATTACCGTCGAGGATGTGACCGCCCTGGCCCGGATACTCAGCGCCGGGGCCGATGTCGTCCTGGCCACCGATCGTTCCGGGAACGGCACCAACGCCCTTGGTCTGCGCTTGCCGAGCAACGTGAAGTTCCGGTTCGGCACACGTAGCGCCCGCCTGCACCTGGACGAGGCCGCTACCAACGGCCTGCTCGCCCAGATCTACCGGTCGCCGACTCTGGCCCTCGATATCGACGATCCGGAGAGCCTACTCTTCTACCGTTCGGAGAGGAGCCGCCTCACATCGCGTGTGAATGCCGCTCCCGAGTCTCGGTATCGATAGCTCAAGAGTGTTGGCGACCACGCCCAGCAGTGCGCGGTGAGATGTCAAACGTCACAAATGGTCGGGTGCCCAGATCTTGATCCCGGCGTGCGTGAACGGCACCGCCTTGGATATGTTGATCCGGATCAGGATCGAGGTTATCGCCTCTATGCAACGTGCCGATTGCGCACCGCCGGCGTTGTAGGCGGTGACCCCCAGTTTTTCCACGAGCGCCATCACTTTCTTGCGTGGTTCAAGCGCGTTTCCGCATACCAACACATCGCAGTTGATGGCGGCATTGAGGTCGTTGAGGGTATGGGCTGAAACGTTGTGCAATGCGCCGATCACCGGGACGTCCGGTCCGAGAATGGCTTGGGCGGCTTCCGTGGCCGACCCTTCCGGTGGCATCTCCACCTTTTTGGGATCGTTCTCGGAAAGCGGAACGACGATATCGACCAAGATTTTCCCCGCCATGTGGTCCTTGATTCCGTTGAGCGTCGCGTTGTGCCCCGGCCACGGTACGGCGAGAATAACCACCTCATCGGAAGCGCGAACGGCGTCGGCGTTGCTCAATCCGGCGATCGTCGCGCTGCCTTCCGGAACCTCTTCGGACAGTTCCTTCGCGATCGCCTGCGCCCTGGGTTCGCTTCGCGAACCAACAACGACCGACACGCCCGCGCGGGCGAAACGTTTTGCCAATCCCTTCCCTTGCGGGCCCGTCCCGCCTAGTACGGCAATTTTCATCGAAACACATCCTCCTGACTGTTGCGCAAGAGGTCTTGCGCACTTGTATTGGCATCGGGGGTCCAATCAAGGCCCCGGATACGTACGAGTGGTGTCTTTGCGGCCTTTTCGATCACGAGGCCCGAGGCGGCCGCGATCTCGTCGCCAAGCGCAGGCTCGGTCACGAGAAGAGGACGGCCCCAGGCGTCGATACTCCCCACGGCCGAGGTTCTCGCCGGGACGCGATAGAGGCCGATCGCCACATTCACCTGACCAAGGCGCCACGGTCTTCCGAAGGTGTCGGTCAACACAACGCCGATCTCGACGCCGAAACGCTCCTCCAGGGCTCGCCCGAGACGCACCGTGCTCGCATCGGGATCATCGGGAAGAGTGATCACCGTGTTGACCCCGTCAACGTTCGATTCGTCCACAGCGGCATTCGCCGAGATAAAACCAAGGCGGTGTTCGCAGATCATTGTACCTTCGTTTTGGCGCTCTCGTTTGAACGTCCGTAGGACCTGCTTGGATTGACGCAGAATTACCTCGACCTTTGCCGGGTTCTTGTTCAATTCGCGGCCAATCGCCAGGGCCCGTTCCGACGGTTCTACCGTGTCGAGATGAACGATGTTTCCCTCTGCTTTTGAGACGACTTTGTGGGCCACGGTGAGAATATCGCCGTCGATCAGGCCACCGTGCATGCCGAGGCACTCCGCCAGGATTTTGTATAAGTCGTCGCCGGGTCGGATATCAGGTACACCCGGTATCGCCGTGATTTGAACTGTCTGAGTCGATACTGAAGCGCCGGTGTTCTGCATATCACCCCTTCGAGACTACCTCGATCTCGGTGTAGTAGAAAAAGCGATCTCGCCGTGCAAGAAGGCAGAGTGGAGAAACAAACCGTGCCGACCAGGCGTGTGCCGCGCCGTCGCCACGGCCCGCGAGCTTGTGGTGCTCGCAAACCGGTGCGACGACGAAGGGCGTTTCTCGGGACGCCCGGCAGCGGACACGCGTTCCCGATTACGCCTTCGCGAGCTTGTGCTCGGCGAGGGCGGGGATCACGTGCTCGCCGTATTGCAGCAGCGTCTCCTCCTTGCCGTCGTGCTGGAGGTAGATCGCGAACTGGTCGACGCCGAGGGCGCGCAACTCCTCGAGACGGCGCAGTTGTTCTTCGGGCGGGCCGAGGATGCAAAAGCGGTCGATAACTTCATCGGGAACGAAGTCCGTGTGGGTGTTCCCCGCCTGGCCGTGCTGGTTGTAGTCGTACCCCTGGCGGTTTTTGATGTAGTCGGTGAGCGCCTGCGGGACACTATCCGTCTGGGCGCCGTAGCGCATCACGATGTCGGCCACGTGGTTGCCGACCATCCCGCCGAACCAGCGCACCTGGTCGCGCATGTAGGCCATGTCGTCACCAACATAGGCGGGCGCGGCGACGACGATTGTGAGGTCGTCCGGGTTCCGGCCCGCGTCGGCGGCGGCGCCGCGGACGCTCGCAACCATCCACTCGGTGATCTGCGGGTCCGCGAGTTGGAGGACGAAACCGTCGCACGTTTCACCGATCGTCTTGAGCGCCTTCGGACCGTAGCCGGCACCGTACACCTCTAATGTGGACTTCGATGCCCAGGGCAGTGTGATCATCGAGCCCTTGTATTCCACGGTTCGCCCGTTGGCGAGTTCGCGGATGACGTGGGTTGCCGCGGCCATCGTGGCGAGCTTCGTCGGCCTGCCGTTGGTCACACGAACCGCCGAGTCGCCGCGCCCGATCGCGCAAACGGTGCGGTTCCCGAACATCTCGTTGAGGGTGGCGTACATACTCGCCGAGACGGTCCAGTCGCGCGTTGCCGGATTCGTCACCATCGGGCCGACAATCACGTTCCGAGTTTCAGCCAGAATCTGTGAGAAGACCACGTACGGTTCCTCCCACAGGATGTGGGAGTCATATGCCCACACGTGCGAAAACCCGAGCGACTCCGCTCGTTTCGCAAGTTCGACGACCCGAAGTGCCGGCGGGGTCGTCTGCAATACAATCCCAATGTCCATGTAGATACCTCACTTGAATGATTTCTTCTTCATGATAGGACGACCCATCCCGGAGTGCAAGCGTCAAATGGCCACGAGAAGATAGTTTGCGCGCAAAAACAGCGGCACGGGCCGTACAATATGAGATATCCGGTTCCGCGTGCGCGTCCCAGCGACGCTTTTTGACGTACTCCAGCCTGTAGATCTCCACATCGCGATTCGACCGTTCGCAGGGCCGTTTGGCGAAACGACGGACTCACGTCGATAGAAAGATCATCGATCGACCGGCACCCGCTGGATGATCCACAGCGATGCGAGTACAACGGCGACGCCCGTGAGAGTCCAGCCGTTTGGGCGTTCCGCGATGAAGACAACGGCAAAAACGAGACCGAAGACGGGAATGAGCATCTTGTACGACGACGCAACCACCACGGGCATGTTCGCCAGGGCGCGGTTGAAAACCAGGTAGGTGAGGGACGTGCCGACGATTCCCAGGTAGAGCACGAGCGCAAGATGGCCGGGCGAGAGCGTCCGGAGAACGAAGTTCGCTTCGCCTCGTAGCGTGTTGATCAGAAAGAGAGCAATTGTTCCAGATGTCATCGACAACCAGGTAGGAATCAAGCCGCCGTACCGGCGAACGTACCGTTTCATCAAGACGCTGTAAAGGGTAAGCGAGAGCGACGCCCCCAGAAGGAGGAGATTGCCCAGGAAGGGTGCGTCGGATTCGTCGGACATGAGCGAGAAGTCGCCACCCGTTACCACGAGCGCCATACCGATCAATCCGACCGCCGCGCCGCTCGCACGGCGCAAGGAGAGCGATTCGCCCAGGATCAACGTACCGAGGAGCGCCGCAAAGAGGGGCTGTGTGTTGGTCAGGAGGGCGCCGTTCACGGCCGTTGAAAGATCGAGTCCGAAGAAGAGGCACACCGCAAAAGATGTGACCCCCAAGAGACCAAGGAGCGTCATCCGTACCATGTCGCCCGGTGAGGGACGATCGGGAGTTCGGCTCAGTTCGCGGAGAAAAAACGGCGTGAGTGGAAGAATGCCCAGCAGATACCGTTGGAACGAGAGGGTGAGGGGGTCAACGGCCGTGACGACTACCTTGATGATCGTGTAAAAAGACGCCCAGATCACCATGACGAGAACCATGGAGACGCCTTTTTTGTCGATCATAGACGGCGAAAAATCCCCGGCATGTTATTGAGATTTTCATGCAACTTCATTCAACGTCAAGGGTTGCATCCATTCGGCCGGGACCCGATTTTTATTCTTGACGGCAACAAATGACTACCATATAATCGAATTTCATAGTAACCGGCGATCGAACCGTTTTTGTAATATTTGTATCTTTATTTGATACAACGATTTATCCGTTTTGGTGCGTTCGTGCGCGTTGCGCTTTCATGCCGGATTCTACAACAACCGAGAGGGAGGAAGCTGTGTCAAGAATCGTTCGGTGTGCTCACATCCAGGCATCAAACCCCAAACACGATGGATCGGTCGCTGAAATCAAGGAGGCGATGATCCAGAAACATCTGCCCATGATCGACGATGCCGGTAGCAAGGGCGTCCAAATCTTGTGCCTGCAGGAGATATTCTACGGACCGTACTTCTGCGCCGAGCAGGACATCAAGTGGTACGAATCGACCGAGCCCGTCCCAGGGCCCACCACGGAGCGGATGGCGGAATACGCCAGGAAGTACAAGATGGTCATGGTCGTCCCCGTATACGAACGCGACCAGGAAGGCATCTACTACAACACGGCCGCCGTCATCGACGCAGATGGAAGCTATCTAGGGAAGATGCGGAAGATCCAGATTCCCCATACGCACCCCGGATTCTGGGAGAAGTTCTACTTCAAACCGGGGAATCTCGGGTTTCCGGTGTTCGACACGGCCTACGCCAAGGTTGGCGTTTTCATTTGCTACGACCGTCACTTCCCGGAATCGGCGCGTTGCCTCGCGCTGAACGGCGCGGAGATCATGTTCAACCCCTCGGCCACCGTTGCAGGCAAGTCGGAGTACTTGTGGGAACTGGAACAGCCTGCGTCCGCGGTAGCAAACGGCGTTTTCATCGGTGCCAACAACCGCGTGGGTGTGGAGAAACCGTGGGAGTTCGGCGAATTCTACGGATCGAGTTACTTTGTGGATCCCCGGGGCAAGATTCTTGCCAAGGGTTCCCGCGACAAAGACGAACTCGTCGTGGCGGATCTGGACCTGGAAGAGATTCGCAAGGTTCGCGACGGGTGGGCGTTCTTCCGTGACCGTCGTCCCGAAATGTACGGCGAAATCTGCCGTTCATAACGGTGTGCACAACTGAGACAGTGGCTGGTGTGTAACACGGAAAGCGCTGCTCAGAAAGAGTTTATGGAGGAAGTATGAGTGACAATGCACAACACTCCGGCTGGGTAATCTACCCCATAGGGAGTAAGCCGAAGATGGGTCTCGCGATCCTGCTCGGTCTCCAACAGTACCTGACGATGTTCGGTGCTACGGTCCTCATCCCGTTTATCGTGGGTGGGGCAATGGAGATGCCGCAGGAAGAGCTGGCACTTTTGATCTCGACGATGTTCTTCTGTTCCGGTATCACCACGCTGATCCAGCAGTCGAGTGCCGGTAACCGTCTCCCGATCATTCAGGGTGGTACGTTCTCGTTCCTCGGGCCGATGTTCGCCATCGTTGGAATGGTTGCAGCGGAAGGCATGGGGTGGCAGGTGATGATCCAGCAGGTCAGCGCGGCGGTCATGTTCGCGTCACTGTTCGAAATCATCCTCGGGTACACCGGACTCATGGGCCAGGTCAAGAAAGCGATCAGCCCCCTGGCGATTGCTCCTACCATCGCGATGATCGGTCTTGCGCTTTACGGCATTGGAGCTCCCTGGATGGCGAGCAACTGGACCGTGTCGATCATCACGATCGTCGCGCTGATCGTCTATTCGCAGGTCCTCTCGCACCGGTCCAAGGCGTTCATGCTCTTTCCCGTCCTGCTCGCGATCATCACCGGATGGGTGGCCGCCCTGATCGGTACGCTCGCCGGTTGGATTCCCGAAGGGAACGCAGCCAACCTGAACAGCGGTGTTGCGCTTATTCAGGCGGCTCCCTGGTTTACGCTCCGTCACGCGGTGCCGTTCAAGTGGGGCTTCCCTGAATTCAACGCCATCACTCTTGCCGGTTCGCTTGGTATGCTCGCCGGTTACCTCGGTTCAATGGTTGAGTCTATCGGTGACTACTACGCCTGCGCGCGCATGGCTGAAGCCCCCGTCCCAACGCCGAAGATGATCTCCCGCGGTCTTGGTGCCGAGGGTCTCGGTTGTCTCGTGGCCAGCATCTTCCAGACCGGTAACGGCACAACCTCGTACTCGGAGAACATCGGTTCAATCGGTCTTACCCACGTTGCAAGCCGCCGCGTTGTTCGCACCGGTGCGGTGATCATGCTGATCCTTCCGGCCTTTGGTAAGTTTGGCGCTACCCTGGCCACGCTGCCGCAGCCCGTTGTCGGAGCCATGTTCGTCGGTATGTTCGGTCTGATCGCGGCGGTTGGTATCTCCAACCTGCAGTTCACCAACCTGAACAACTCCCGGAACCTCTTCATCGTCGGTATCGCGTTTTTTGCGGGACTGAGCTTCCCGGCGCATTTCAACGCCGCCCCGATCGACTGGTCCGCGGCTGGACAGTTCGCCGGCGTTCTCGGCAGCATCCTGCAGACGATCCTGACCACCGGTATGGCAGTTACCGCTATCATCGCGATTGTCCTGGACAACGTGATCGGTGGTGCCACCAAGGCGGAACGCGGTCTCGAGTACTGGGACACCGAAGCCAGTGACGAGGCGTGGGAAAAAGCGGAAGCCGAATGGGCCAAGATGGCCGTCGGCGAAGAGCGGAAAGTCGATTTCTAGGGATCCTTCCACTCGCGCTTGGTATATACACATGAGGCAGCCTTGCTGCCTCATGTTTTTTTGTGTACAACGCTGACCAGGACGGAGAAATGAACCAGACCTTACGGAAGGGGCTCTACGCCGGGCTTGCGGTGCTGCTCGTCATCGATTTCTACATGATCTTCAACGCCGGCAACCCCAACTCGCTCTTCCGGCCGCTCATCCCCGATCCGGCCTACGACGTGTCCGTCACGGTAGGTTTATCGATTCTGATCGTGGTGATTTCCCTCGTCCTTGGTGCCGGCGCCAACGAGAACTCGCTTCGAAACGTGCTCAAACGAAACGAAGCACACGTGCTGGCCATGCGGGCGAAGGGGCACGACGATTGGTCGATTGCCGTTTCGTTTGTGAACGAACTCGGCGTGCGGAGCCGCTTGGTGCGTCGCGTCCTGGAGTACCGGGTTCGCCGCCTGGTCGGAAGGATCGGGTGACGGGAGTGGGTGGCAGCAACGCCAACACGCTGATTATCGGCGGCGCCTTCATCGCGATCGTCCTCTTCATCGCGTGGGTACGAAATCGGGAGGCGGATCGGCTCACCAAAATCGTGGGCAAGGAAAACCTCCTCATGAGCGCCTTTAACGTCTACTACCACGGGCTCGAAAGCGAGAAGGGCGGTCCCCTGCGGAGTATCGGTGCCCTTGCCCTGACGGTAGAGGGGCTCTACTACCGCGCACTGGTTCGCAAGCGGGAACTCTTCATCCCCGGGAAACAGATCTCGTCGATCACAGTGATCAACGAATTCAAGGGCAAGAACATGTACGAGTACATCGTCGGAATCAACTTCGTGAACGATGAGGGCAAACGCGACCGCGCGGGATTCAAGATACCCCACCCCGAACGGTGGTCCGCGGCTATCCGGAAGGCGTTCCCCGACGCCGTCAACTGATCGCGGTGCGTTTTTTTGTCCGCCGCGGGACCGACCGTCCAGCTTCTCCTCGATTCAGGCGGCGGTGAAGAGCACCGTACAATTCTGCCCTCCGAAACCGAACGAGTTGGATAGAGCCGCCGATACGCGCGCCGGGCGCGCTTCGTTGGGAACGTAGTCCAGGTCGCACGCGGGATCGGGCGTCTCGTAATTGATCGTCGGGGGAATCGTATCATTCGCAATGGCGAGGACGGTTGTAGCCGCCTCAATGGCGCCGGCAGCACCCAACGTGTGTCCTATCATCGACTTTGTGGAGCTTATCGGAACGCGGAAAGCGGAATCGCCCAGGGCGAGCTTTATGGCGATCGTCTCGGTTGCGTCGTTTGCCGCCGTAGACGTGCCGTGAGCGTTGATGTACGCGATTTCGTCACGGTTTATTCCACCGTCTTCCATGGCCATTGTCATTGCCGATGCTGCCGCGGCACCCTCCGGTTGCGGTATCGCGATACTGTGCGCGTCGGCGGTCATACCGACGCCGGCAAGATACGCGAAAATCTGCGCACCCCGCCGTTTTGCGTCCTCCTCGCGCTCGAGCACCAGAATCGCTGCGCCTTCACCAATGAGAAAGCCGTCCCGGTCGCGATCGAAAGGGCGTGACGCCCGTTGCGGTTCATCATTGCGAGAGGTGAGTACGCCCATGCAGCTGTAGGCATTGACCGTCAACGGCGTTATCGCCGCTTCGGCACCCCCTGCCAGGACGCAATCGGCCTTCCCGGTTTGGAGGAGCATCTGCGCCGTGCCAAGAGCGTGGGCTCCGCTGGAGCAGGCGCTCGCGACGCCGAAGTTGGGACCCCTAATGCCCAGATCGATCCCGACGTTCGCCGACGACATGTTTGGGATTATCATAGGCACGGCGAGCGGATGCCCGTTCCCGGGCCCTTTTTCCAGGAGGATCTGATGTTGTTCCTCCAGATTGACATAGTCGCCGGCGGCGGTGCCCACCACGCACCCCACGCGCAGCTGAGGGAACGTTCCAAGATCGATCCCGGCGTCCTCAACGGCCTGTAGGGCTGCGCTGGACGCGAGCTGAGAGAAACGGGACATGCGTCGAAGGCGTTTCCGCGAGAGGCGCTCCGCCGGATCGAAGTCGCGAATCTCCGCCGCGACCGTACTTGTGAAACCGGTCGTATCGAAGCTCGATATCGGACCGGCGCCTGAGCGCCCCTCGCACAGGGAGGCCCAGAACGCTGTCCGGTCCTGTCCTATCGCCGAATGAACGCCGATGCCCGTCACCGCTATCCGAAGTTGCTTCATATTGGCTCCTCGATTGGCCTATCCAAAACTCGGCCAGTGTGCAACACTGATTTTATCGGTTGTTGGCCGAATTTCATAGCGGATACCCGGCTTGGGGGCACAAACATGAACACGGATACTCTGCATTCGCGCGTGGCGGCGTTACAACGTGTGACGGATGAATTTTCGCGGGCATTGCCGCTATCGCGGCTACGCGACGCGATCTCTACGGTGATCCGTGCGCGCGTTCCCGGCATCGACTGGCCGGCGTTGCGAATCGGCGATCTCGAGGTGGCAATCCCGATCGTACAGGGAGGGATGGGTGTCGGCATATCGCTCTCGCGCCTGGCGTCGGCAGTTGCCGAGCGAGGCGGAATTGGAGTGATCGCGGCCAACGCCATTGGGCTCATTGAGAAGGACTACTACCGGGACGGTCGGGCAGCCAATATCCGCGCCCTGCGTCGGGAGATCCGCACGGCCCGCCGGAACACCGACGGTGTGATCGGGGTGAACATCATGGTGGCTGTCAATGATTTTCACGAACTCCTCGATGTTGCGATCGAGGAACGCGTCGACCTCGTGTTCATGGGAGCCGGCCTGCCGATCAAGGGATTGCCGGTGGAACGGATACGGGAGGCGGGCATCAAGGTGGTACCGATAGTCAGCTCGCGGCGGGCGACGGAGATGATCTTCCGGATGTGGAAGAAGATCTACGACGACGTGCCGGATGCCGTCGTGGTTGAAGGTCCGCTCGCAGGAGGGCATCTCGGTTTCTCCGTGGAACAGGTAGATGATCCCGCGTTCCGTCTTGAAGAGATCGTGCCGGACGTCGTGGAAGCGGTACGCGCGTTCGAAGACGAGATGGAGCGCGCGATTCCCGTCATCGCGGGCGGGGGAATCTACACCGGGGAGGACATCGCCGCGATCCTGGATGCCGGTGCGTCGGGGGTTCAGATGGGGACGCGCTTCGTTGCTACCGCCGAATGCGACGCCGATGAGAAGTTCAAACGGGCGTACGTCGAATGCACCGAGGCGGACATCGGATTGATCGACAGTCCCGTGGGAATGCCCGGACGCGCGATCCGGAACGATTTTATCCGGTCCGCGGAGGCGGGGCGTCGTCCGGCGTTTCGGTGCGCCTGGCAGTGTCTCGCGAGCTGCAAAGCCGATGCGGCGCGATACTGCATCTCCATCGCTTTGAATAACGCGCGGATAGGCAAGATCGACAAGGGATTCGTCTTTGCCGGCGCCAACGCGTACCGTGTCGACAAGATAGTCTCGGTGGATCACCTCATGGAAACGCTCGGAGGCGAGTACCGGGAAGCGGCAACGGACGCGGTGGTGCGGCGCCTGGGGGACCGCCTCAACGTGGTCGAAGGATTACGGCGACGCTTTTCCGACGCACGTTCGCTTGCGGCGAAACTCGAACGGGAGTACGGCGACGCCATTACCACTCGGATTCGTCACGCCGGCGACGCGGGGATCGATCACATCCGCGACCTGTACGATTCCGCGCTCTCGTCGGTGCGCGCCCTGCAGCTACAGATCGCAGAGACGCTCGCCGATGCGTGGTCGCTTCTGAGCCCCGAGGTTTCGGCGACGGCGGAAAATTGACCGGGGCGCCGAAAAAAAAACGCGCGCCTCGGCGCGCGTCGCATCCGATCGGGCGGCCGCCTGTAGAATCGCTAGGTGATCTTCTTATCCACCACGTAGAGAGCTTCGTCAATGATGCCGACGGCGTCGTCAATCTGCTCCTTGGTAATGATCAGGGGCGGTGCGATAAAGACGAAGTCCCACTTGGCAAAGAGCGTCAGCCCCAACTCGGCGAGTTTTTTGACAAAATCGGGTGCCACGTTCTGGATCGAGTTGTTGAACCCCGCCAACGGCGCCTTTGTCGCCCGGTCGGAGGTAAACTCAATGGCGGCCCAGAGCCCCTTCCCGCGAACGTCGCCGACGCAGGGGTGGTTCTCCTTGAGCGCTTCCAGCTTATTTAGCATGTAGGCGCCGTTCTCCGCCGAGTTTTCGATCAGACCTTCCTTCCGGTAGACCTCGATATTGGCGATACCGGTTGCGCACCCCAGGGCGTGGCCGCCGTAGGTGAGGCCGCCCACGAAGGGGTGGTCCTGGAAGTAGTCCCAGAGCTTCTTGTTCCAGATCATCGCGCCCAGTTGTACGTACCCCGAGGTGAGTCCCTTGGCGGTGGTGATGATGTCCGGGACAACGTCGAAGTGTTCGATCCCGAACCATTTCCCCGCGCGTCCCCAGCCGGCCATCGTTTCGTCCGCCACCAGGAGGATGCCGTTCTCGTCACAGATCTGCCGGACACCCTGCATGAAGGTCTTGCCCGGGATGATGATGCCGTTGGTCCCGACGATCGGTTCCAGGAAGATGGCGGCGATCGTCTTGGGCCCGTCCAGCATGACTTGCGTCTTGAGTGCGTCGAGCGCTTTTTGGTTCGTCTCCTCCTCCGTCTTCCCCCCAAAGGGGTCACGGTACGGGTAGGGGCCGAAGAACTTCACGGCACCGGGGATACCGGGTTCAGCGGCCCATCGGCGCGGGTCTCCGGTGAGCGTGATGGCACCGGCCGTTGCACCGTGGTAGCTCCGCCACCGCGAATATATCTTGTGACGCCCGGTGAACATTCGCACCGCCTTGATGGCGTTCTCGATCGCCTCAGCGCCGCCGTTGGTGAAGAACGAATAATCCAGGTCGCCCGGAGTCACTTCAGAGATCATCTTGGCGAGACGCGCCTTGGGTTCACTCCCGAACATCGTTCCCACGTAGCACAGTTTTTCCGCCTGCGCCTTCATCGCGTCCAGCACGTGCCGGTTGCCGTGGCCGATGTTGATATTCAGGAGCCCCGAACAGAAATCGATGTACCGTTTCCCGTCGGTGTCCCACTGATAGATGCCCTCGGCGCGGTCCATGATGATCGGGTCAACCGTGCCCTGGGCTGCCCACGAGTAGATTACGTGGGCTCGATCCATTTCCTTGATGGCCTTGGTGTCCATTGTTACTCCCTGTTGATTCGTGCTACTTGGCGAGGGAACGGGTGACGAACGAGCCGATGCCCGTTTTGCCGACGAACTCGCCGTTCTCGACCTGAACGTTGCCGCGAACCGTTACGACATCGGGCTTGCCGTCGCGGTCCATACCCTCGAAGCCGTTGTAGTCGATGTTCATGCTTTGCGTCTTAACGCTGAACGTTCCCTTCGCCTTCGGATCGTACACGACGATGTCGGCGTCGGAGCCGACGCGGAGGGCGCCCTTCTGCGGATAGAGACCAAACCACTTGGCGGCGTTGGTGGAACCCACTTCGACAAAGCGCTCAAGCGAAAGGTCCCCGCGGGATACACCGTACGTGTAGAGCAAGTTGATCCGGTCTTCGATGGCAGGGATACCGTTCGGAATCTTAGTGAAGTCGTCCTTGCCCATCGTCTTCTGTTCAACAAAATCAAAGGGGGCGTGGTCCGTGGCTACCGTGTCCACCAGGCCCGATTTGAGACCGCTCCAGAGCGCCTGCCGGTCCGCGGTGGTCCGCAGGGGCGGGCTCATGACGTACTTGGCGCCTTCAAAGTTCGGTCGCTCGGCGTAGCTCTTATCGAGGATGAGGTGCGGGATAACCGCCTCAACGCCGAGCTGGACACCCTGCTTGCGCGCCGTGATTGCAGCTTCCAGCGCCTTTGCGTTGGAGAGGTGTACCACGTAGCCGCGGGCACCGGTGAGCTTCAGGAAGGTGGCAAAATGGTTGACACCGGCGGCTTCGACGAAGTCCGGACGACTCGGTTCGTGCCACTCCGATCCCGTTTTTCCTTCGGCGAGCAGTCTCTGCTGCATCAGAGAGACCAGGTCTGCGTTCTCGGTGTGGGCCGCCACGGTGACGCCGTGTTTCCCTGCGTAGGTGAGAACGTTGAAGAGCTCGTCGTCGTAGACGCCGAAGAAGTCCTTGTATGCCAGGAAGATCTTGAACGAGGTCGTACCGTCGGCCAACACCTTGTCGAGCTGGTCCGCGGTTTTGTCCTCCCATTTCGCGACGGCCATGTGAAATGCGTAGTCGCACGACGCTTTCCCGGCGGCGAGCGACTTCCATTCTTCGTAGCCCTCGAGCATATCCATGCCGCGGTTCGGGCAGCACATCTCGATAAACATCGTTGTACCGCCCATAAGCGCCGCCTTTGATCCCGTGTCGTGGTTGTCCTTGGCGAAGGTCCCCATAAAGGGCAGGTGGATATGAACGTGGGGATCGATAAACCCAGGGAAGACATACTTGTCGCCGGCGTCGATGACCTTGGTCCCGGCGGGGGCATCGAGGTTTTCGCCAATGCGTGTAACCGTTTCGTTCTCACAGTAGATATCTGCCTTTCGGCGGCCATCGTGCTCGACGATCAGTCCGTTTTTAATAAGCAGTGCCATTGCATCCTCCTCGTGTGCAATCACGTGTGCGCGATTCGTGGATTTCTTAGTGCTCCTCTATTTTAGGGGAGCTTTGTGTTGCGTGCAAGGAAAAACATGCTGTATTGGCAATTCTCAGTATGGACGGAGGGCGACGAGCCCTTCGACGATATTGTCTATAGCCAAACAACAAGCAGGTCTCATTTTAGTGATCACATGGCCGATTGGAGGTGATCCGGCCGCGCCCGGAAGGAAGAACAAAACGCGTCTCTGCAGCGCAGCGAAGCCAAGCGTTTTGTTCTTCCTTCCGGGAACAGCCATGAAGGGAAACGTGTCAAGGGTATGTGATCTCCAACATGTGATCTGCTGATACCGTATCTCACGTGAGTTCCCGTTCAAGCAGACCGGTCCGTTGATCGGCCTCAACGAATCCCAGTTTTTGTAAGTACCGCCGGTGAATCGCCGAGGAGGGTCGTGCCCGCAGTCGGTGCATCCGGGGCATCACCGTTGCAAGACGCCCGCTGGCGATGAAGTAGCGGCCGAGCTTGAAATCGCGGTACTCGCGGGTCACGAAATCGATGTCGATGCAAAAATCTGTATCGTCCATTTCATGACCAACGAGGATGCCCGCCGTGATGTTGTTTCGCAAAAAGTAAAAGGCGCGTTTGTCCGAGGACAGCGGCACCTCGCCAAAGAGCCGGACGATCTCACCCCGGTTGGTATTCCAGAAATGGCGAAAATAGGGCGAGGCAAGGTTCGCCTCGATCAGTACCAGTTCCTCCCCGGTCGAATAGATCTTGAACAGGAAGTACGCGTTTATCCCGGCGATGCCGGTGGTCAGCGAGCCGGCGAGATTAATCCACCGGAGTTTCGCGATCGACCGCATGGCCAGGGAGACAAGGACTACTACGGACGCGAGGTACCCAAACCACTCGAGCCAAGGAACGTTCATGCGCGGAGTATACCGGATTTGTACGGAACCACGCTTGACACCCATGTAACTGTACGGTAAATTAAAGTAACCATATGGTAACTTAAGGTGAGGAGATTACGATGATATCGGTTGTTTTGAAGGCCGCCCGGCCGAGAGTGTTATTACTCATGCCGCTTCTGATCGCGGGGTGTGTTACCACCGCCGGCCTCGATCCGGGTGCGGCGCCGCTATCCGACGACGTTCGAATTGCGCTTGTTGACTGGGCGCGGTGGGCACAGAACGCCCACAACATCCAGCCCTGGCGCGTTGAGCTTGATCCGGTACGGGCCGACCGGTTTGAACTGTACGTCGATACAGATCGGTTGCTGCCGGAGACCGACCCGCCCGCCAGGCAGATCACGATCTCCCTGGGAAACTTCTTGGCGGTGGTGGAAGCGAGGGCGGCGCAGTTAGGCCTGCGGGCGGAGATTGACTTGTTGCCGGACGGGGAGTTCGATCTCGCCGACATTAGAGACGTGTCCGTCGCCGAGGTCACGCTCGTTGCCGCGACGCGCCCCGACACGGAGCTGTCGGCCGCGGCGGCCCCGGACGCGATCACCCGGCCCACGGTGAAATACCACTACCGCCGGGCTGCCTTGGATGACGAGTTGGTTCGGCGGATCGAAGGGTATTCGACGGACCTTATATCTATCGCGGTTGTGTCGGATCCGGCCGAGGTGGATTGGCTCAATAAGCTCTCGGTGGAAGCGTTCGCGCTGGAGATGTCCACGGAAGCGACGCTCATGGAAACGTACGACGCAACGCGGATGACGCGCCGCCAGCGCCGAGAAGACCCGTACGGGCTCTCCTTCCCGGGCAACTTTGGCCCGATGATGCTCCGCATAGTCGAGATCTCGTCGGCGCTTTTTCCGCAGTCTCCCGAGGCATTTGGACGCACGGGAACAAGCATCTTCACCAAGTCGATGGAAGAGATTGGCATCTACGTTCTTGTGACAACAGCGGACAACAGCCGCCGAACGCAACTCGAGACCGGAATGCGTCTCCAGGCCTTGTGGATGGAACTGCAATCTGCCGGCTACGTGGCGCTGCCTAACTCCCAGGCGCTGCAGGAGTACCCGGAAATGACGCCGTTGTACGAGCGAATCCACGCGCGGTACGTCTCCACGGGCGAAACGATCCAGATGCTGCTCGCCGTGGCGGAGCCCAGATCGTGGCGACGCCGCCATAGTCCGCGTTTGGAGGTGGAAGACATCGTGGTCACACGATAGGCGCGCGTCGAGCATCAGAACCCGATCAGCCGTCGGTCGATGAGGTTGCGCCCGAGGTTCAATCCCTCTTTCGCCGCCTCTATCTCGAGGATGTACTCGATACCGTCAGTCGGCACAAAACTCCCGGGAAACGGGATTCCCGTCATCGCCTTTTTGAACGACGACGCTTACTACGAAGCGGCCGCGTCGCGTTCGACGCGGTGGCGCCTCTAGGTGTAGCCGCGATCAATGACCCGGTTCACCGCTTCTGCCTTGAACTCCTCTCGAAACTATCAGGTGTCTACGATTTCACGGGAATGCCACCCATTTACAAGCGCGGGTCAAACAATGTGGTCACCGACCGATAAAACCCAAATCATCATTTTTCGCTTGCATTAATGGAAAGCTCTGCTAAAATGCGCTTGCATGCAACTGCCAAATTAGTTGCATGCTACAAAAATTCCTGGAGGAGTACTTTTATGTCTGATTCTCTGAACCAGCCGGTCGACGGTAAAACGATCGTGCTCGGCCTGCAACACACGTTTGTGATGTTCGGGGCTACCGTGCTCGTTCCGATACTTACGGGGCTGGACGTCGGTGTTACGTTGTTCGCCGCCGGCATCGGAACGTGGTTGTTCCACATTCTCACCAAGTTCAAGGTGCCGGTGTTTCTTGGCAGTTCGTTTGCGTTTCTTCCGCCGATCTTCGCAGTGACCGCCGCTCACGGCGGAGATCTTGCCTATGCGACCGGTGCAATCGCCGTCGCCGGTATCGTCTACGTGATCGTCTCGATCATTTTCAGTTTTGTCTCCCACGAGTGGTTGAAGCGCATCCTTCCGGCGCACGTGACCGGCCCGATCATCATCCTTATCGGTCTGATCCTCGCCCCGGTCGCGATTTCGAATGCGAACGGCGCGAACTCCCCCGCGGTCGTCGAGGCGATCGGCACCAACGGCGCGTGGCTCATCGCGGTCCTGTCATTTGCGGCGGCGGTAGTCGTCAAGGTCGGGTTCGAACGCATGGGTTGGCGTTTCGCCTCTCAACTTCCCGTTCTCCTCGCGCTTGTATTCGGATATATCATCTCGGCTATTGCCGGAATCGTCGACTTCACGGCGGTGAGGGAAGCGGCCTGGTTCGGCCTTCCGAACTTCACGGCGCCCAAGTTTTCGGCAACCGCCATGGCCATGACCGTTCCGATCGCGATTGTCACGGTCGTCGAGCACTTCGGTGACATCATCGCGATTGGGAACGTTGTGAAGCGCGATTTCCTTGAGGAACCGGGGATCAACCGGACCTTGCTCGGCGACGGTCTCGCTACAACGCTCTCCGCGCTCCTCGGCGGCCCCGCAAACACGACGTACAGCGAAAACACCGGCGCGATCGCACTCACGGGCGTGTCGAATCCGTGGGTCATGCGCATTGCCGCGATATTCGCGATCCTCTTGTCGCTCATTCCGAAGTTCACCGCACTCATCGGCACTATACCCGGGCCTGTGATCGGCGGCATCAGCATTCTGCTCTTCGGCATGATCTCTTCGATCGGCGTACGGAACATGCTCGACGCACGGATCGACCTCGACAACCCGCGACTACTCATCATCGTGGCGGCGATTCTGGTCGTCGGCCTTGGCGGCGCTACCTTCGCCGTTGGGGAGACCTTCTCTATCGCCGGTCTCGGCCTCGCTGCCTTGGTCGGTATCGTCTTGAACCTGCTCATCAACTTCCGGAGTTTCCGCGAAGAGGCGTAGCGCATCGAATCGATGGGTACATTGAGGCCCCGTGGCAATGTCACGGGGCTTTCCTTTTGATACTCTGCGGCAGTGCACGACCACCGACGCCACGTTGTGGTAGCCCTTTAGCCTCGATGGCGCGTCTTGCGATTTTCTCCGGTGACCAGGTCTTCAAAGCGTTCCAGAAGGGGAGCAGGTTGGGAGGGCGGCGAGATGGTCTTAGGTGAAGCGCGTGACCTCGCCGACGTTGCCGGCCGTGCGATTGAAATGAAATACAACTGCACATTTGCTATATCCTATCCAGGGGGATAGGATATAGCGTG
Source organism: Spirochaetales bacterium (assembly GCA_028282545.1). Lineage (GTDB taxonomy): Bacteria > Spirochaetota > Spirochaetia > DSM-27196 > Alkalispirochaetaceae > JANQHT01. The sequence continues at coordinate 25,787 of JANQHT010000149.1, forward strand.
ATTCATCAATCTCATGCGGACGTAGTGTTGCGCCTGAAGCGGGCACGTGGGCACCTCGACAAGGTTATCGCCATGATAGAAGACGGGGAGCCCTGTACGTCCACGGCGCAACAGCTTCACGCCGTTGTCCAGGCGATTCGATCGGCGAAGCGCGTTTTTGTGGAAGATCATATCGACTATTGCGCAACGACGTCATCGATCGCCGATCTCAAAGAAATAGCGAAGTACCTGTGATGGCCGGCGATGAAATATGCGCCATTCACCGGTCGCTCCGGCTCTACACGCTCTTCGCCTCGTTCCAGGCCGCGATGTTTTGGACCCCGGTGTTTTTCCTTTTCTTTGCGTCGATCGTTCCATTACGCCAGGTATTCCTCCTCGAGGCGATCTACTACGTCGCCGTCGTAGCCACGGAGGTTCCTTCCGGCTACTTCTCGGACCGTTTTGGAAGGCGGCGAACGCTCCTACTCTCGTCGTTGTTTCTGTTGCTTTCGTACACCGTCTTTGCGGTTGCGCGGGGTTTCACCGTACTCGCCGTTGCGCAGGTTTTTCTGGCGATGGGTTTCGCCTTCGCATCCGGTACCGATACGTCGCTTCACTTCGATCTCTTGAGGGCAGCCGGCCGGGAGGAGGAGTACGGTGATCGTGAGAGCCGAATCGGTGCGCGTGTTTTCCAGGCCACAGCTATTTCAGCGCTTGCCGGCGGCATCATCGCGTGGACCACCGAGTATCGAGCTGCGTACGCACTTGCGGCGGTGTGCGCCGGCGCGGCGCTGTTCTGCGTAGTCTTGATTCGGGAAACGGCGACCGTTTCGGAGGACTCGTTTCGCGACTCGCTTGCCCGCCAGGCACGAATGCTTGTGAACGACATCCGGCACCCGGTGCTCGGGTTCCTGTTCCTGTTCGCCGTCCTCTCCACGGTGCTTCGCCACATACCGTACGAGTTCTTCCAGGTGTATCTCGAGGATGTTTTTGTTGGTCTCGGCCGTGCCGAAGTAACGCCGTTGTTGACCGGTATACACGTCGCTCTGACGATGCTGATCGCGTCGTGGGCTGTTCGCTATTCGATGCCTCTCAAACGCGTCGCAGGCAGCCGGGCCGCCCTTATCCTGACGGCGTTGGCTCAGACGGCGCTTATCGCGATCCTGCTCGCTGCGCGTAACCACATGGTCGCCGTCATTTTGCTCCTCAGGAGTTCGCCCGGATCGGTCGGCAGACCCATCGTGCGCAGCGAGGTGTCTCCCCGGTTGCCCGATACGCGGCGGGCGACTCACTATTCATTGCAGAGCCTTGTTGGTCGGCTTGCTTTCTCCGGCGTGCTCGTCCTTTTCAATCGGCTCGCGGGCGGAGGAATTCGGGAACCGATCGTACTCGGAATCGCGATTGGGTTGATTGGAGTTGCAACCCTGTGCGTGTCGGCCCTGCGGCGCCGTGGCGAATGGAAGTAAACCCCGGAGGCGGTGCACGCTTGGATCGCCCAAGCCTGTTCCATCTTCAGGGCGACGAAGCACAGTGTCACGTATGCCGACCGTTCACCCGCCGGTATATCTCCATGGGCTTCGTCCGCTGACATATCGAAACAGGCTCCAAAAATAGGCGTTTCTCGCGCGATCTTTAAATCACCCACCTTTTCGAACAAACGTCTATCTTACTTTGCTTCGGAAACCAGTGGTTAAATACATGCGGAACGTCGAAGAGTGGAACGTTCACACTGCCCATGAATCTGAACAGGACCGGAATAGAATCAATTCTATCGATGAAAAACATCAGCAAGAAGTTTCCCGGGGTACAGGCGTTGGACGATGTCTCACTCGACGTCAAATCGGGAGCCGTCCACGCCTTGATTGGCGAGAACGGAGCCGGGAAATCGACGCTCATGAAGATACTGACAGGAATCTACACAGCCGATACCGGTACCATTGTTTACCAGGGCGACGTCATTCACCCGAAGAATCCGAGAGAGATGGCCGATCGGGGCGTCAGCATAATCCATCAGGAGTTCAATCTGATCCCCCATCTGACCGTTGCAGAGAACATCTTTATTACCAGAGAGCCGAGGAAGTTTCGCAACACGATTATCGATGACAAGCGACTGATTGAAGAGACCAAGAAGTTACTTCGACACCTGGACATCTCCTTGGATCCCAAGGCGAAACTCGCGAAGCTCAGTGTTGCCGAGAAGCAGATGGTAGAAATCACCAAAGCTTTGGCTGTGAATTCGGAGATTCTCGTCTTGGACGAACCGACGTCGGCGCTTGCGGAAAAGGAAGTACAGAAACTCTTTGAGATCATCCGTGATCTGAAAAACCGGGGCGTGGCAATTATCTACATTTCTCATCGGCTCGAAGAGTTCGAAGCGATTGTCGATGAAGTGACGACGCTTCGCGACGGGCGTTACGTAAGTACTTCCAGATGGTCGGACACCAGTATTCCTCAGCTTGTTCGCAACATGGTTGGACGGAGCTTGGACAATCAATTCCCCGAGCGAAACCACGATGTTGGCGAAATCGTGTTTGAAGCTCGCAATATTCGTCGGGGCCGCCAGGTCAACGACATATCCTTGAAGGTAAGAAAGGGCGAAGTTGTTGGACTTGCCGGCCTGATGGGAGCGGGTCGGAGTGAGTTTGCCCGAGCGGTGTTTGGTGCCGATCGTATGGAATCTGGAACGCTGTATCTCGACGGTCGAGAGTTCGTGACACGATCTCCCAGCGACGCAATCCACAATGGAATAACCTACCTTCCCGAAGACCGGAAACTTGATGGTCTCTTTCTTGATCTGGAAGTGCAGCAAAATATCATGTACGCAACGTATTCGGACAACGCCGTTATGGGTGTGGTCGACGATAAAAGGTGCCGCAAAAAAGTCGATAGGGTGATCCGGGACCTTCAGGTCAAGACTCCGACGGTAAAGCAATTGGTAGGGAATCTTTCCGGCGGCAATCAACAGAAAGTTTTGATCGGCCGGTGGTTGTTGAAAGACCTAAAGGTATTCATCTTCGATGAGCCGACAAGAGGGATCGATGTGGGTGCAAAATTCGAGGTCTACAACCTGATTAACCGATTGGCTGAACAAGGAGCCGCAATCATTATGATATCGTCCGAGATGCCCGAGATACTTGGATTGAGTGACCGAATCTATGTTCTGTGCGAAGGAAGACTCATGGGCGAAATGGACGCCCGTGAGGCCACCCAAGAAAAAATCCTACGTCTGGCGTCAGGACTGACAGAACGCATACCAGCCTAAAATGAACATCGTATTAGTATTGAGAGAGAAATCAAAAAAAATCGACAACGATCTGTCGCAGCGCCTGAGCGTCGCTCTGGCTTTACTGCTTCTTTGCACGTTTTTCTCCGTCGCGAACGAGTATTTTTTTGAACTGAACAACTTCATCACGATAGCAATTCAAACAGCGATTACCGCAATCACTGCGTACGGAATGACGTTCGTGATCATTTCTCGAGCTGTTGACCTATCGATAGGTTCGATTCTCGCTTTTTCCACAGTGACCGTTGCAATGCTATTGAACGCCGGAGTGCCTCTCCTCATCGCAATTCTCATAGTGATAGTTGCCGGCGCCCTGTTTGGATCCATGAACGGGGTTTTTGTGTCCAAGATGGGATTGCCGCCGTTTATAGCAACGCTTGGCGCTCAGATGGCCATTCGTGGTCTAACGATGGTTATTACGGACGCGCGCCCGATCTACATCACCGGGAACGACAGTTTTCGCCTTATCTTCCAGGGGAAAATTTTTCAACAGGAATGGCTGCCGCTTCCGGTCGTCTACCTGATCGCCCTGGCTTTGATTTCCTCCTTCATTTTGCGGAAGACGGTCATCGGTCGACAGATTTTTGCGGTAGGAAGCAATGAGGAGGCGGCTCGGCTTTCCGGAATCAAAACGGCAAAGATTCGGATATTCGCGTACCTCTACAGCGGGTTGATGGCTTCAATTGCAGGGGTCGTCCTTACCGCACGTGTGAACTCCGGTCAACCAACGATTGGAGTTGCATACGAAGCCAGTGCCATCGCTGCGGCCGTAATCGGCGGCGCGTCGATGAGTGGTGGGCACGGCTCTATCGGCGGAACGATATTGGGCGCGTTCATCATGACGACGCTCATGAATGGACTCAACTTGATGAACGTCTCTCAGAACTGGCAAATGTTCGCGACCGGACTCGTGGTCATCTTCTCCGTCTACTTGGATATGGTGCGGAGAAACCGATAGGAACCTATTTTCATAAACAATGGAGGTTTTTATGAAAAAAGTATTATTGATATTGCTCATGGTGGCTATCGCATCGAACGTTGCGATATTCGCCGGCGGTGGCCAGGAGGAAGCCGACGACGAAGTCTACGTGGCTGTACTCATGAAGTCCTTTGTCGGGGATTTTTGGAAGACGGTTGAAGCCGGTGCGTATGCTGCGGGTGAGGAATTGGGCGTTAGAGTGACGGTTGACGGCGCCGACACCGAAACCAACATCGAACAACAGATCCAGCAAGTTGAGAATGCAATGCAAAGACGTGCGGATGCTATTGCAATAGCGGTACTCGACACAGAGGCTTTAGTTCCGGTGATGGACTCCGCGGCGGAACGAGGGATCGTTACGCTCACGTTCAACGGTTTGCTCAATACAGATACGACAGTGACTCATGTCGCAACCGACAACTGGGCCGCCGGCGAGATGGCTGGGGAAGCTCTGGCGCAATTGTTGGGTGGCGAGGGCAAAGTCGCGATCATCGGAGCTGCCGAAGGTGTAAAAAATAACCGAGATCGAAGCGATGGGGCGGCTGAGGTCATCGAGTCATATCCGGGAATGGACGTGATCTCGATTCAGTACGCCGAAAACGACCTGAACAAAACTATCTCGATCGCCAACGATATCATGTCGGCGAATCCCGATCTCGCGGGCTTCTTCTCAAACAATGAAACCACAACGGTCGGTGTCGCGACGGCACTGAAAGAACGCGGCATGGACGGGCAAATTGGCCATATCGGGTTTGACGCGTCTGAACAGACGATTGCCCAACTCTACGACGGCGTAACCGGTGGCTTCGTGACTCAGGATCCTTTCAACATGGGTTACCTCGCTGTGGTGAAAGCCGTGGACGCGATCAACGGCGAATCGATGGAAGCGATCATTGACACGGGTGCCCAACTCGTAACGCTGGAAAACGTGGAAGATCCGGCGATCCAGAAGATTCTCTATCCCTTTGATTAGGGTTTTTGAGTAGGGAGTTGGTTTTTTGGGAGATCAGTGGACACCACTGGTCTCCTTTTTGACGTGATGTATGGAGAGCAGACGTTGCAGATGAAGCCAAACGTTGTCTTCGTCCTTGTCGATGACATGGGCTATGGAGATATGGGCGTGTTCAACGGTGGGATTACCTCGACCAGGCACGTAGATTCGCTTGTTGAAGACGGCGTCCTCTTCACCGACTGCTACTCATCGTCACCGGTATGTGCGCCGGCACGAGCCAGCATACTGACCGGCAAATATCCTCAGCGAACCGGGGTGATCGATACTCTGGAATCACGCGGCCACGATCGCTTGAAACTCAGTGAAACAACGCTCGCGGACCTCTTCCAACGAAACGGGTACAAGACAGGATTGATCGGCAAATGGCATCTGGGTTCGATCGGCGACGAGTATCATCCCAGCAATCGCGGTTTCGACTATTTTTTTGGATTTCGTGGCGGATGGACCGATTACTATGACTACCAAAATCTGCAAAGAAACGGTGTGTCGGTGCCCAGCGATGGTTCCTATTTGACGGAACGGCTTTCGGATGACGCAGTTCGATTTGTCCGGGAGAACAAAGATCAACCGTTCTTCCTCCATCTGACCTACAACGCACCCCATTTCCCGTTTCAGGCTCCCGATTCCGCCATAGAAAAGTATCGCGAACAAGGTTCCTTCACCGAGGCAACTTCATGCATCTACGCGATGATCGAAGAGATGGACAACGGCTTGGGCAAGATATTGAGCGAACTCCGCAAACTCGATATCGAGCGAAACACCATCGTGGTTTTTACCAGTGACAATGGTCCGGATTTCGGTGGAGAGGGGGATCAAAGTGCAAAGCGGTTCAACTGCGATCTCAAGGGTTCGAAAATGAGAGTCTACGAAGGCGGAATCAAGGTCCCGGCGGTTGTTCGGTGGACAGGCAATCTATCGCCTTCACGGTGTAACCACGTGATCTCCCATCTTGACTGGTTTCCCACTTTGGTAGAAATCTGTGAGCTCGAAAGTGAAGAGGACGATGACGTCGATGGAGTAAGTCTGGCCGGTGCTCTCTACGGCGATACGCTTCCTGACCGGAAACTCTTCTGGCAGTGGAATCGGCATATCCCGAAATTGGAAGGCAATGCCGCCGTCAGGGACGGCAATATGAAACTGCTGCACGCGCCGATCGAAGCACACTTGGCATTGCCTCGGTGGGAAATCGCCATCGACGAGGACATCAAGAAGCACCCGGACCTGTATCCCGAAGTGCTGAAAATCGAGGAACAGACACCGGTTGAGCCCGTAGAACCGGTCGTGGAGCTGTATGATCTGCATGAAGATCCAACGGAGTCGAACGATCTCGTTCAGTGCTATCCAGATCGAGTGCAGGAACTTGAAGAGTACCTTCGGGGATGGTTCACAAAGGTTGAGCATGATCGGCTGAGTCCCGATTGTGCGGCAAACTGATTGTGTTCCAGGCATTCCTTCGATCACGGCGTCGGATATGGCGTTATAATGACCGAACGAACCATGCTTAGAGCCGTCATCGCGGATGACGAACATCGAGTTTTGAAACTCCTCAGAAACCTGATCGATTGGGAAGCGATGGGGGTCCGGATCATCGCCGAGGCAACCGATGGAATGGAGGCTTTTCAGCTCACCGCAAAATTCAAACCTGACGTCCTAATCACCGATATCAGGCTTCCAATCATGACTGGGCTCGATGTAGCCAAGAAGATCCACTCCTTGGTCCCGGACGTTAGCATCATCATCATTAGCGGACACAAGCACTTTGAATACGCTCATGCCGCGTTCAAACATGGCGTCGTTGACTATCTCGTCAAACCGGTAGACAGCTCCGACCTGATCACCGCTCTGGATAAAGTCAAAGAACAGAAGGATCATTCAGACCGGCTCCGGATCGGATTGCGAAACCAAGCTATCGTCAACGATTTGTTCTTTGATGACTGTATTCACTACAAGACGACGGTAACCTCGGTTGATGAGTTGAATCGGGAGTATCAATTCGACTTTCAACACGATCAGTTTACCGTTTTTGTTCACTATTTCACTGTAGAGGGCGATACAGAATCTCACGAACGGCTGTTCAACAAACTAAAGAATCTGTATGTCGGCTTCTTTCGAGACATCGATGTTGCTACCGTGTACCAGGAGACCCAATATGGTCTGCTTGGAGTCGCCAATTATCCCGAAGAAGCCAAAACCGAGCTGTACGGCGCGATGGAATCCAGTTACGAGCGAATGTCCGTCGAGCTCGACATCTGGGCGAATCTTCAATCAACAATCGTTGTAAGCGACCCCATTACTTCCGTTGTCGAGTTTCCAACCCACACGAGAAGGACGCTAAACGCACTTTTTTCGAAATGCGTCCAGAACTACTCGCGGACCGTGTACGTTTCTGATTTCCACTGGGACGACGATCCGGAACTCCTCGTCGAAACCGACAGGATTCAACTGGTCAAGATTCTCGAAAGGTTCTCCACGGCTGATCTTGCACAATGGGTGAGAGACAAGTTTCGGGAGAGCCGCGATGTCATCCAAAGCAAACCGTGGACCGCGTATCTGCTGGCGACCTCTATCCAGACCTTCTGCCGTTCGATTTTGCCGGTAGATCAAGACGGTGCTGGAGACACTCAACGGTCTCGAAGTCTTCTAACCGCCGAAAGCTTGGACGAACTGATCCGTAACTTGGTCGGTGATCTCAATCATAGAATTGAACTGAAGTACTCGGAAAAAAAGAACAAAGACAGTCAACCAATTATGCTGTCCAAGACGTTTATGACGAAACATCTCGCGGAGCAGATATCCATTGAACATGTCGCCAGTGCGGTAGGGTTGAGTTACGCGTATTTCAGCAACCTTTTCAAATCCGAGACCGGAATAACAGCGGGCCAGTTCTTGCTGGACACGCGACTGGAAAAAGCCAAAGAGTACCTACGAAACAGCTCGTACAATCTTTCGGAGATAGCACTGAAAGTTGGATACACGGATCCAAAACATTTCAGTAGAGTGTTTTCCAAGAATGTCGGCGTCAAAGCAAAGGACTACCGACGGCTCTATTCGTAGCCAAAGGCGATTGTGCTATGAAAAAACTTCGAGACGAGGGACTGTTCGCAGCGTTGGTGACCCTGACGGCACTCCCCCTTTTTTTTTGACCGTTCACGGTTTCTACCGGCTTTCCCGACCGGAAGTAGGCCTCACCGGATCTACCGCGTTGGTTTTCGTGGTCGTGGCCTTGCCGCTGATCGCAGCATTGTTCATGTTGCGCAAACTGTATCCGATGCTTCTGGATTATCGCGAAACTCGAGCGTTAGTTGCCAAGTATCGGAAAGATGTGGACGATGACGACGTTTCCGACACGTCCGAATTGTTACCCTACATGCAAAAAACCATTAACGAGAGAATTCGGGACAAGAAACGGAACGATTTGGAAACCATCGTACTCAGACAGGCCCAACTGACCGCTTTCCAGAATCAGATCAATCCCCATTTTCTGTACAACACGTTGGACTCCGTCCGGGGAGACGTGATAAGCAACGGTCTCACGGATACCGCGGAGATGATCGAGGCTCTTTCGAAATTTTTCCGCTACAGTCTCAGTTCTTCGACGAACGTTATTTCGTTCAGAGAAGAACTGGAGAACGTCAACAACTACATGAAGATTATGGAGTACCGATTCGGAAAGCGTATCTCGCTGAACACCGTTTCGGACGACTATCACGAAATACTCGAGTATCAACTGCCAAAACTCACCCTGCAACCTTTGGTGGAGAACGCCATAAAATACGGTCTGGAAAACCGAAAAAGCGGCGGTTCCATCACGATACGATTTCTCCATTCCGATACGCATGTTTCCATTTCTGTGGAAGACAACGGAATTGGTATCGACCCACAATCTTTGAAGCAGATCAATTCCGGGATTCAGGGGACCGTCCAATCGACATCAAGCGATTTCTCGCGAAGTAGTGGAGTCGCATTGCGCAATGTTTCTGAGCGAATACGCCTCCTGTTCGGTCCGGAATACGGTATCCACATCAACAGCATCGTCGGACATGGCACCGAGGTGATCGTCAATCTCCCTCCTCTGGATCTGGCGGGCTGATTGAAAACGGAAGTACTGAGATACAACAACGTCTGCGCGCGATTTTCCGAAGTCGAAAGGCTTGACGATATCAATATCACGGTTTGTGAAGGCGAAATGGTCGGATTGATCGGCCTGAAAGGCGCCGGAGTTATGCGAATCGTCAATCTTCTCGAAGGACGTGGGCACGTTTCATCGGGCACCATTGACTATCAAAAATCACCGTATGTTCCCACAGACATACTGGATGCGAACGAAAACAAGATCTTTGTCATTAGAAGAGATGTGACGTTACTTTTGGATTTTTCGATCGCGGAGAATCTTTTTCTCATGCGGAGGAGCGTCAGATCATTTTCTGTGTACTCAGAAAAAACTGCCAACGAAGAGACAAACAGGGTCCTCGAAGAGTTCGGAATTGGCCTGTCTGCGGATATGCTGTGCTCAACGCTGACGCGATTCGAAAAGATGCTGGTTGAATTGGTCAAAATCAGCATTCAGAGACCACGTATCATCGTATTGTACGACTTTTTGGCGGATTTTTCTCCGCGGATGATCGAGTTGCTCAAACGCGTCTTTCGAATGTTGGTAAAAGACGGTGTATCCATCATCGTTGCAATCAACGAATACGCCGAGATCATCGATGACTTCGACAAGCTCTATATAGTAACCGAAGGCCATATCGGGAAAACTCTGTACCGAGGTGAATTCGGTCAAAAGACGATAACCGAGTTCCTCCGGACCGACGCAGCCAGTGCCACATGGTCAGAGAAGAGAAACAAAACGCCATCTGAGCCGTATCTGCGTCTTCAAAACGCCTGCACCAACGCGATCAAGGACCTGAGCATTGAGGTATACGAAAGCGAAATCGTGGGCGTGTATGATTCGGATTACTCTTGCGGCGAAGAGATATCCAGACTTCTTGTCGGTGACAGAGCACTGGTTCGCGGCGATTACTTTGTAGCCGGGGAACGCCTAAAAAACGTGACGTGCAGCGCAGTTCTCAAACACAAAGTTGGGTTCGTTTCCTGCCTGGAAAACGCGCTGCTGTTTCCGGGATTGACGGCACAGGAGAACGCGACTGTTGTTGTGTGGGATAGAACTCACAAACATCGCTTCTTGTTCAAAGAGAAGTTTTGTCGATTCGCGTTTGGGCAAATTCGCGACTATACCGGTGTTGAACGGAACGAGATATGTCAGGATCTCGATGACAAAAAGCAGTTGTTGCTTCAGTTGAGTCGCTGGCAACTATTCAACCCAAAATTACTAATCGTCGAAAGGCCATTTATGAACGGCGATGTTGTGCAGGCTCAGATGATCCAAGACTATCTGGTCGCCAAAACCAAAGAGGGATGTTCTTCAATCGTAATTTCGTCGAATCTGAACTACGTGAAACGGATCTGTGACAGGATTGTCTACATGAAGAGCGGCACTATGTGTAATCCTCCCATTTCTAGCTGACGCCACAGGGAGAGGATTATGCAGCAGGGCTCTTCACACTCCACGGTGGAACGCCGCCACCTGTTGAGTTTGGGGGCTCGTTATTGTCGGTCCAGACTGGGAACGTCTGAGTGCTCCCTGCATCAAGGATCTGCCGGCCGTGAAATGGAAATTCTACAATCTTGCGCAGATGAGTGCCGACACGAAAACGGCGATGGTCGATGAACTGAAGTCGTTCTTCAATATGTAGAGTACGAGGATCGTCGTCGATCTAGGGCCATAGATTCGATGGATGGTGCCTAAGTTTCCCAGTACAGCTTGTACACGCAGGTTCGGCGAGAACGAACGATCCAGGTAGAATCTGGTCAGAAAGGGTCACTTGGGCGTTACTGGACTGTGCGAAGCACAACCCAGCTTGCAGGTTGGTTGTTCCTACAACAAATTTGGGCGTTACTGGATTTGAACCAGTGACTTCTACCGTGTGAAAGTCCCGAACCCCTATAGTCCTTGATAGCAATTCTAAGCGGGTTATAGCTTTACGGTCAATCAAGCTACGTCGGATTACGTCCCGCTATCACGTTTTTGTGTGACGCGCCCGCCCCGGATCACGGTTCCCACAACAGATCGAAAATCCACGTCACGAGGTACCAGCCGCGAGGTGCAAGGATTTCGTATTCGAGGAACAGGTCCGTTTCGTCGAGGAGTCGCGTGTCTACGGTAGGCGGGGAGTCCTCGTGGTGATTGGTCCAGGATCGAGAATCGATGCACCCTACTCCCCACGGTTGTGGTTTTTGGCTCTACAATCGGAGTAGGGGGCCAACGTGGAAGAACCGAGAGAAAGGGAATGGAACATTTTGTCAGACAATTGGGGAAGGTGCGTGGGTTTTGTTGAAACGGTGCGACAACGACTCGGCGACGGCTGGAACGGTGTATTGACCGTTGGAGATGCGGACGGGAAACCAAAAAACTGGCTCCGTTTAACGATTGCAGATATGCAATTAGAGATTGGGGCGTTACCGAATGCAGAGTTCGTCGAGGAAAGCGAACCTTCATTCGCCCGTCGTTTGCAGGAAACCGGTATTCTCGTGGGAGTCCATCGGGCACAACAACCGGAGTCAGTCGTTGTGCAGCGACGATTGTTCGGTATCAGAGACGAGATCTACCGGGTAGGAACTGAAGCGTTCACCGATGACCTATCGAAATCCAGAGTATTGAGTGCGTTCCTTCTCGACCTATACCAGTCGGCACTAAATAGGTTCATCGGCGACACCGGACCTTGAGCGTAGGAGAACGTGCCGGGCATCAGCATTGTTTTTCTCCGTGCGGACATTGGAAAACGCGTCTACACTGGAATTAGGAGGTTCGGATGGAAAATATCGAGTTCCTCGTTCAGGGGTCGGCCAAAGAGCCCTACACAGTGTCCGTAGTCAATCGCGGCAAAAGGAATCTGTCTGCTTACTGCACGTGTCCCGCAGGAGAGAACGGATTGATCTGCAAACATCGGACCCGGATTTTTGCCGGTGACACGCAGGGAATCGTTGAAGGTATCGAAAATGTCCCGATTGCGCAGGAATGGTTCAGAGGGTCAGACATCGAAAAAGCGCTCAATGGCCTCAGCTCGATCGAGAGCAACGCCAAGAAAGCAGAACGAGTGTTCAAAGAAATGACTCAGATGTTGCAGGACAAGATTCATGAAAACATGACACGCAACGTCAATCGGCCTTTGGACGGAATTCGGGAGAAACCGATCAGGGAGTACACGGAAGCGGCGATTAGAAAGGTCGTCACAGCCACGCACGTGAAGATCGCGAAACGTCAGATAGCAGACGCGATGATGGATTGACAACCGGCGCGTCACTGCCTCGCCACGCCGTCGAGGCCATCTCACCGCGAGCCCCACACGGAGGGCGTACCGGTACGCACTGGTAGCCTCACGGTCAAAAAACGTCATCACGCCAGGTTCCTCGCCCGTGCAACCGCCTCACGCGCCGAATGTGCCGTGACAGTGACGACGCGGCCACTTCTACGAGCATGTGCGGTAGCGCCCTGATTGTCCAATATGATCGCCGTTCCGTCCCGGTGAACGCGGACGACGTAGGTGTGAATGGTCGGACGTCGATCGTACCGGATTCGTCTCATGGCGAAAACCTCCCGTGTTCTCGGTGATCGCGGGGCTTTAGTCAAAAGCAATTCGCAACACCGCCCACGAGTGAAGCGGTTTGAACTTGAGAATCAACCGGAGAAAACGCTCTCTCGCGGCACTCTCGACGTGCGCCAAACCGACCGAGAGGATATAGCCGTACGCGTCGCGGGTCACGTCCCCGCCTACAAAGAAAATCAACGGCCACGCGGCGGGCGACGCCGGGACCGGATACCGCATGTCCTTCTGACCGAGAAACTCGAAGTATCCACACATGGCCAAGCCGCCACCGCAACACACTCTCTCGTGTCCGGCTCCGAAATATCGAGGAGAGTTCCTAAAAAGCCGACCATTGACCAACAGTTCCCCACCACCGATCCGACAGTACACGTCATCACGCCCCGCGTAGGCGTTGTCACCGCCACACTGTAGCTGGTAGTTCTCGTCGACGAACGGCGCGGGATCAACCGCCGGGTCGTTGGCGTGCACCTGTACGTCGAAACCAGCCGTGGTGAGGGCAAGCCGCATC
>JANQHT010000056.1 GCA_028282545.1 Spirochaetales bacterium
GATGGCCTCCCACCGCTCTCCTGCTGCCGACAGCACAAACTCCCACCGCTATCTCCCAAAAAGCCCCTTCTCATTCACCCCGCGTGAGAAATGCGGACTAACCGTTTCGACCAGTTCTACCCTGCCTTCTTGCGATCGCCGTGACAAAGGAACTGTCGGCGTGCAGCGAACATGTTGTGTTGCGGCAAATGATGTTTGCCAACAGACACATCGCGGGATGCAACAGCGAGTCGGCGGCGCGTCGTCTCCCTGACGCGAAATCGTGGCAAGGCGCATACGCCCTCGATTCAGAGGCGACCGTCAGAACAGCGAATCAATACCGGTAGACTCGCGAAAGACGTGGCCAAGTGCCTCTGCGCCATCGCCTGCGTTGGTGAACCCGGCGAACGCCAGGTCCAGCGTAGGAATCACAACCAGTCGCGCATAAAATGTGCCGCCGCTTCCATCGGCGACACTGACGTGTGTCCCGTTGATCTCCGCCACACCCCAACCGTATCCGAACGATACCTTGCCGCGTTGTGTCGCACCTTGGTACATCACCGAGTACTTCTCAGTTCCCTGCACAGAGTGCATGGTGGCGTACCCATGGCGTGAAAGCAGCGCGCTACGGCCCTGGAGCCCATTCAGAAACTCCTGTGCGAGTGTCGCGTAGTCGTCGACAGTGCAGTGAATACCACCGGCGGGATTCATCCATGCAGGTAACCGGTAGGGATCGTCGAGTGGTTGAAGAGTGGGCCCGTCCGCGGACACGTAGTGGCCCCTAGGCTGATCGGGCTCTTCCACACTCGCCGGCCAGCCTCCGAGACGCGTTCCCGACATCCCGAGTGGTTCAAGCACCCGCTTCGCCAGGAGTTCCTCGTACGGCATTTCCGCGATCACTTCAGTAACGTGACCAACGATGGCCCAACTTGTATTCGAGTAGACAGATACGGTACCAGGCTCGTTGATCGGTTCCAACGAGAGCGCGTACTCGGTAACCAAGGCGCGCTGTTCCGTTGGGTCCTCGGTCCGAGCCGGGATCTGCTCCATGAGCACCTCGACGTCCGTCGGGTCCTCGAAATCGGTTCGCTGAAATGGAATGATACCTGCCCGGCTGAGCATTAGATCATGAATCGTCACACTTCGATACGAGTGCAACATCGGGACGCCTGACAGCGCCTCGCCAAGCGTCGTATCGTACCGCAACAGTCCGTCTTCCACCAGGATCGCTACGAGCAGTGCTGTCAGGGGCTTTGTTGTCGACCCGATGTGGAAACGGTGCCTCGCCGCAATGTCGATTGCGCCGTCCTCGGTCGTCGTGCCGAACGCGCCGCGGGAGATGATTTCACCATGGTGAACGACTGCCGCGGCAAGCGCCGGTTGGTGATATTGCACGCCGGCATCCCTGAGAATCTCTTTCATCGTGGAGTCGTCGCGTACCGGCGGTGCGTACGACACCGGGTCGGGCAGCGCCGCGCAACCGGCCAACAACACCAGACCAAGAAATGCGAATCCGTTGAATCGAAACCGCGCCAACATCTTTGTTCCTCCTATCGCAAGGTACCCTTGACATGCGTTCCGCGTCGCTGTGACGCCAACCACCGGACCAAGGTAAGCGGGCTATACCCTCAAGCGTAATCGTCAGTGGAGATTCCACCAACGAGTGTGCATCCAGTGCGCGATGGGTACCAGCTTTCACTTGCAGTTTTCATCAGTCAAAGATAACAGCGGTCGTGGTAGTGACGACGCTCGTATCCCACCATCTGTTACCGTGGCATACGCCACCAAGCGTCGACCGGCCCCGGTAAAGCCCCTGAATCGATATGCCCCGCGCATTGTGGTCCCGCCACCGCTTAACAAAAAACCGGAGAGCCCGGCTCACCGATAGAACGGTATCCGGATTCCCGCATGTCACTCTGTTACCATGCGCAGCAGCGACGCGGAAACCTTCAGTATCTCATCCCGGGCGGATTGAAATCCCATTCCGGGCTCGTTAAGAACCACCTGAAGACCGTAGGCATCGTTCAGAGCAACCAGGGTTCGGGATATCGTTGTAGAATCGAGATCCGGCTTGAACAGGCCATCGGCTATGCCTGTATCCAGAATGGATTTGTAGAGAGACGTCTCGTGAGCGTGCAGCTTCGCCGACATCTTGCTGTAGGTTTGGGCGAAGCGGGGCTCTCCTGAAAACTGGTACATAATCAGCGAATCGATGTCATGCGGCCCTTTGGGGAGTGCAAATTCCACAGCCGCGATCAACCGTTCCCAGGAACTCTCCTTTCCTGCTATAGCTTCGGAGCTCTTCTGCATGTAGTCGTCTATCTGTCTTTTGTAGACGTCAATCAACAGCTCATCGAGATCGGGAAAGTAATAGCTCACCATGGGAGCCGTTACACCGGCCTCTTCAGCGACGTCTTTGCGGCGGAGGGCGCTTAATCCGCGGGTCGCGATTACCCGACCTACGGCGCCCATTATGTCCTGTCGTCGTTTGTCCTGGTTTTTCGGTCGGGCCATTACTGGTGTATCCTTTTCTGACGTCCGGCGAGCTGCCAATACTACTAGTAGCAGAAGAGTGGGCACACCTCAAGAGAGCCTTTGTACCCAGGAAAGAACGTTGACAGGTCGTCGATAGTAAATTATTCTTTGCGAAAGATAATTAATCGGAGTCAGCATGGACAGTCAATCCGGCAATATCGACGATGTCGCTGCAAGGTCGAGAATCGGGAGTGGAGGAAACGCTGCCGCGGGCCGTATCGCAATAGAGTGGGCACGCCGCCATTCGCCGGTGTTGAACGGCCTATTGCGGAGGACCCTGGATGATGGGGTATTTACGGGCCGCCGCATCGCCCTGGTTGTCCACCTGGAAGCAAAAACAGCTTTCCTGGCCACCGTACTCGCGGACGCAGGAGCCCGGGTCGTCGTAGCCGGTAGCAATCCCCATTCGACTCGCGACGAAATCGCCGCCGCCCTCGTGAGTCACGGTATCGAAGTGCACTCCTCCCGGAACAGCGGCTACGAACAGTGGGAGGAAGATATTCTGGCCGTCGCCGATACGGAGCCTGAATTCATCATCGACGATGGGGCCGAATTGACCATCAGGATGGCCAAGCATCGACCCGTCTTCTACAACAACATAAAGGGTGTATCCGAGGAAACCACTACCGGTGTGGCCCGATTGAGAGCATTGGAAGCGGCCGGGCGGCTCCCGTTCCCGGCAATGGCCGCCAATGATGCAGCGTGCAAGCACATGTTCGACAATAGATACGGAACGGGCCAGTCGACTATTCAGGCCATCTTACAACTCACGAACTTCCTCATGGCCGGTAAACGCGTCGCTATCGTGGGTTACGGTTGGGTCGGACGCGGCATCGCCACGTATGTCCGCGGCCTCGGCGGCCGAGCACTGGTCATCGAAGTCGACCCGATCAAGGCCCTCGAAGCCCACATGGATGGACATACGGTCGCACCGGCCGGGCAGGCCCTTCCGATGGCGGACATGGTCATAACGGCGACCGGAGGCGTGCGGGCCATCGCCTCGAACCATCTACCCCTCATAAAAGAGAACGCCATTCTCGCCAACGCCGGTCACCACGACCTGGAGATCGATGTAGAAGCGATGGACAAAGCTTCCTTTTCGGTCCGTACGGTGCGTGAAGGTATCGAACGGTATGAGTTAAAGGATGGGAAGAGCGTCTACGTCCTCTCCTCCGGTGCCCTGGTGAATATCGCGGGAGGCCTTGGACATCCCATAGAGATCATGGATCTCTCTTTTGCGGTCCAGGGGTTGTCCAGCCATGAAATCGCTTCCGGTGATTACGCGCCGGGGATCCATGTGATACCGAAACACCTTGATGAAGCCATAGCTCGTGCACGGCTGGCTCACGAGGGCATTCACCTGGATCAAGTTAGCCCCGAACAACGCGACACCGTCGACCAATGGCTTGGAGATGACCGTGAGCATTAAGATCGCAAATATCGCCGATGCGGAATCGGCGCCCGAAGGACGTGATCGTATCTCCTGGGCCCGTGGATTTATGCCGGCAGTAAAAGATGCCCGGGAAGAGTTCATTGCATCCGGAGAATTGCGGGGACGCCGGATAGGAGTCGTTCTCACGCTTGAGCCGAAGACCGCCTGCCTGGCCGCCTCGTTGAAAGAAGCGGGGGCTGAAGTATCGGTATTCTGCGATGCGGCGTACACCACCGATAGCGTGGCAGCCGGGCTTGAATCACTGGGCGTCAAGGTGTACGCACGATCGGATGCCGACAAGGAGACGGAACTCGTTCTCTTGAATCGTTTTCTCGATGACGAGATCGAGTACCTCATCGATGACGGTGCTCACGTCACGCGGTACATCCACACGGAACGCAGGGACGCCCTGAAAACACTCAAAGGAGTCGCGGAGGAAACCACCAGCGGACTCAGACCGCTCAGGGTCATGGAGAAGGAAGGTGCGCTGGAAGTGCCGTGCATGGCCGTCAACGATGCTAAAACCAAGGTCCTCTTCGACAACGTCTATGGAACGGGCCAATCGGTGGTGACGACGCTGATAGACCTTACGAACACGCAGCTCCAGGGCAAATCGGTGGTGGTAGTGGGATATGGATTTGTCGGCCGGGGTATCGCGTTGTCCGCCCACGCCTTCGGTGCAAGGGTGAGCGTCGTTGAAATTGACCCGGTGAGAGCTCTCCAGGCCCTCCATGAGGGCCACTCGGTCTCATCTTTGGAGGAGTTGTGTCCGACCGCGGATGTGTTCTTCACCGCTACCGGCATCGGATACACCCTTAACGGCGACCATATGCGCCTCATGAAAGACGGTGCAATCGTTTCCGTCGGCGGAGCGGGCCCTCCCGAGGTGGACCTTGGTGGGAACCAACCGGTTCAACGCGGCGATTTCGCCCGAGACGGGGTGCGCGCCATCCCGATAGACGCAAATCGAACCGTATTCCTCATCGCCGACGGAGATTGTTCCAATGTGGGCGCCGCCGAAGGGAATCCGATAGAGATTATGGATCTTTCCCTGGCCGTTCAGATGCGTGCGATAGGGTACCTGGTCGAAAACAGCGCGACTCTTTCCGTTGGGGTGCTCCCGATACCGCCAGAGATAGATACACGTGTGTCCATGTCCGTATTGCGAGCGAAAGGAGCCGTCCTGGACGAACCCAGCCCTGAACAGATTCGTCATGCAAATTCTTGGCTGGATGACAATCCTGTAGAAGAGGAAGGAGCCGGAGAGGCAGAAGAATGAAAAACAGCTCAGATAAAAGGGTACGCATCTTCAGCGCCGGGACAGTGTTCCCTGTAGGCACTCCTCCGATCCGGAACGCTTCGGTAGCTGTGGTGGGAGACCGGATTTTAAACGTCGGAGAGCGAAAGGCGGTATTGGCGGAATATCCCGGTTCCGAAGAACTCAGATGGGAGGGCGTCCTCATGCCGGGACTCGTCAACGCCCATTCTCACCTTCAGTACACCGGTTTTTCGGAACTGGGTGTCGTCACCCATTCGGGATTCGAAGAGTGGTCGATGGCATTTGACGAGATGTACACACGGAAGGCGCCGGTTGAAGACTGGCACGCCATGGCCATGGCCGGAGCCGGACAGGCCATCCGTTCGGGAACAACAACGATAGCCGACATATGTACGGATCTGGCCGCTCTGTCGGTGCTTGAAGATGCGGGATTGCCCGGTATGATTTTCCTGGAAGTGATGGGAGGTTCATGGAGCGATTGGGTCGCCGGCGGCCGGAAGGATTTCCTGGACCAACTGGACAAGGTGACGAAGGTGAAGAGCGATCGGATATCCGTGGGCGTTTCCCCCCACGCACCCTACAGCCTCGACACCCGCGTCCTCGCCGATCTGGCCGACATCGGTATTACCATGGGTATGAAGCTTCACACCCATCTGGCGGAGTCGAACTGGGAAGACGACTACTACCGTGACGGCAAAGGTCCTTTGGCGGACTTCGTCGTCTCCATCTGGCCGGAGTTTCAGATACTCAAGGAGTCGGGCAGCGGTTTGAAGGCATTGGAATACACAGCCGGCACGGGCCTCTTCGCTGCCGATACGTACATCGCCCACGGTATATACATAGACGGCCCGGGACGAGCCATCCTGAGGGAAAACGACGTTCCCGTCGCCCTGTGCCCCCGCTCCAACATCATTATCGGCCTGGATCCTCCTCCGATCGCCGCCTATTTGGAGGAGGGGAATCGGATTTGCGTCGGTACGGACTCCCTCTCATCATCGCCGTCATTGGATCTGCTCGAGGATGTCAAACTACTGCGGGAGCTGGCAATCGATCAGGGATACCGGAATCCCGACTTGAGCAGCAGACTGCTCGCCGCGGCGACAATCGACGGCGCAAAAGTCATCGGCCGGGACACGGCCGACGCCGGAATCGGCGTTATCGAAGCCGGCAGAAGGGCCGATTTTGCAGTGTTCGCCGTCGATGCCGCTCCGGAAAACGTTGAAGAAACCATCGTTACATCCGGCGCGGGGAACTGTGTGGCGACCGTCATCGGTGGTGAAACTGTCCACGGTTCGCCCGAGGCGTAGGAGGAATTATGCCTACGCCGCATATTGAGGGCCACTTTTGTTGCCGAAACACTCCCGGGGGAAGCCGGACCGCATATCACCGATACGATGAAAACTGCATTGGAGGTGGACGGGTAGGATCAAGTGATATGATACGTCGAACCCCGACGCGGCAATCGGGTTGAGCAAATTCGTAGAGGGACACGACACTGTATCCGGTCCGGACTGATTGCCGGCCCGGAGACGAGATAAAACACTGCTATAGGAGGCAGAGAGTATGTTCAAATTCGGTACACGGAAAATGGTAGCCACCGGCATCGGGGCCGCCCTCTTCATGGTCCTGTTTATGTTCGTGAAAGTCCCTTCATGGGTTCCTGAAACGCAGTTCCAGACGGCCTACGCCCTGGGGTCCCTGATGGCCGTCCTCTTCGGACCCATCGCCGGATTCCTCATCCAGTTCATAGGGCACGCTCTGAGCGATGCGATTCAATACGGTTCACCCTGGTGGAGCTGGGTCTTTGCCAGCGGCGTGTCCGGATTCGTTTTCGGACTGGCGTACAAACGTACCGGCGTCGAAGTCGGCGAGTTCAAGACTCGGGGAGTTATCACGTTCAACGTCATCCAGGTCATCGGCAATGTCGTCGCCTGGCTGGTTGTCGCTCCGTTGCTGGACGTTGTTGTCTATTCAGAACCGGCGCAGCTCGCGTTCACCCAGGGTGCCGTCGCGGCCTTGATGAACGTCGTCAGTTGCGGCGTCCTTGGTTCTCTGTTGTTGTTCGCCTGGGCGAAAGCCGTCCCATCCAGGGGAAGCCTGGAGTAGCACACGAACTTGGCGAAAGATCCGGTTATTGAATTTTCCGGTTTCTCTTTTACCTACTTCGCTCAGAAACATCCGACTATCAAGGACCTAGACCTCACCATCGGTCGCGGGGAAAAGGTCCTTGTTGTCGGTCCGAGTGGAAGCGGGAAGAGTACCCTCGGCAACTGCATAAACGGCCTGATCCCCTTTTCCTACGAAGGGGAGATGAGAGGGAGCCTCACCGTTGCCGGCACGATCGTCAAGGATGCCGGAGTCTTTGAACTGTCCAAGACGGTGGGTACGGTAATGCAGGATTCGGATGCGCAATTCGTAGCCCTGTCGGTGGCCGAAGACATAGCTTTCGCTCTTGAGAACGACCGGGTCGCCCAGGACGAAATGAAGGAGCGGGTGAAGACCGTCTCCGCCCTTGTGGGCGTGGAGAAATTGCTCGGTCAGTCGCCCCAGGAGCTTTCGGGTGGGCAAAAGCAGCGTACGTCAATGGCGGGCATCCTCGTTGATGATGTGGATATCCTGCTCTTCGACGAACCCCTGGCCAACCTCGACCCGAAAACCGGCAAGACCGCCATCGAACTGATCGACGAGATTCACCGGGGCCGCCGCCTCGATGCCGGGGTGCATGGAGAGGAATCACCGCCCCGAACTACCATCATCATCGAGCATCGCATCGAAGACGTTCTTCACCGGGATGTAGATCGAATCATACTCGTCGATGGAGGAGTGGTCATCGCCGACCTCCCTCCCCACGAAATGATAGCGTCGGGGCTGCTCCTGGAGCACGGGCTTCGGGAGCCGCTCTACGTGACGGCGCTGCGTCACGCCGGCGTGGCGATCACGGCGGAGATGAAACCCGCGTACATCCATTCCATCGACTTGACGCAGGGACGGGAAGCCTTGCGGGAATGGTACACGTCCGTAACACTCTCCGAACCTCCGCCGCCGGGTGATGATGTTCTGTCTATACAAAACCTCGACTTTGAGTACTACCCGGACCGACCCGTCCTCACGGATGTGAACCTGACCGTTCGAGCCGGCGACATGCTCTCCGTGGTGGGTACCAACGGTGCCGGAAAATCCACACTGGCCAAGGTCATCTGCCGTTTCGAGGAACACGGGACGGATTCCGTGTTTTTCCGTGGGGAAGATGCCGTGGATATGACCATTACCGAACGGGCGAGTTTCGTCGGCTTCGTCATGCAGAATCCGAATCAGATGATCACCCAGGTCCAGATCTTTGACGAAGTAGCTTCAGGACTCAAGCACAGAAAGGTGCCCGAAGCGGAAATAGAGCGACGGGTAGTAAAGGTGCTGGAAATCTGCGGCCTTGAGCGCTTCCGACAATGGCCCATCTCCGCGCTGAGTTACGGTCAGAAAAAACGGGTGACCATCGCATCCATTCTGGTGCTCGACCCGAAGGTTATCATCCTGGATGAACCCACCGCCGGCCAGGATTACCGCCACTACACCGACATCATGGAGTTCCTGAAGAAGATCAACGAGCTGGGTGTCACGGTGATTCTGATTACCCATGACATGCACCTGATGCTGGAATACACGCCGCGGTCCGTGTTGCTGTCCGACGGGAAAATCATCGCCGACACCTCCTCCAGCGAAGTGCTGACGTCACCGGACCTGGTTGAAAGGGCCAGCCTGAAGGAAACCTCTCTCTTCCATCTGGCCGGCAAGACGGGAATAGACGACCCGAAATCCCTTGTCGATCGATTTATCGAATTCGAACGAGAGGCGGTCCGATGACGCTATTCAACTACAGCTACGAAGACACCGTGATTCACCGCCTCTCGGGCCTCACCAAGCTGCTGGGTTTTCTGATGCTCACCGGTGTGGTGATGTATACCTACGACATCCGGATCTTTCTCTTTATCCTGGTATTCTCATTCACGTTGCTCCGGATAGCTCACATTCCTTTGAGAAAACTCAAGCTGGTTTTTCTATACGTCGGCATTTTCCTGGTGATCAACTTCTTCTTGGCCTATCTGTTCTCCCCCGACTACGGAACGGAAGTGTATGGATCGTCAACGTTGATCTTTCAAATAGCGGGAAACTACGATGTCACCTGGGAACAGCTCTTCTACCAGGTATCCAAGCTGCTCAAGTACGCATCGGTGATCCCTCTGGGCATCATCTTCCTTTTTACCACCGATCCCAGTGAATTCGCTTCGAGTTTGAACACCATTTTCGTTCCCTACAAGGTCACCTATGCCGTAGCCCTTACACTCCGGCATTTCCCGGACATCCAGAAGGAATACACCACCATTTCCAAAGCGCAACAGGCTCGGGGTCTGGACATTTCCAAGAAGACATCGTTCTGGCACCGGTTCCGCAATGCGGTAGCCACCATGGTTCCGCTGATCTTCTCTTCCCTGGAACGTATTGACGTCATCACCAACGCGATGCACCTTCGGGGCTTCTCCAAACATCGCACCCGAACGTGGTACAGCTTCCGGCCGATGAAAGCCCCCGATGGCGTAGCTCTGGCGATCTGCCTGGCGGTAGTCGCCGGAGCGGCATGCATCGCAATATTCGTCAATCACGGACGGTTCTATAATCCGTTTGTCTAACCGACTGCGATTCTCGTGGAAATCGTTCAGCCCGGAGAGGCGGGCGGCCCGACCTGCCGCCGCCCAACGCAATCCCTTGGGCGGGCCGGTTCATTACGGAAGTCCGGTGAGACGACCCGTCTTTTCGTATCTCTCGAACACGGGCACGTGCCGCTGAAGGGCTGCGTCAAACCACTTCGGTTGATTTCGAGCGATCCAGTTGAGTTTCCAGAGCAGACGCCCGATCTGAAACGGTTCAATCCGGTCGTTCGGCCAGGATACGTGTGCCTCGTACCCCGCACGAAACGCATCAAAGAGCCGAGGGTAGGCGTCGTCGCTTGTCTCCTCCAGCAGGTCGAGCATCGCCATGGCGATGTCGTGAGCGCGGTATCCAAGGACCGTATCCTCGAAATCAAACGGATGAAGCCGACCGCTCTTCACCTTGATGTTGTCGTGCCACAGATCGCAATGGATCACGCGCCGGTCTTCCGGATTCACCGCGGCGTAGGCATCTACCACGTGGCGGTC
>JANQHT010000087.1 GCA_028282545.1 Spirochaetales bacterium
GTCCTGTCAATGAAGCTCCGCCGGTGAACCTATCAATCCCTACGCTCCCGCGTCAACGGTCCACCTCACCCCAAGGATCTCCCCCCTGGCGCGTGACGGGGAGACTATCAAAAATCGCCTCCGGGCGTCAAGCGTCGGATGCGTTATCGTTTGCATTCTCTGCAGAGAGTTCCGCCAGTCGAACATCGATGCGGGAAACGTGATCCAACAGGTCCCGCACACCGGGGCTGTTTCGCGTGATGGATTTTGCGGTTTCGTCGGCGAAGCGCTCCACCACCCGACTCCCGAGTGCGTTCAGAACCTTTTGACGCTCCGCCAGGAGGTCCTGGCGTTCTATATGACGCATGCCGGCATCACCGATCTCCTTGGCGTGTTTCCTGGCCCAGGAAACCCACGATCGCGTTGATTTCGAGAGGTCGTCTCCGAATCCATGCAACAAACTCATAGTGACAACGGTAGTGCAGGAAGCGCCGTGAGGCAAGTTTCCCGCAACCTTGACCCCACGGATGTGGCAACGTAACATGGCGGCGACACACCAAAGGAGCAGATATGAAACTTGTATTCTTAGGCCCTCCGGGAGCAGGCAAAGGCACGATGGCCACTCGCCTCGCCGACCACCTCACCATCCCGCACATTTCGACCGGGGACATCTTTCGCTTCAATATCAAGAATCAGACGGAACTCGGGAAACGGGTGAAAGCGATTTTGGACTCGGGCGAGCTCGTCCCTGACGACCTGACGATCGAACTCGTCGAGGATCGGCTTACAAAGGACGACGCGAAGAACGGCTTCATCCTGGACGGTTTTCCGCGGACAATCCCCCAGGCGGAAGCCCTGAGCAAGAGGGAATCGCTCGATGCCGTCGTGAATTTCGAACTCAAAGACGAAGAGGTCATCAAGCGTCTGTCCGGTCGACGGGTCCACCCCGCTTCGGGACGCACCTACCATGTACTGTTCTCGCCCCCCACGGTGGAAGGGCAAGACGACGAAACGGGAGAACCTTTGGTTCAGCGCGATGACGACAAAGAAGAGGCTATCGCGAACCGATTGCGCGTCTACCGAGCCCAGACGGAGCCTCTGATCGCGTATTACCGTGACAAAGGTACGCTCGATGATCTCGACTCGGCCCCCGCACCAGATTTGGTTTTTACAGCCCTGAAGGAAGTGCTTCGGGTGTAGCCTCCTCACGTTGCGCAAGGAGTTCTTCCACCGAGGTGACGTCGTCCGCCGGAAGGCGGGCGAGAAGCCACTCCAACTCGGCCTCGAGATCAACTTCGTCCTCTTCGGACGGTTCCTGGCTGGTAGCCTCCGCAAGCAGTTCCAGGCCACCGGTGAAATCATCGGAGGCGATCAGCGAACTGAACGCGCGGTGAAGGCGCGCCCTGTAGCCAAGTTCACCGGCACCCGCCGCCTCATCGAAAATTTCGACGGCGAGAAGATGGTAGTCCCGTTCGAAGTATGACTCTGCAAGACGAACGAGATCGGTGACCTGCCCCGCGGCAAGTTCGCGAAACGTCTCCGATATCGCCAGGGCGTCTTCGTTTTGTTCAGCTACCCAATAGGCGTTCGCAAGTTCCCAGAGAATATCCATGTCCTCCGGTTCGACGGTAGCGGCCCGTTCGAGGTAGTCGATCACGTCGCCTTCGCGCCCCAGCTTTCTCGCTACGCGGGCGAGATTGTAGGCAGCAGACGTGCGTCCCGGATACTCGTCGGCAACCGAGCGATACCCGGCATAGGCTGACTCGAACTCCCCACGAACGTAGTCGAGGTACGCGTCGCTTTCCCGAATCAGAATATTCTCCGGGTCCGCGGCCCGCAGCCCCTCGAGAACCAGGGCGGCAGCATCGTATTCGCCGCGGTCGATGTGAAGACGTGCCAAGTTGAAAGAGACGGCCGGCAGATCGGGATCGAGTTCGATGGCGCGCGAATAATAGCGGAAGCTCTCGTCGTATCGTCCGAGATCGTAGAAAGCGTTCCCGAGGTTGTAGTACTCCTCGGCAAGCTCACGACGGGAAACGGTAGTGGTACAGGCGGCCACGGCGGCCGTTACCACCAGGCCGAAGACCAGGCGGTGAAGCCTACTCCTCACGGGCGGAACCGTACCGGCCAAGAACGGTTTCCTCGACCGCGCGGACCTGCGCCCGGTACAGATCGGAAATGTTCGATCCATAGTCCGCGATGAGCTGAATGATGTTGCGCGGCGAACTCTCGGTGTCGGAACCGTTGATCCGGTCACCGGCGTCGCCGAGGCCCGGTAGGATGTAGGCCGCCTCGTTGAGGACCGGATCCATCCAGAGCGTATAGATTTCGGCCCCTTCGATAGCGCGGGCTATACGGAGAGATCCCTTCAACGCCGAAATCGCGTTGAAAAACTTGACCGACCGGGGGCGTATCCCCTGCCCGCGCAGGTATTGAACGATCGTGACCAGGCTCCCGCCGGTCGCGTTCATTGGATCCGCAAAGATCAGGTCCCGGTCGTGGAGCGCATCCAGGTCAAAGTAGGAACGATCCAGGTTCAGGATGTACTCCATATTCTTCTCGACCTTGGTGTCATCCCGGCTGATTCGAAAGAGCGCAAAGGGCGTGACATACCCGGTGGAAGTGTATTCCTGAATCTCTTTTGACATGATCATGCTCGGGAGCAACGCCCCGCGGAGCATCACGCACATCACCGAGTTCTCAAGGGCGCTGTCGAGATCCGGGATTTTATGCACGGCGTAGTTCTGGACGGGAACGGTTACCGGCGTACGAACGATCAGGTGGTTCTTCTGATGGTGGGCCGGATTGGAAAAGGCAAGGTTGAACAGCAGCTCATAGGCGCGCTGAATGTAGTAGACGAACTCCGAAGCCTGCGTTCGGGGATCGCGGAGTTTTGCAATGAGGCGCGACGCTTCGCCGTGAGACTCTCGTGGTGTCCGAAAGGAATAGACGTTTACTCGTTCCTCGTCGGCGACGAATTCCTGCATTCGATCGCCCATCTGTTGATACGCTTGGATCAGTTTGTCTTTTGCTTCCGTCTGGCGCGCCTCGTTCGGGGAGGTGTCCAGGACCTTCATCAACTCCAGCGCGTGGCCGTAGAGTCGATCCATCTCCGCGAGTTCCTGCTTCTCGGAATCGCTCAGGTAGCCGTCCAGATCCGCTGCTCGGAGAATGATGGTTGCCATGGCTGTGAGTATAGTTGGACGTGTCGTGCCGCTTCAACAGAGCCGCCCTGCGGGCATTTCTCAGTATGGCCGGAGGACGACGAGCCCTCCGACGAAACTGCCTATAGCCAACCAACAAGCAGTTCGCATAGTGGAGATCAGATTGCCGAATGGAGGCGAATAGCACCAGGCACGCCCGGAAGGGAGAACAAAACGCGTCTCTGCAGCGCAGCGAAGCCAAGCGTTTTGTTCTCCCTTCCGGAGGCAGCCATGAAGAGAACCGTGCCACGGGTATGTGATCTCCACCATGCGAACTGCTGTCCTGCGGGCGGCCGTCGTTGAAGCGTCACGGGGAGATCACATTGCCGCCGAGATGCGCCCTCCTACCGGAGCGTGATACCGAATACCGCGCCGAGTGTGAAGGCGCGGTTCGCATCGAGAGCGTCGGTTACGATCGCATCAACGACGAACTTGAACTTCGAAAGTGACGGAGACGCGGCCAGGTCAATCCGGACGCCCGTGTTAAACACACCCCGTTGACCGGCGTCCGCGCCCCTGGGATCGAAGCTGTAGGAAAAGTTGGCAAAGTCGTTTACCCAGTGGATGTAACCCTGGAAAACATCGGGAAACAGCAGAACGTCAAAACCCATACCGAAATCGATGTCGTTGTCGGAGACGTTGTCGCCGAAGGTCTTGCCGACCACAACCGTCGTTTCAGCCGGCATATCAAACACCCGGCCGGGATAGGTGGCCGCGAGGTAGAGCTGCCGGTAGGAGAGATCCTCCCCGCCGGAGGTGACCACCTGCACGTTCCCGCCGAGAGCAACGGCGGTACCGGCCGTCGGGAGCTGGATCTTTCCGTTGAACAGGATATCGGAGTTGTCGGAGTCCTCCTGGACGTCATAGGCGGCCGCGAACTCCGCAAGCTGGAAGAGGCTGATGCTCGCCTTCGGAATGTGAAAGGTATCGTCCTCCAGTACGGCGTGGTATCCGAAGTCAATACCGATATCCGCGCTGTGTTCCCAGCCGATCCGGCCGCTGGGCACACTGATGAGGCCGGTAGCCCCGTTCAGCGCCATCCCTTTCAGGCTCTGAGCTGACATCGGCAAGGCGAGTGTCGCGATGAGCACGCACACGGTGAGCGTTCGTTTCATACGTTCCTCCAACAATCGGCAAATCGGCTGAGCGCAAACGTACCGTGGGCACAAGGGAAAAGCAAGAAGTAAACGGAAAACGAAAAAACGCCACCGAAGGGTGGTGGCGTTTCATCTCCTAGGGGAGTCGAACCCCTGTTGCCGGGATGAAAACCCGGTGTCCTAACCACTAGACGAAGGAGACACGACGGCCGGAATGTAGCAGGTTGGACCTCGAAGGTCAACCAAAAAAAGGCCGCATGAGCCGCGCAGGGTTCGAACCTGCGACCCACGCCTTAAAAGGGCGTTGCTCTACCAACTGAGCTAGCGGCCCGAGGCGAACAAGACTATAGCAACGCTCAAATCGCGCTGTCAATAGCGTGATCAGAAGCGAGGTCTCATTTTGGGGACCACATAACTTTGGCACGTTTCGCAGAAGAAAACGCTGGGCTTCGCTACGCTGCAGAGACGCGTTTTGTTCTCCTTCCCGGGCGCGGCTGGTGATATTCACTTCCGATCGGTCATGTGGTCCCCAAAATGAGACCTGCCTGTCCTTCTTAAGATTTCGTCGCCCTCCATCCATACGGATACAGTGCTGTCAGAAGCGAAAGGCGAACTCGAAAGCGACGCCGCCAACGGGTTGGTCTCCCGGGTACCGCCCGAACTCCTCGCTGAATATGGCGAAATTCAGCTCAAGCATGGCGAGGTCGAGTCCGAACCCCATGGTGGCGTAGCCCTGGTTAATACCGAACCGGTAATCGAAGAACCGGAAGAAGGTTATTTCGCTTCCCACGTGCATCCGCGTCCAGAGGCTCGACGGGCGATCTCGGTCGGGATCGGTGTTGCCGAATAGATCGGTGTACTCGATGTGGAGTTCCGGGTTCACGAGGAAGCTCCATTGCCCGAGTTTCGGCTGCCACGCGGCGCCAAGGCTTACCTCCATCGGGATGACGTAGGAACCCGACTCGTAGTCGGGATCCGGAAGTCCCCCCTGCCCGAGCGCGTCGATAATCTCTTCCAGGGAGTTCGACGAGTAGCGCATGTCCGTTCCAAAGAGGTCGCGGAACTGGAGTCCCACCGTGAAATCGCGGTAGTCTGCGAGAAGCCCGGCGTCAAAGGCGAGGCCCCACCCGTTCAACGCGTTTATCGATTCGGTAATCGACGCGTCTTCCTCGGCGGCGCTATCCTCTTCGCTGGAGGTGTCGACGCTGAGGAACTCCGAGATCAGGTCCGCCGCGGCTTCAGAATCGACGATGGAGAGGATGCGCATGGTGGGCCGCAGGTCGACACCCGGGGTCAGCGTCACCGGTCCCAGGTAGAAGGGCTGCGCGTAGCCGACAACGATCGAAAAACGGCTGTCGATGAAGCCTTCCAACCCGAGGGGGAACGTGTTTCCGAAGAGGTAGCTGTCCATACCCAGGTTGAGGCCGACCCCTACCTTCTCGCCAACGTAGCCGATGCCGAAATCGGTCCCGACGCCAAACCCGTTGGTCGTGAACTGGTCCTTGAGCACGTCCAGGATCAGGTCTTGCTGGCTCTTGTTCTCGCCTTCGGCGGTGTCCGTCTTCTCCCCGCTGAACGCTGCCAGAGTCGAGAGGAGAAGATCGGGACGGGACCGGGCCCACACGGTGAAGCTCGGGAGCGTCAGTTCGCCCGACTCCCCCCGTGCAATACCGGCGGGGTTCGTGTAGAGGGCGTGGTAGCCCTCCGCAACGGCCGCAAAGGAGCCCCCCTGGCCGAGTATCTCCGGGGAGAGCGACGCGAAATCGCGCTGTTTGATCGTCTCGCCCGGGAGTGAAGCCGCAACGAGAAGCAGCACCACCGCAGCGACGCGCGTTGACGCCATTAGAACGCCCCTGCGAATCCGCTCGAAGACAGGATGGAGTCGAGGGCCGAACCCTCCGCGGCGGCATCGGTCATCGCAGTACCGGCTCCGTTAAAGGACCCGCCGGACTCGAAAATGGCGTTGGTGGAGCCGGAACCGCCGGCAATTGCCGCCGCAAGGGCGTCAATATTGTCTTCGGTGGAACCGCCGGATCCGCTGGAAACGATCGTCGATACGAGAATGGCCACAGCCGCGTTCTGAGCTACCTCCCCGGAGACGTCGCTTCCGCCGGAGACCGAATTCCCGTATGCCTCGTACGCGTTGCCGGCGGTAACCAGATCTTCCAGAATGGATGCGATGGCACCCGCGTCGCCGGCAGCGCTTTCGGGGATGATCCCCTCCAGGAGCACGCCGGGATCTTCGAAGGCGCTCCCGGAGGAATCGCTCACAAAGATATCTACGACGTTGTTGACCGTGGTTCCTGCACTCGTACCGTTCAACTGCAACTCGGCCGCCAACAACGCGGCCTCCTGCACCGTTTCCGGGTCCGCCGAGGGGTCTGTGTAGATGTCCTCAAGGTTGTTCGTAAGCGTGTCGCGGTCGCTTTCGTTCAGATCGTCGAAGAAGCGCGAGCTATCCATTGCCTCGCCCAAGTCATCGAGATACCCCTTCGGATCGTCCGGATTGTACGAGATATCCGACGCCGACGGCGGACCGTCGAAACGGGTGAAGTAGTTTGTGGTGAAGAGGTTAGAGCACGAGGAAAGCGAAAACACGAGAAAAACGATGGCCGGTGCGCAGATGTTTCGCGTCATTCAAGCCTCCGAGCCGAAGTATAACACAACGATTTCCGTATTTCGAACGCTCTACGTTCCGTCGATACGTTCTATGCCGCGCTGCGCTTCGAGTAGATTGCGGTCACGGGCAAGTGCTTCCTGGTAGGCGCGCCGGGCAGAGCCGTGACTGCCGGCCATCTCGCGGGCGTATCCGAGCCGGGCCCACCACTGAGCACGGTCGGGGTTGTGGAAGAGGGCCGCCGTCAGGGCGATATCCGCGCGGTGGTAGCTCTCTTCCCGGAGGAAGACCTCACCCATGAAGTTGTAGACTTCGTCAATCAGATCCCCGGTGGGGGCGATAGCGGCGTATTCCTGAAGGTAACCAAGCGCCTCCGGATTGTTTCCCAGGTAGAAGTTGGCTTCCGCAACGATTTCGATCAACCGATTGTCGAAGCGACTCACCTGAAGGGCCTCTTCGCCGTATCGACGCGCCTCTTCGTAGCGGCCCAGGGCGTTTAAACTCCACCCGAGGACGGTGTACGCGTCGAGATTATCAGCGTCCGTCGACAGCTCCTCGAGCGTGAGGTCCACCGCGTCGAGATACCGCCCGGCGCGATAGAGCGCAAGCGCGTCACGTTCCTGGGCACCGAGAACGGCCCCGGCCATTCCTACAAACAGTGCTGCGGTGGCCGCGAGGCGCCTCACGATGTCTCCTCCACCATCTCGCACTTGCCGTTCAACCGGCTTCCACTCTGAACGATCAAATCCGGAGTTCGAACATTCCCGGTTAGATGGGCGCCGGAAAAGAGTTCCACCCGTTGAGAGGCGTCCACGTCGCCCACCACCGCGCCCTTGATCGAGACGCGTCCCGCGGCGATCGTCGCTTGCACGGAGGCTCTCTCCGCAACATAGAGGTCGGCGTCTGCCACGATCTCTCCGCTCACGCTCCCTTTGATCAGGACCGGTTCAGAGAATTCGATCCGGCCTTCGAATTCGATATCATGGGCAAGCACGGTATCGATCTCCGATTCATCGATCGTACGAAGCTTCAATTCTGCCATGCACGAGAAGCGTATCGTTCACGGCGATCCGTGGTCAATACAGGCCCGCGAGAGCTATGGCGAGTCCAGGAGGCGTTCCGTTCGCTCCCGCGCATCCCGAAGCTTCTCGCGCATCTCGTACGTGTACCCGTTGAAGCGTTGCAGGTCGCGGAAGAGCTGCTCCGGATCATTGCACGTTTGTCCCATGACTTGAAGCAAACGTTCGTAGCCGAGCGTTGCGATGCGGCTCGGTTCGAGGTCCATAAACGAGAGCATGCGTCCCACATAATGGGCGATTCCCTGCGTGTAGGCGGCCTCCTTGTCGTGGTCCGCCGGTTCCATCTCGATCACATCGAGGCCCAGGTGGGTAAACCGATGAACCCAGGCGTCGTAACTCGATCCATCGCCGCGAACGGGATGCACGATGATCGGAAGGCGGCCTGCCCGCTCCCGTGCCGAATCGGGACCAAACATCGGGTGGGAGGCGATGATGTCAACCTCCCCGGGCAGGTGTCGCAGCATCTGCTCAACCGGGTATTCCTTAACCGAGCACGTGTCAATGACAACCTGGCCCGCACGGAGAAACGGTGCCAGCCGCGGAAGGAACGTCTCCAGGCTGGAGATCGCTACGCAGAGAAACACGGTTTCCGCGTCACCGAGGCGTTCAAGAGGTACCTGTCGGACACCGTCCGGAAGGTCCTCAAGAAGGCGCCGGCTCGTTCCGACCACGGGGCCAAGATCCCGGAGACACTCCGCCCAGAAAAGCCCAAACCTGCCGAGTCCGGCGACGGCGATCTGTTGCGTCATTGTCAACCAGTATTTCATTTCCGGGTCGAATGTGGTAGCGTTTCGCCACCGGACGCAGGAGGAACTATGAGCTTTGTCGAGAAGATGCGCGCAAAGGCGAATGATCTGCAGCGTACGCTTGTCCTGGCGGAGGGAAGCGAACCGCGGACCGTGCGCGCCGCCCGGGAAATCGTTGATAGTACGCTCGTCGGTAGTGTGGTTTTGGTCGGGGATACGGAGACGATTCGCGGTACTGCGTCGACCGAGGGTGTCGAACTGTCGGGAATCGAGGTCGTGGATCCGGCAAAGGATGATCGGGCGGAGGCCTACGCCGATGCGTTCTATCAGTTACGAAAACACAAGGGCCTGTCGCCGGACCAGGCGCGTCTGGAGATTGCGGAACCTCTCAAGTGGGGTGCAATGATGGTCAAGCGGGGCGACGCCCACGCCATGGTTGCCGGGGCCGAGAACTCCACCGGCAATGTCCTTCGGGCCGCGTTTCAGATCATCGGTACGGCGCCGGGAACGAAATTTGCGTCCTCCTGTTTTGTCATGCAGCTCAACGACCCGGTATGGGGAGCCGACGGTCACATGATCTTCAGCGACTGCGCAACGATCCCCGATCCTTCGTCCGAACAATTGGCGGAAATCGCGATCGCCGCGGCACAGAGTTGTGCCACGTTCCTCGAGGTTGAACCGTCGGTCGCACTGTTGTCGTTTTCCACCAAGGGCTCCGCCCAGCACGAGGCGGTAGACAAGGTGGTCAGAGCTCTCGAGATCGTCAAGGAGAAACGACCCGACTTGAAGGTTGACGGTGAGCTGCAGCTTGACGCTGCAATCGTCCCTTCGGTCGGTGAAAAGAAAGCGCCGGGATCGCCGGTGGCGGGGAAGGCAAACACGCTCGTCTTCCCCGACCTGAATTCGGGAAACATCGGCTACAAACTCGTTCAGCGACTGGCCGGTGCCGGTGCGTTCGGCCCCTTCCTGCAGGGGTTCGCGCAGCCGGTGAGTGACTTGTCGCGGGGGTGCTCCGTTGACGATATCGTCAACACCTCCGCGGTGACGCTCTGCCAGGAGGCGTAACGCAAACGCGTCGGTCGCTTGAAAGGTGAAGCGGGGCCCGCCTCCGGATACGGTCCCGCGAGCAATACAGACCACATACCCCGGGAGGGTACACAATGTTTCGAGGAGTATTCACAGCGCTTATTACACCGTTTCACGCAAACGGCGAGATCGATGAACCTGCACTAAGAAGGATCGTCAACCGGCAAATCGCCGGCGGCGTTGCCGGTCTGGTGCCCGTTGGGACGACCGGCGAGAGCCCCACCGTCACTCACGACGAGAACATACGCGTGGTTGAGATCGTCGTTGACGAGGCGGCCGGCCGGGTACCTGTGATCGCCGGCACCGGTTCCAACAGCACCGCCGAGGCGATTGACATGACCCGTCGGGCGAAGGAGATCGGCGCTACGGCGAGTCTTCAAGTTGCGCCGTACTACAACAAGCCGTCCCAGGAGGGGTTCTACCGCCATTTCACGGCGATTGCCGACGCGGTGGACCTACCGATGGTGGTGTACAACATCCCCGGTCGCACCGGGAAGAATATCGAGACGCCCACGCTCGTGAGAATAACGGCGCACGAAAACGTGGTTGCCGTCAAAGAGGCGAGCGGGAGTATTCCCCAGATGATGGATGTAATCCAGAGCGTGCCCGACGATTTCGCGGTCCTCTCCGGTGACGACAACCTGGCGTTGGCACTGACCTTTCTCGGCGGCCTAGGCGTGATATCCGTGGCCAGCAATCTCATTCCCGACCGGATGTCGGCGATGATCGCCCGCGCTTTGGAGGGGGATATCGAAGGAGCGCGAAATGCGCACTATGAGCTGTTGCCGCTCTTCAAGGCGGTCTTCGTCGATACGAATCCGATTCCGATCAAGTACATGATGAGCATAGCCGGACACTGCGAAGAGGCGTACCGCCTGCCCATGGTTCCCCTGTCGGAGGAGAACAAGGCGGCGGTCAAGGGCGTCGTCACTTCGCTCGGTATCGTCTGATTCCCCGGCGGGCGGACGTCAATCGTCCGCCTGCACCGTTTCTCCCCACCGAAGATACTCGTTCACCGGGATCTCCCCGGGCCGTAGGGATACGTCTATTCCGGCAGTGCCTGCGCCGTCCAATGCACGCTTGGCGGTGACGTCACCCGCGGCGGCTTTTCGACGGAGAACGGTGGCTATCTTCTTTCGACGCTCCGAGAATACGAGGCGGGCGATCCGTGAGGCCCTCTGTTGCGCTGCCGGGCCGCTGTTGCCCGGAGCCGGCTCGAACACGACCACGGCGGAGCCGACGCGCGGCGCGGGATAAAAGGCTCCGCCCTTCACGGCAAGCACCCGTTGAACGTCGTAGCGAGATCGAATGAGAACCGTCAGGGCACTGTAGTCGGCCTGGCCGGGGGCTGCGGTAAACCGGTCGGCCAGCTCCCGCTGGACCATGAACACCATTCGCGGTACGACCGGTTCCGCCTCGGCGATTGACGCGACAATGGCGCCGGCGCTTCGGTACGGAAGGTTGCCCAGGATGATGTCCGGGACGGCGGATACGCCGGTCAGCTCCGAAGCGACCGTCGAAACCGCGTCGCCGACGACGATGCGCACCGCGTCCCCGTATCGCTCACGGAGGAGGCGGACAAGCCCGTGGTCGATTTCGAAAAGCGTCATCTTTGCGCCGGAATCGATCAACGCGTCCGTCAACGCCCCGAGTCCCGGCCCGATCTCCCAGGCACGAGTTCCGCCCGCGACCGAACAGAGATCGATGATCCTGGATCGGGCGTTCCCGTCAACCAGGAAGTTTTGCCCCCAACGCTTCTTCGGAGCGATTCGGTGGACTTCAAGATAGGTGCGAATCTCCACCACGGAGTTGTGATTCAAACCGGTTTCTCCACGATTCCTCTCGTGCTCGCCACCATAGTACGACCACGGCGACGGCAACAACGCCCGTGGTCGCTGCAATCGCGGCGCGAGGGTCTTTCCAGTAGAGAGCCGGCGTCCCGGCGCATCGATTCGAGATGGCCTGCATGATCGAATACATCCCGGAGGTCAACCGATGTACCAGTGTGCCCACCAACGGGATTCCACTCACTGCGGCAACGG
Source organism: Spirochaetales bacterium (assembly GCA_028282545.1). Lineage (GTDB taxonomy): Bacteria > Spirochaetota > Spirochaetia > DSM-27196 > Alkalispirochaetaceae > JANQHT01. Next base: position 11,850 of record JANQHT010000087.1, read on the forward strand.
TTATCGACAACCACATGAACACGGTGACGGTTAGGGCCAGGGGCGTCGCAGCGAGCACACCGATGGGAAACGCAACACCGAACACAGCGAGCGAAACCGGTGCCGTCGCCGTGAACGCAGCGACGGCACCGGACAGGGCCGCCGCAATCCCGGGGGGAAGGCAGGCGACGGTGAAACGATGGATTGAAGGCGAGAGGAGTGCCATCCCGCCCAGGGCGACAGCCGAGTACGCAAACGCCAGTTCGCCGAGGATCTCCGGAACGAAGAGAGCAACAATGACCACTCCGAAAAACACTGAATCGTGCCAGGAGAGACGCAACCCCGCCTCCGATAGAACGATCCCGGTAACGAGGGCGACGGCGGCGCGAAGAAGCGACGGAATAGGCCCGACGATCCAGACGTACAAGGCCACGCACGGGGTGAGGACAAAGCGTGCGAAACGTCGTCCGAGAAGGGGCTGAATGACGAGAAGAACGGTCACGCTGAGTATCGCCAAGTGCATTCCGCTCAAGGCCAGGACGTGGGCACATCCGCAGCGGCGAACGGAATCCGAGAATGCCCCGGCCACCCCGTCGCGACGTCCGGTGAGCAGTGCCATTGCCAGGGCCGCCACGTCGGGCGGCAGACGTCGGAGGCGCTGCGCGACGGTCGCCAGGATCGCCAGCCGCCACTGCCCTGAGGTGGGCACATCGAGAACCGTGATCCGGTCCGATATCACGTTGATCCAGGGGGACCCGTCACGCCCGTGGTCCAGCGTACCGAAAACCTCAACCATGGCACCGGCCGGCACGGTGACATCCGGCGACGTACGGTGGGCGTGCAAAAGAGCAACGCCGCGGGCCCGGGCGCAGTCTCCGCGGGAACCGCAGGCCCATGTCAATTCGAGATCAACGATTCCCGTCGCCCCCGGTACGAGGTCATCCCGGAGCCGCCCCCGGATAACAGCCAATGGGCGTTCGTCAATACCGACAAACGGTTCGCCGGACGCGGGCGATACCAAACGAGGTCCCGCTCCGATCATCAACCCCGCGGCCAAGGCCAGCACCGGCAGGGAACGCGGCAGCACGACGATCCCGATCACCGCAACGAAGACGGCACACATGACACTGCCCCAGGGGCCAACGTTAGCAAAACGACCGCCGAGGACACCGGAGACAAGGACCACAAAAAAGGCCCGTCCAAAGGACGGGCCCGTTTCACTCGTACTCACACCGGGTTTAGCGCGAAACGGCCTCCATTGCTTCCCGGGCGGCGTCTTTTACGGTATCCGGATAGTTGTCGAGCAGTGTCGTATAGAACAGTGCGTTGTACGATTCCGGCGCACCCAGAAAGCGAAGGTTCGCGATCGTTGCGAGAACGACCTGCGAATCGTACGGACGATCGACCTCGGTATAGGTGTTCAACAGCTCAAGGTAGTCCGTGAGTCGCGCCGCGGCCTCGGCGTTTCCCATCGCTCCGAGTCCTGCGATCGCTTCCAGAACGCGATTTTTCGGGGCGATGCCCCGCTCGAACTCCAAAACCGTCTGGTTGAAGTGGCGGATCATCACCGCCGTGGCCTCCGAGTAGAGATTTTCCCGGACAACGGTTGCCGCGGCGTAGCGCAGCTGGCGGAGAAGTTCCCGTTCGTTCGAACCGCGCGGCGATGCACGAAGCGCGTCCGCCAGCGCTTCAGCACCAAAGGCGCCGAGATCCGCCTCGTTTAGGTATCCCGACTCCACGAAATAGTCAAAGGCCGGTCGCTTATCCAGAACGTCCCTGGCGCGAATCGCTGCCACTGAGAGCTCGAACCTCGACCCTTCCACGGCGTCGAGCGTTTTCTGCGCCTCAGCGGTTACGAAATCGGGGAACTGGAAAAGGATCGTATCGAGCACGGTAGAGAACGACGCGCTTCCGCCGAAGGACCGCAGCGCGATGACGGCACTGGTGGTTACCTGCAGGTCCGCCCGCTGCCCGGAACGAAAAAGGGTGTTCTGTTCCGCCACCCAGCGCGTAATCAAATCTCGAATCTCGTCGTCGTTGCCCACGGCCGCGAGCACGCTCAGTATCTGGATCCGGGCACTGCTTTCCTCGTACAGGTCAAACAGTCGCCAGAGGTTGTCGGTGGCGCCCTGATAGCCCCCCTGGTTGATTCGGTTCACCGACATCAAACCGATCTCCCGCAGCATGGGTTGCGCTAACAGGTCTTCCGCATTGCTCACGACATAGCTCAACGCCTGGCCGTAGAGGGGGCCGAAGACCGAAGGATCCTGGGAGTCGGCAGAACGGAGGATCTCCAGTTTCGTCTGGATGTCCGCCGAAGCGAAGTTTGCCTGGTACGTCTCCAGGGTACTGTTCGATTGCGCATAGATTGATGCGAGCCCAAATACCAGAAATAGAACAACCGTGGTTCGTGTGCGCATGTGATCTCCTGCTCGTTCAATGATAGCCAAACGCCGATCGCCGTTCAATCTTCCCTGGGGGATTCCACCGGTTCTTCCCGGGCGGAATCGACCGGCGCCTCTTCCTCGACTCCTTGGTCTTCTTCAATGGCGGTCTCGGAGTCGGCAGCCTGCCGGCGGCGTTTGAGTTCGGTTTTATTCTCACCCTCGGTGAACAGTCCGTACACGTAGGATAGGATGGCTATCCGCATCTTTGGCGACGGTGCCTCGGCCTGTACGTGCAATACGCTGACTCGCGTCTTCTGCTTGAAATTGACCGATTTGATGACGCCGCAGAGGACAACGATACTACCGTCCAAATCAACTTGAATTTTCACCGGCTGTCCGGCTTTTGCGCGGCCTCCGATCGCGACCGCTGTACCGTCTTCCGAGAGGTCCACCAGTTTGCACCGGTATCCGCCGGCGGATTCAACGTTTTCGTTGGCCTGGTCTATCGTGGTCAGCGGGAAGAGCGTCGCAGGACCGCCGCCCTGCCGCCGGACCGATTTGCGTTTCTGCGTACGGACGAGGTTGTCGGAGTGCGCTATGTGGAGGATGGGGACTTTGCGATCAATGTAGTCGGCCAAGACCTTGGCCTCGAAATAGTACCCCGCGTCCTCGGCACGCCAGAAATAGATCTTCAACAGCTGATCCTTCCAGGAGAACCCCGGCGGCAACTGGTTCCCCTGCGGGTAGGCGATGGCGATGTAACGCCTGTTGTTCTCGATCAGCTTTGAAACGTACACGCCGACACCTGGGACCGTAATCTTCAGCGTCTGCCCGGCTGCGATACCGCGGCTTGATGTCAGTCCCAGTTTGTACTTTGGCTGGTTGAACTCTACGCGACGGCGAAAATCGAAGAGCTTGTTCAGAAACTCGAGCGTTTTCGGCGAGTTCTCGGTTCCCGCCGAACGAAAGGAAACGATCGCCGACCGAATACACCGGTCGAGCGTCCTGACGCTCCAGAAAAGCGACGTTGGATTCTTGAGTTTATTCTTGACGGCCACCGTTCGAAGAAGGTTAACCTCCTGAAACGAGAAGCCGGACTCCTTGCCGCGAACGTAGAACTGCAGCCACGGAAAGGACACACCTCCCGCCCGTTGAACGACGATATACGCCGCAATCACGAGGACGAAGGCTATAATCAGGATTACGGGTATCAACCTTTTTACCTCGGTACAAGCTTAGCTGGATACGGTCCCGTTGCCAAGAGAAAAGATCGCGGCGTGGACCTTTTTACCGATCCGTGGAAGAATCCCGCCAATACAATGGTTTCTCAGCGGTCACGGCTTCTGCGCGAAATCCTCGTCCTGTATGCGCTCTATGTCGCGCCCGGGCTCAGTGCCTTTTGGACCGGCGCCCCCTCTGCGCCGGCACCGGGGCGAGACCTTCTTCCGACCGCGGTTTTTCTGACCGCCTTTATGCTGCTTGTCGGTTACCTTATCGATGCCGATCTCGCCGAACTGCGAAGTGTCGATGGCGGCGCGAAACAACGTCTACCCGTGACGATGTACGTCCTGTGGGCGCTCTTCGGGGCCGTTCTGCTCGGCGTTGGAGCGCTGGGGTTGTCCAGCGTCTTTCGAACACCGACTTCCGGCGCCGCGTCACCGTTCTCCCGGGCACCGGCTGGAACGGCGGAAGTGTCGGCAACGGTGGTGTTTCTTGTTATAGCCGCTGCAGCGGAGGAGACCTTCTTTCGGGCGTACCTGATTCCACGACTTCGCCTGCTATCGCGTTCCACCGTTGCGGCGGTGATCGTATCGGCCGTCTCGTTTTCGCTGGGGCACATCTATCAGGGCACCACGGGTACGGTCTACGCCGTGATTGCGGGGATCATCCTCGGGGCCCTGTGGGTGCGGTTTCACCGTCTTCCTATGGTAATTTCGGCGCATGCCCTATACAACGTCGCGACCTTTTTGCTTTCGAACGCTTAGCGATGTATGTTTCTCGCATGAACCGTGTACTACGTCGACTTTTGGCGATGACCCTTGGTGTCTTGGTGTTCCCCACGACTATCGCATTCGCCGGGGGTGACCGGGAAGTGCAATCGCCCGATCCCAGGCCGATCGATTCTGGGGCGCCGCCGACAGGTGGGCCGGTCGGTGACCGGTCCAACGTCGAATGGGGCGTCCACGATGGATCGTACGATCTCGCCGCGGCACGCGAACTGTTTCGATCGTTGAACATGCAGACCTTTCGTAGCGACATTCCGGCCATTGACTTCCAGACGGAGTTGATTACCGGCGAATCGGTCGCCCTGAGCGACTTGGCGGGATCGTTTGTATTTCTGAATTTCTGGGCCACCTGGTGCCCGCCCTGCCGCGAGGAAATGCCGTCGATGGAACGACTCAACAACGCCTTTGGAGGACAGTCGTTCGAGATGCTGGCGGTCAACGTTCAGGAAGCGGCCGGCGCGGTGCGTGCCTTCGTGGATGAGTTCGATTACACCTTTCCGGTGGCACTTGACGAGCGCGGTTTCGCGGCAACGCAGTACGGCGTGCGCGGTATCCCCACAACGGTGATCGTTGGACCGGACGGCGTGATCGTGGCTCAGCTCATGGGTACGCGCTACTGGGATGAGCCCGAAGTGTTCGACGCGTTCGAGGCGTTGCTAAAAAACGCGTCCAGCTGATGGAAGAACTGACGCTCCTTATCGCCTTTGCAGCGGGGCTCCTGTCGTTTTTCTCCCCCTGCGTACTGCCGCTGATTCCTTCCTATCTCAGTTTTGTCGGCGGTGTGGAGTTCGCGGCGGTACGGGACGGTTCATTTGACCGCAGGAGAATCATCCTGCGAACCGTCGCGTTTGTGGTGGGCTTTTCGATCGTCTTTGTTCTTTTTGGCGTGCTCGTTTCGTCCACCTCGTTTCTGTTTGCCGGGGTCGGTCGCTGGGTAAACGTTGCGGCGGGAGCGATCGTGGTCGTGCTCGGTGTAAACGTCATGTTCGGTTTTATTTCCGTTCTCAACTACGAAAAGCGCGCCCACCTAACGGAGGCGCCCTCGGGGTATCTCGGGGCTGCCGTCGTGGGAATGGCTTTCGGCGCCGGCTGGAGCCCGTGCATCGGCCCCATTTTGGCGAGTATTCTGATCCTGGCCGGAACGAGCGGCGAGATCGGCCGTGGAGTTGTGCTGCTTTCGGTCTACTCCATCGGCCTGGGTGTACCGTTTCTGATCGCGGCGGGGGCGTTCGGTACGATCTCCCGTCGAATCGGCCGCATCACGCGCTATCTCGGCACGATACGAGTCGCCAGCGGCCTGTTTCTCGTGGTAATGGGACTGCTGATCGCCCTTGGAAGGTTTCAACTCCTCAACGCGGTTGTTGTACGGTGGGGTTTCTCACTCCAGGCGTGGTCGGTCGAATCGCCCGCGATAGCCCGCCGGGTATTCGCGATTGCCCTGGCCGGTCTCGGCGTTCTGGGGCCCATACGACGCTTGGTGGCGCGCAAACGGCTCTTTCACCCGGTGGCAACACCGCTTTCGGCAATCCTCGTCGCAGGTGCGATTCTCCAGGCTCTGGGCGTTATCGATACCGCCGGCGCACTGGCCGTCTGGCTTACCTACCAGGGCATTTAGTCGCCGGCGCGCGTCCAGCTATGGCGTGGCCAACCGGACAAAGGCGTCGCGGAACCCCCGGTTCCGAACCGAGTAGAGGGCCGAACCGCGTTCGTCGGCGGAGAGGGGCCCCACAAAAACGCGATAGATGCGTCGTTCAGTGGCCTCTTCGGGCAGGACCGCCACGGGGTACCGCGTTCCGAGCGAGTCCAGCGTCGCCCTAACGCTCTGAAGGCTCGTGAAAGCCGCCACCTGGAGATAGTACGCGTCCCGTTCCAGCGCCCGAATCAAGGGCAGATCCGCGGGTTCCACCGCCGGTTCCGGTACGCTCGTTAACGCTGCGGAGGGCACTTCCGGTTCCACCTCCGGCTCGACAACGGGTTCCGGCACGTCCTCCGCCAGGGGTTCGGGAACGTCCGGTGGGCGGAACTCCGCTCGCTCAAAGGTGATCACGCTTTCGGTGGGAACAAGAGTCGGCTTGAACTGCTCTTCAACGACCATGGGTTCCGATACCGGTTCTGGTTCGGGCTCCGCGACCGATGCGATCTCTACGACCGGTTCCACCGGCGGCTCCGGCGGGGTCGGGCCTAAGTCCGGTTCGGACTCGTCCACCGGCTCAGCCAGCACCAACGACAGAACCACTTCCGGTTCCTGCTCGACGCGCAGGAGATCTCCCGGCTCGACCTCATCCTCGACCGGCACCAGCGGAAGGGTGATCACCGGCAACGGTGCCGACGCTAAGCGGGCCACCAGTTCGTCAACTTCCGGTTCCGACCGGTCAACCACCAGCGGCAACGCAATCGCGGGCATCGCGGCTGCAGGCGGCGCGATGATCGGCAGGCTCTCTTCCGCTTCCGTGGATTCGGTGATCGCCGGTTCAACCGGTTCCGGGATAACCTCTTCCTCCGGCGCCGTCGGCGCGTTCAACGCAACCACGACGTGTGGTGATGCCGGTACCGGGCGGTACGGGAGAATGTCCGGTGTTGCTTCCGGCGCCTCGACGATCGCCTCCGTTTCCACCTGCGGCGGCGGCTCAATGATCGGTTCGGTCACCGGCTCTGGTTCCGGCTCCGAGGAGGGTTCCGTGTGGGGCGCCGCTTCCGCGACCGGTTCCATTTCAACGGCGCGTTCCGGCGTTTGCGGAACTTCAATCCCATCGGGGTCGATGACGGTACGGTTCGGATCACCCAGGCTCGCCGATGGATTGATATCGGGATCCGGGTGGAACGGTAAATCTTGGTTCGGATCGACGGCGGTCAACCCGGGCAGCGAAACGGGCCGGGCCCGGACCGTCGTGGTGTCCCCGGGTTCGATCGCCAGTGCATCGGCGGCGGTGGTAGAGAGGAGCATAAAGACACCGGGATCGTCGAGCGTTCGTACGATGATGACCCGTCCCGACCTGCCGCTGGCGTTGCTGGTTATGTCGACCATGCTGTTGAGCGGGAACGATTTGGACGCCGCGTACATGCCGCCGGGCGGGAAGTCGGCAGATTCTCCGACAACGGCGGTTCCCTCCCAGTTGCTCTGTGCGATCGCCGGTACGCCGAGGAGCGCTACGATGACCAGTGCGATCGCGATGTGTCGATCAATCATGTCTACTCCACCTCTGCGTTATTCATCGGCACGAAAGGAGGCGCGGATTAGCTTCCGCGCAATTCTCACT
>JANQHT010000040.1 GCA_028282545.1 Spirochaetales bacterium
TCGCGTTTCACGCGCAAGGAACTCTGCCATGAGACCGGCGGCGACGCGGAGTTCTCCGGAACGCCAGCCGGGTGACAAATACACGTTGGATCGAGCCTCGAAACGCCGTCGATACTCGGCGAGCCGCGCGTGCTCTTCGCGCCCGTTGATCCTTGAGCGTCGCTCATCGTCGCGTACCGCAAGCAGAAACGCCAAGTCCAGTTCCGCTCGATCATCGTGGTGCGGAACGTCCCGCCACCAGACGATCGGGGTCGTGATGCCTGCGTACTCCGTGCACGCTGCACCGGTGTTGCCGACAAGCTGCTGCAGGTCGTCACCCCGGACCACGATGCGGCCCGCATAACCGCCGCCGGATGTGCTCCCAAGGCGGTCAAGCAGCGCTCGCCGGAAGGATGGATCCGAAACGGCACTGTCGTAGTCCGACAGGCCGTAGTTCCGCTCCATGGTGTAGCCGTTCACGAGAAAGAGGGGGCCCACGGGCGTAGTTTCCACGAACGGCTCGATCCCTCCGTACGCGGCGGCCGTCAGCCACGTCCCCCGTTCCCGGTCCGTACGCCGCAGGGCTGCCAGGAGTTTCGCCAGGCGTGAAGCCGGCCCTCCCCGATCGCCGTCGATGAAGTCTACCACGAGGGAGTACCCGAGCAACGTGTCTGATTCGTGTTCCACCGCTTTGTCGACAGCTTGGATGTACCGAGCAACCGCTTCAGACTCCGGGATGTGTTCGGTTTCCCACGCGAACAGGAGCCAATCCGACTCGCGTGTTACCTCCGCGAACCCGTGTTCAGAGGCCACCCGTTGAAGCGACGCGGAAAACGTATCGCTCCACTCGGGGTTCACCCGTTGTAACTGTTGCAGGCCGCCCGCTTCGATCAGCAGATGATACATCTTATGTGAATATCGGTTCCGTGAAGAGACACGTTTACGGCCACGTCTCCTCGTACCACTCCAGGTCAACCACGCGTCCCGATTCCAGGTAGATCCGGCAAATCAGACGCTGATCATCGCCGGACACTCGCAACTGGTAGACACCGTCGGCCTCGCGAATCAGGAGTGCCTGGGCCGGAAGAGTCTCGAACCGACCGGCAGCCTCCGTTGCAACCTCACGGACGTACCGGTCGTCGAGTTCGGCGGTTTCGGGGCCCCGAACACCTGCAATGATATCGAGTATTTCCAGGGTCGGGTCAATCACGTCCCGGTCGCCGGTTACGAACCAGGCGTACACATCTTCGTCCGCCAGGGCAACGGCAACAACCTCCATACCATCGGAGGTCGCCGGAAACGACGGGGGATTTCCCGACGGCGCGACGATGGTAAGGGGCAATCCGTTCTGCTCCACATCCGGTACCGGAACAAAACGCAGCTGCGACTGTACTTGAGGTTGCGATTGAACGGCCTCCGGCGCGACGGTGGACCCGCCGTTGCCGGCCGTGATTGCCGCTTCGCCCCCCGTCCCACCCCGGTCGGAAACGGGAGCGGCCTCCCCGGCCGGCCCCGTTGCGACCGGTTCCGCACCGTTTCGCCGGCGGGCGCACCCGGCAACGGATACGAGCAATACCGCGGAAAGAACGGCACCGGCGAATCGTATGGTCAACGACACGGGCCAATGGTAGTATGCGCTCCGGGGAAAGGCAACGATGGGCACAATCCGTGAAATCGAAGGATACATCAACTCGGTCCACTCCGAACCGGTACGGGACCCCGTCTGGAGCCACATCTACCTCGACCCGGCGCTTCTCCGCGTCGTCGACACCCCTCCGGTCCAGCAGTTGAACCGGATACGTCAACTGGGGCCCACGTACCTTGTCTACCCCGGGGCGACGCACACGCGGCTGAACCACAGCCTCGGCGTATTCCACGTGGCGAAGCGCATGATTCTGCGCCTCCTCCGGTCTCCGGAGCCTCCGGACCTTTCCCTAAACGGTGTCAAATCGTTCCTCGCGGCGGCGTTGCTGCACGACGTGGGTCATTTTCCGTACACGCACAGTTTCAAACGCCTGCCCCTGGAACCGCACGAGCGCCTGACGGCGCAGATCGTGCAGGAGGAGCCGTTGGCCACGCGGCTTCGCGAGTACGGTGTTGATCCAGGCCACGTGGCGGCAATCGTTGACGACGAAATTGACGGCGGCGGGATCGATGAAATCAATCTCTACCGCAACATCCTCTCGGGTAGCCTGGATCCGGACAAGCTCGACTACCTGAACAGAGACGCCTATTTCTGCGGCGTGCCCTACGGCATCCAGGACACGGACTACGCCCTGAGCCGCATCGTCGCGGACGGATACCGTGGTCTCGCGATTCCACACGCCGGCCTCTCTGCGATGGAAAACGTGCTCTTTTCCAAGTTCCTCATGTATCGCGCCGTGTACTGGCACCGGACGGTGCGCACCGCCACGGCGATGATCAAAAAGGCGGTCTTTCTCGGTCTTCGGGAGGGTGTCATCGAACCGGGCGATCTGTACGGCATGGACGATGAGTCCTTTGTCCGCGAAATCGGTTCCCGCCGGTTTCCGCCCTTTGCGTTGATTCGTATGGTGCCGGAACGGAATCTCTTAAAACCGGTGGCGGATATCGCATTCGAACCGGACGAGCATGGTGCCCTCGAGAGGATCGATGCCCGCGAACGCGTTGAGGCGGCGGTCGCCGCTGACCTTGACGCCCGATCGTCGCGGTCGGTGATGGGCCACGAGGTAATCCTCGATCTTCCCGACCCGATCTCGTTCGAAATCGACACGCCGGTAATCGAGAACGGGGTTGCCCGTTCGTTTCGTGACGTCAGTGTGTTCTCGCCCAACGTCGTGGCCGGGTTTTCCCGTTCCCTCCGGCGAATCCGCTTAATGGTCGCTCCGGACCTCGCACCGCTGCTTGGGGATGCGCTCGCGTACCTATCCGCCGCAATCAACGATGCCCTTTGACGCGGTTCGCGCGCTCCACACGGTCGATCATCCGCGGTGGCTCAAGGAGTTCCTTCGGCTCGTCGGCAAAGGTATCAACCGATACGAGATGATCGGCGCGGGGGACCGCGTCCTGATCGCCGTATCCGGAGGCGCAGATAGCCTCGCCGTTGCCCTCGCGCTCGCCTTGAGGCGTCGTTTCCTGCCCATCACGTACGACCTAAAGGCGCTCATCATCGACTTCCGCCAGTACCCCCATCCGCCGAACCGCCTGCAGGCCCTGCACGAGTTTTTTGACGCTCTGCACGTGCCGCTCACCGTTCACCGGGCGGACATCAACCCCGACAGCTACGGCGGAACGTTCAACTGTTACACCTGTGCCCGGAACCGGCGGCGCATCCTCTTTGAGACGGTTCGTTCCTGGCCGGGAATACCCAAGATCGCAACGGGGCACCACCTGGATGACATCGTCGAAACAACGCTCATGAACATGGCCACCCGGGGAACGGTGGCTACCATGGTTCCAAACCAGGCCTTTTTCGGAGGCTCCGTTCGTATCGTCCGCCCCATGGCGCTGATTGCAAAACGTCACATCTCGCGCGTGGTGGAACGACTCGAGCTACCGATCAGCAACATCGCGTGTCCTCTGAAGACGCGAAACATCCGGTCGCGTTTTCGCCCAGTTGTGGAAGAACTGGAATCGATCCACAAAGGCGCCCGTCTTTCGATCGTGCGATCCCTGGAAAACGTCGATACAGACTATCTCCCGCCCCAGCGCCGCTGACGATTTATTGCGTCCGCCATTGCGATGGTGTAGACTCCCACCAGATGAAACATAACCGTCTCATTCAGGAACGCGTTCGCCGGGTGGCCGTCCTCTTCCGCGAACTCGGCTACGACATCCAGGACGGCGAGACGGCAGACGACAGCTACAGTTCCACCCTGATCGCGCCGGACGGTTTCCAGATCGCCATGTTCATCGACGGTGACTCAAAGTTTCTCGAACTGGTGTTCACCTTCACCTTCTCCACCACGATGGCGGATTTTGTACGGGAACGAATGGACGAGATCATCCACACCCTGTACGAGTACGGCTGTTACTTCACCATGCACGTGGACGAGCAGGAGATCGTGTTTTCCATTTTCTCAAAGATCTACTACGCGGGTCTCAACTATTTTGCACTCAAGGAGACGCTCAAGGACCTGCGCGAAGCGGTGGATGCCCACCAGGAGATCTTCGATGTCCCGGTTGAGTTCGAAAAGGGAGCGTCCAATGGAGATTAAGAACCTGATGGAGAGCCTCGTCTTTGACGCGCTCGACCAGATCGCACCGGACTTCGAAGCCGACGGTGACGCGCTTCGGGACGCCGCCTGTTACGTTTTGAACAGGCTGCAGCCGCGCTATACCGGATCAACCCGCGGAATTGCACGCCTCACCCGGGAACTGGAGCAGGACCATCAGGTCCAGGTTGATATCCTCCGACTGGCAAACGAAGCGATGCGGCAGGTGACGTCGGTCCCGCGCGCCCCCGGGGGGTACAGAGACGGCGCCGAAGAGATGCCCGGACCTGCATTCAACTTCCCGGTCATCCGGGGTCGTCTCCTCAACGGCACGACCTTTGAACCCCTGGCAGGTTTGGAGGTCGAGCTGTTCAAGGACGGCGAGAGCGCCGCGATGTTCAATTCCCGCTGGGCAAATCCCTATACCGTTTCGGACCACACGCCGGGAACGTACCTCTTTTGCCCGAGGGCGGAAGCAGCCGGCGAGGTGGGGACAAGCCGCACCGCGGCGTTCGAGATCCGCGCTACCCACGCGGACTACGACCCGTTTCGCCACCTCTTTCGCGTAACCGTCGTTGCCGAGAAGACCGCCCACCGGAGTTTTTCGCTGGAGGACGAGTTCGTCCTGCCGGACCTCTACCTGTTCCCGCGCTGATCGATCAGCCGTACGATTCCGAGTGGATCTGGGCGTCCTGGACACGTCCGGAAACCTCGTCTTCCACGAACCGGAGAACCCGCTGCATCACGCGTTCGCCGTGAACCTTGCTATTGGAAACGACGACGCAGGCCAATTGGCTGAAGGTATGGCTGTCGAGGAGATCCACCTCGGCGGCGGAGACGCGAAACTTTCGAACTACACGATCACGGATTGAGTGGACCTCACGACGTTTGTCCTTTATTGAGGCGACGTCGGGAATTTCGAGAATGACCGATAACATGGAGACGACCATTGTGCCGTCTCTATTCGAACATGTCCTTCAGATCGTCCATCTTCAGGGCGGACACCTCGGTCTCGTCCCCGGATGAACGATCCTTCATCGGGAGGAACACTTCGTTGTAGAGCTTCGAAAGCTCGTAGACGTCATCGTGCCGGTACTGCCCTGGAACGATCACCTCGAGGTTGTACGCTTTTTCCGACATTCCCCGGCGCATGATGTGAATCGGATCCGAAACCGTCATTGCGAAGTGGGGACTGTAGACAAACATGTAGATCAAGACAATCGCGATGATCACGACGAAGTAGCGGATATTCGTGGCCGACTGTTCCTGGTTGATCGGGCGCAGATCCACAAAGAGTTCCACACCGCGCGCTTCGATATAACCGTAGTCACCGGGGCCGAAGTGGCGAAGATAGTAACTGTCGGGGTGACGGCTGAACACGACACTCCCGGAGTCGCGAACCAGCAGAACCGCCGAATCCATCTTTAGGAGCGACGTTCGCAGCGCCGGCGCCCGGCGCATCTGGTCGCTGCTGATCAGCTCGATCATGTCAAAACTGTGCTGCTGGTAGCGCGCGTCCAGGGACGGGGCCGACACAAACGCCTCCACCATGGTGGCCGCCAGCAGGACCAGCACGAACACGGAGACGGTGGTGGCGCTGATCATGGCGACGTGTCGTTGCGCCATGACCGACTCGGCGTTCTTGATTCGGCGGAAGATCTTCAGAACACGCAGGAGGCGCAGCACGCGGGCGATCCGAATCGCCTTCACGACCTTCAGGACGTTGAGCATGCCCGCCACGCCGACGACCGAAACGCCACCGGCGAGGATTGCCAGAACCGCCGGTCCGCTGTTCAGCAACAGCAGGGGAATGCTCGCCAGGAGGTCGATCCACCCCCGTTCGTACCAGAAATAGTTGCCGAGGCGACCATACCGCCACGCTTCGTAACTCCGAACGACGAACTCGACCGTGAAGAAGAGATCGAAGAAAAAGCCGAAGATAAGCAGCACGCGCCGGACACCGATACTCCAGTCGAGAACGACCGCGAGGTCTTCAAAAAGCGTCTGGAGCAGGACCAGGATGATCGCGGCCAGAACGATGTTTTCAAGGACATTTCGTGTTCGGGTACCCATAAAAACGCTACCAGTTGTTCTCCGCCGCAATCTTGTACAGTTCATCGAGCATTTTGATGTCGAAACCGTAGTACTTGTAGTTTCGACGTGAAACGCTGATCCAACTCTTGTCCGGGCTGTCCGCTCCCCGGTCCACGCGCATATTCGGCTGGTAGCTCCGGCTACGGGCGGCGAAGATCGCTGCCAGCCGCGACGTAGCTTCGACGAAGCGGTTTTCGTTGAACGAGAGACTCGCATCGACGGCACTCTTGAGCGCCTGCTCGGGAATGTACTTCATCTCCGATTTCGCCGTGTGCATGACCTTTTCGGCAAACTGGCTCTGGACCATGCCGGTTGAACGTTCCTGTTGGGTCGCGGCCGTGCTCATTCCGAGATTGACAATGGGCCTGAGAAGCAGGGTGAGCCGAACGAAATTGCGCGTTTCCTCTTTGTTCATGCGCAACCGTTGTACTTTGGTCAACTCGAAGTGGACGTACTTCTTCTGATCGAATGCAACGGTAAGGTACCGGTCGGCAATCCCGAAAACCAGCGCCGAGTAGGCCCCGGTGAAGTTCCGGCGAGCGTCCGGCTTCTTCAGGACGTCGGTTGCGAAGGCGATGAGCTGTTTTTGTACAAGTTCATCGTCAACGCGGGTCTGTCGCATGTGACGAAGGAAGGCGAGGTCGAGCTTTGAGCGGATCAGCTCTTCCAGTTTCGGGAGCAGCTCATCGTTGACCAGTTCGTAGAGGGCGTTTAAGAGGATCGAAAAGATCTGGTTCCAGTTTTTTCCGGCGAAGAACTGCGGCGTGCTCAGCGTTGGACCCAGTTGTGCGGCATTCACGTGGAGAAACTGAATGATCTGCTCCTCTCGTTGCAACTCGGAGAAGTCCCGCAGCGACGGATTCTGGAGGAGTCGTCCTACAAATGCCTTAGCCTTGTCGTGATCCGTTGACATGCCTTTGTTTACACACCGTCGATGTTCGAAAATAATAGCCTAGGAATGGACTCCGTAACAAGTGTGGCACTCCGGCTCGCTGCGCTGTGCCTTTTGCTGCCTCCGATCCCGGTTGCGGCCGCACCGGAATCGACGAATCCAACGGATGCCACCGACACCGCGCCGGCGGAGTTTGCCCCGTTCAACCCCTTTCTTGAAGAAGAAGCTCCCCCCTCGGTGTTCCAGATCGGCCCGGAGAGCGAGGACGTGGACCTCTACCTCCTGGGCAACTGGGTCGCCGGTTCGAGGGTTGCCCTGGGGATCGCCTTTCACCCGGCCCTTGCCGACGGATCCCGCGTCACCTTCCCGTACGCCTACCCCGGGTTTGAAACGGAACTTTTCGGCCAGACCGTGGACATGACGCTCTCCCTGTGGCTCTACCGCACGTACTTTTTTGAGGCTACGTTCTACGACGATTCCCTCTTCAACTCCGTGCTGCTCGGTTACCGCGGCAGCGAGGAGGCGTTTGTACAGGAGGCGATGGTAGGGCGCGGCCCCTTCGGTATCTCCGCGTATCCCTACGTCCCCGTGGGAGACGGGCGCGGCACCGCCGACGTTCCCGGCATCTCCGCACGGTTCCGAACTGATCGTACGGAACACGAGGTGTTGCTCAACCTGGAGGGTTCGTTCCCGGTCGTTCAAACGTACGCGGGCACCTCGCCGGTGAATGAGACGCGCATCGTCGGCAGCAACTTCGTTCGGGCGGCGGGTTTTGCCCTGCCCGATGGCTCGCTCACTACGGTTGCGGTTGCCCTTGAGGACGACCAGGGGGCGCTTCTCGAAACGGATTCCACGCGACGGTACCGCCTCCTGGACACCGACGAGTACGTGGTGGACACTGCCGACGGGGAGATCATCCTGGCCGAGCCCGCCGCAACCCGGGTTCTCGTCTATTACGAGACGTCGGCCGGCGCCGTGGGAGCAGCGGCAAACGGCGACGGAGCACTCGTTCAGCGAGACGGCACGGACCGGAGTCCTACGTCGGGTAGCAACGACGATTTTTCCTTCGACGGCACCGTGGACTACACCGAGTTGGCAGATTACCGCGCCCCCCTGTCGGACGGTCGCGACTGGCTCGTTCTCCATGACCCCGCCCTCTTTCCCCTCTTTGAAAACGGCAATCTCTACGCCCTGGATGACGGGCGCGCTGCGACGGAGACGACGATCCAGGTGGTTGAACGCGGCAGCCGGCGGCCGGCGGATACCGAACGGTACGCCTTTGAGTTGCGCCAGGACGGGAGGTACATCCAGGTTATCCAGGCGGGTACGGCACCGCGGTCGGCGGCGTATCGTTTTCCCTTCGCGGACACCGACTCCTTCGGCGCGGCGATCTACGGAGGCAACCCTCCCGCGGCAAGCCCCGTGGACCTGTTGGTCACCG
Organism: Spirochaetales bacterium; assembly: GCA_028282545.1. Classification (GTDB taxonomy): domain Bacteria; phylum Spirochaetota; class Spirochaetia; order DSM-27196; family Alkalispirochaetaceae; genus JANQHT01. The sequence goes on from JANQHT010000040.1 coordinate 8,600, forward strand.
CACGAACGAAGGGCGGCGAGTACTTCATAGAATCCGACGCGGTGCCGGGCACCGTGGAGGCAACGGTCAACGGGCGCCCGGTGCCAGGAGTCCGCGTTGACTACTATAGCGGAGCGGTCGAGTTCCCGGACACGCCGCGTTCCACCGATCTGGTGGAGATCTCCTACCGGCGGAACGATCCGCAACGGACGCAACCGCAAGTTGTCGCCGCGATCGGGAACCGCTGGAACGCCTCCGATACGGTGTCGACGCACCTCGCGGGCGCCCTCCGCTGGAACGTCTGGACCGACGGCTATTCGACCGTGGCGGACCAGAATCCCGGTTTTGTGTCGCTCTCCACCGGTGTCGCCTTCGACGACGTGGAAGGGCGCGGCCTCGCCGCCGAAGCGGCCCTGTCATTGCAACTGCTCGGAAGCGATACCACCGGGTACCTGCGCCTCCTCTCGATGGAATCGGAGGAAGCAACGATTCGCGTCTCTCCTTCGACGCTCTTCCCCGCGGCCACACCGGCTTCGCTGGATGCCGGCGACCGGGTGGACATAAAATACCGCGACTACCAGCGGGAGGACGCGTTTGGAAACGTCATCCTGGAGGACTATACCGGCAGCGGCACGCTCATCGCCGACGCATCGCCGCCGCGAATCGGACCGTACCTGGCGGGGAACGGAGATGCGCCCCTGTCGGGAGCGGTGGCGATCATGGAATGGGACGATTTTGCCGCGGGACGGTGGAGCGGCATCCAGCTCCAGAACGGCGCGGCCCTCCGGGACGGCAGATCGATTGAGTCGATCCAACTCGCCCTCCGTTTCGAACCGGACGACGGGGTGGCCAACCTACCCGCCGACGCGACGCTCCTGTTTCAGATAGGAGCGCTCCGGGAGGACCTAGACGGCGACGGCAACCTGGACGAAGGTGAAAGCCGCCTGCAGCCGGAGCTGCCGTTCACGACCCCCGGCGGTGTTGCCCTGGCCGGTACGCGTCGCCCCGACGGAGGCGATCCCTACTCGGAGGACGCAAACGGCAACGGCATCCTGGACGCGGCGGAACCGGCCGCCATCGCGACATTCGATCTGGCGGGCGACCTCCGTACCGGCGGCGTTGACCGGTGGACCACGGTAACGATCGATCTTCCCGACGCCGACCGGGCGACGCTCCCGGATGTCAGGGCACTGCGCCTGGTGCTCGTCTCCGGCGCAACCGGCATACCCGCCGGGCGTCTGATAGCATCCCGGGCCGTCCTCGAGACGCGCTCCGCGGCGACCGTGGCCGGGGGCGGGAGCGGAACGGTGGCGGTCACGAACGTGGTGGATCCGCTTCTTTCGACGGCGTCGCTCAGGGAGTCGCGCGCGGTCGTGGCCGACGTTTTTCACCCCGACGGCGGCGGCTCGCAGCGGGTTGCAAAGATGCGGTGGAGCGGCATCGATGCGGCGGACGGCGAGGCGCGGTTTCGGACGGAGACGACGCCCTTTTCGCGCAACGACTACGCCACGTTGCGCCTCTTCGCCTACGCAGAGGACCTCTCCTCCTACGACGCGGCGAACAGCGAGATGATCATTCGCGCCGCCTCCTCCTTTGCGTCGGACGCGGAGGCGCTCGAAGTGCGGGTCGCCACGGACGACGTTGCCGGTGATCTCGCCGCCGGCTGGTCCGAGATCTCGATTGACACCGATTCGGGGAGCGTTGCGGTAAACGGACGGAACGTGCCCGCTTCCGCCACCCTCCCCGCGGGTGATGCCTCCCTGCGCTTGGTGGACGTGGCCGTCACCAGGTCGGCAAAGGGTACGCTCTATCTGGATGAACTCCACGGCGCCGACCCGCGTTGGCGGACGGGCGTCGGGGGCCACGTTGAACTCTCGTGGTCCCCCGATTGGGTACTCACCGCCGGTGGAGATCGCGCGCTAATGAGCGCCGTATCCCTGACGCAATTTGTGTCGCTGCAGAACGACGCCTTCAGAAATACCGAGGGTGGTTCGGGGATATTCAGCAGCCGGACGGAGGCGAGTGCCACGTTCCTGCAAGCTCCGTTCTCCACGGAGACCTTTGTCTCGGTTACCGACGACGCCTACCGCGCTTCCTTTTCCCACGACCTGGCACTCCCCCTTTTCGGCGGCCGTGTCGTTATCGACGACGGGTACCGCCGGTCGTACCGTTTCGCCGGCGAGTACCAGGCGCGCCTCATGGGCGTTGACATCCGCCCTGAATCGACCGCGGTGCGCTTCTCGGGGGACGCGTCGCTCCGCCAGGACGACGAATACCTGCGCAA
>JANQHT010000103.1 GCA_028282545.1 Spirochaetales bacterium
ACTCAAGGGGACCGCGAAACAGCGGATCCACTGATACGGAAGCTTCGGTCGGTGCTGACGCTCTTACCGGTGACGCCGAAGAACATCGATGCAGCATTGACTGCCAAACCGCGCGGCATTGAGGATCGCGTGCAGTATGAGTGCGCCCAGGATAACGGGATGGCGTTCCTGGTTACTCGCAATCTGAAGCACTACCCATCAAAGGGCCTGCCCGTCATGACTCCGGATGTCTTTCTTTCGACGGTCCCTCGGTCGTGACCCGGCTGAATCAAGGGAGAGCGCTCCGCGGCAACGGACGCACCAATCGGCTCCCTACGGTCGCCGCAGCAGCCGGCGGGTGATCAGCGATCCCCTGCTTGATGCCCCGACAAATGTCGCTATACTATAAGACATACGTCGGAGGTGGGTATGAGTAGGTACACAATAGAAGGACTGTTGGGCGGTAGCGAAGTGATAGGGAGGCCGATTCATTCCGACATAGATTTGTATGAATTGGGAAAAACAGGTGTGCCGAAACGGTCGTTACTGCACCTTGCCGGCAGAATCAACGTACCGATGCGAGTAATCTCCCAGCTTTTGCACGTAACGGAGCGAACAATTCAACGAAAAAAGGATCAGGATCGGTTAACCCAGGCGGTGTCTGAGCAAATCATTCAGATTGCGGAAATATATACACGGGGAAATGAAGTCTTCGATTCAGAGGAGGAGTTCCAGGCGTGGGTAAACACGGCGAACCGCGCACTTGGGAATAGAACCCCGCTGGAATTGCTCTCGTCGCGATATGGAGCGCACATGGTTCTCGACGAGTTAGGAAGAATTGAACACGGTGTCTTTGCGTAATGATGGTCTATCGGATATCAAAACGGAGATATATCGAAGACCTTACCGGGGAAGGGGCACGACTATACGGAGGCCGATGGAATCCCAAAGGAACCGCGGTAGTATACACAGCCGAAAACAGAGCGTTGGCAACGGTTGAGTTTTTGGTACATCTGCCGATGTCATTGGTTCCCAGGGACATCTACCTTGCGGAAATACACCTTCCCGAAGATGCGACAAAGGAGCGGATTGAGGTAGGGACACTTCCAGATGACTGGCGGAAAAGTCCTCCAATAAAAGAGCTATCACGACGCGGAAAAGAGTGGCTCGAAAGAAACGAAACCGTACTATTGGCTGTTCCATCTGCCGTTGTATCCGGAGAATGGAACGTTCTGATAAACCCTCAACACAAAACGGCACGAGGGATTACCATTTCATCGATAGAACCAGTCACGTTTGATGATCAACTTCTCAATCGAAAAGGGGAAAATGCCGTCTAACGTATCGCCATGAAGAACCTGTTATATTATCTATATTTAATAAATATGAGTAATTATGTGAGGTGATGAACGCTACACTGAGAAACGTATAGTAGAGTCTTGGAGACTCGTGCCGCTCGAAACCAATGGCGAGATGCGTGGGAGCGAGGGATCAATGGAAACCGCACAACTGAACTGGATCACCGCGTTCATCTGGAACATCGCCGATGACGTGCTCAGAGACGTGTACGTTCGCGGCAAGTACCGCGATGTGATCCTGCCCATGACCGTCATCCCCCGCTGGATCATCGAGAACGACCGGCTCGAAGCGATCATTGCCCCCGTCGCTACGACTGCCGGGAACGGAGACGGATCATGAAGCAACTCGTCTTCGTCAGCAGCGTTCAAAAGGAGTTAGCGGAGGAACGTAAAGCGATCCGCGACTTCATCGAGGGCAATCGACTGCTGGGCAGACACTTCGATGCGTTCATCTTCGAAGACCTGCCGGCGAAGAACCGCCGCCCCGATGATCTGTACCTGGACAAGGTAGATGCTTGTTCGGTGTTCGTTGCGTTGTTCGCCGTGGAATACGGCTGGGAAGACCCCACGGATGGGCTGTCGCCCACCGAGCGCGAATTCAATCGCGCGACCGAACTGGGCCGACACCGCCTGCTTTTTCTGAAAAACGCTGACAAGGACATCAAGCCCCATCCGAAGATGGCGGCATTGACCAATCGAGCCAAGGCCGAGTTGATTTACAAGCGGTTCAACAACACGGCAGATCTGACATCACTGCTCTACGACAGCCTCATCGAGTATCTCGAAGAGCGCGGTATCATTCAGTCCAAGCTGGCGCGGTCGGTCGGCACACGTGCCGCTGGTGCCGCCGTGCCGGTCACGTACGAGATCCCAAAGGAGGCGATACGGGAAATCATCGTTAACGCGGTCGCTCACCGCGACTACACGTCAGGCGCCGCGGTTCAGGTTTCGGTCTTTGCGGACCGGCTCGAGGTCTGGAATCCGGGTAGTCTCCCGCGCGGTCTGCGCCCTGACGACCTATCCAGACCCCATTCGTCCGAGCCGTCCAATCCCCTGATCGCCAGGCCGTTGTACCTCGCCCACTACATCGAGAACCTGGGGACCGGTACGCTCGATGTGATCCGTCACTGCCTTGAGTCGGACCTACCGCCTCCCCGGTTCGAGCAGCGCGGCAGCCAGTTTGTCGTGACGTTGTGGCGTGACTGGCTGACATCGGATGTGCTGGCGGGATTGAACCTAAATGACCGACAACGCAAAGCCATCGCACACGTGAAGACCACAGGCCGCATCGGCAATCTTGAGTACCAGCGACTTACGGGGGCCATCAAGAAGACCGCCACCCGCGATCTTGACGATCTCGTTGCTCAGAAACTGTTGGCCAAAGTCGGCACCACGGGCCGAGGCGTCCATTACGTGATCGCAAGGAAAGGGGACATAAAGGGGACATCCGCCGCTACGACTGCCAAAGGGGACACAAAGGGGACAAACGAGACATCGACGAGTAGCCAGGCCAATCGTGCCACAAACGAGCCATCGGGTAGCAGGAAGGCCAAGAAGACCAGCGCCAAGAGCAGCAGCACCGCCACCGGCAGGACCAGGAAGAAGAAGTGACCACTGACCTGCGACCCTATCCCGACTACAAGGACTCCGGCCTACCATGGCTTGGCCGGATACCTGCGCATTGGAGCATTCGGGCTTCCAAAAGGATGTTCTCGCAAAGCGGTGAACGTGCCCGTCATGACGACGAGCAGTTGTCCGCCACCCAGGCGTACGGCGTCATCCTGCAATCTGACTTTGAGGAACGGGTTGGCCGCAAGGTAGTTCGCATCATCAACCACCTGGAGAAGCGAAAGCACGTCGAACCAGATAATTTCGTGATCAGCATGCGCAGCTTCCAGGGCGGCCTTGAACGGGCGTTTGCCCGAGGAGCCATCCGCTCGTCGTATGTAGTCTTGAAGCCCGGAGATTCTGTGCATGTGCCGTATTTCGGTCAGATCATCGTTGATTATGTATCCGAGAGAATCCCGACTTCAAGAAATGGCTCGCCGATACGATCTTTACCGTCACCTACAAACGGGCGGGGTAAGCATGCCCATGTTCAAGCCACCCTTGGGACGAGAGTAGCCGGATGAAGATACGGACGAAGCTCGCGTTGATTGTCAGTATGGCGATTAGCGTTGCCTTGCTGGTTCTTGGATCCGTTTCGTACCTGGCCGCACGGCGGACGATCCGCGACCTGACGGTGCAATCGAATCGCCGTATACTCCAGCAAATCAACCTGAGCATCGACGCAAACGTGCAGGAAATCGAGCGAGTATCGCGCTCGATCTACTCGAACGCGGAAACGCGACAGGCCCTCGGGCTTCTTGCGTCGACTACATCGGGGTCCAACCTACAGCTCCATCGCACGATTGTCCGTGAAGGCCTCATGGCGATGACGGCCATGCGGGATGATTTCGTCGGCATCTACTATTTTCCGGACGGTTCCGAGATGCAGCCGGTGTTCGTTCGCAAGGGATGGGCGCTTCGCCCGGACTATGACGTTCGCTCCGAGCCGTGGTACGGCCGGGTGATGGTTTCTCGCGGCGAGAAGATGGTAATCGGCAGTCATGAAGAGCGGCAGCCGCTCCGTGACCCTGAGATCGTGTTCTCTCTTATTCGGCGGGTGCGCGACGTGGATAGCGGTGAGGGAATAGGGATTCTCCTCATCAACGTAAGCAATCGAGTCGTAGAGGACATTTGTTCGGGGGCGGCGTTCCAGGAAGGAAGCGAGATAGTACTCGTAGGACCGGGGGGGCGAATCAGCTACCACACCGATCGCGCGCTCATCGGCGCGCACGCGGACGTGCTAAATACTCCCCTAAAGTTCGAGACGGCGGGGACTCGGGAAATCGCCGGCGAATCGTCTCTTTTCACGGCCAACCACAGCGCGTTCTCAGGGTTCACGGCGATCAGCGTGGTGCCGTACGCCGTGCTCGATCGTAGTAGCAATCAGATCAAGTGGACAACGGTTGGGCTGGTGTCTTTAGGTATCGCTATCGCGGTACTGCTCTCGCGGCTTTTTTCACTGCACATCACGCGACCGATCAATGAGCTGCAGGACCTGATGAAAATCGCCGAGACCGGAGACTTTCACATACCGGTTCCCGTGGAACGGGCGGATGAGGTGGGTGATCTTGCGCGACACTTCGACTTCATGATGCGGCGTATCAATGAACTGGTACGTACGGTGTACGAGGTGCGCATCAGGAACCAGGAGGCGCAACTCGAGGTGCTCCAAAGCAAGATCAATCCCCATTTTCTCTACAACACCCTGGACACCATTCGCGGGATGGCTCTGAAGATCGGTGCGGAGGAGATCATCGACGTGGTTGAGTCTTTGGCTCACCTCTTCCGGTACAGCATGGAAATAGGGGCGGACCTGATCCCGCTCAGCCGGGAGATGGAATATATGCGACACTATCTGCGCATCCAGACGCACAGGCACGGCAGACGGTTTGTGTGGGAGGTCAACGTTCCCGACAACTTGTCCGCCGTCCCGGTGCCGAGGCTTCTGCTTCAACCCGTAGTGGAGAACGCGATCTATCACGGGATGGAAGGAGCCTCGCCGGGAACGAGGATCGAGATCACCGCTCGCACGGACGGGTCATACATGACGCTCCTGGTCCGGGACGATGGAAACGGGATGGACGGCAAACGGCTCGGGGTAATCCGGGAGGCGATCCGGGCGGATGCGGAGCGCTTCCCGGAGGGGTTTCCGGTTCGGACGGGCATCGGTATCCTGAACGTCCACGGCCGGTTGCGCAAGAGATTCGGGCCACCGTGCGGCCTTGAGATCGAAAGCAAAGCCGGCGATGGTACACGGGTCGTCCTGACTATTCCGCGTGATGGGGAAGGAACGTGGAACGAGTTATAGTTGTCGATGACGAGGAATGGGTCAGGTACTTCCTTGCAAACGGGATCGACTGGGCGGCATTGGGCGCTACCGTTGTAGGCGAAGCGGCTACCGGCCTGGAAGCGCTCCTCCTCTGTGATCGCAATCGACCCGACCTGATCATCACCGACATCAGGATGCCGGAGATGGACGGAGTGGAGCTGTTCCGTCTCCTGCGCGATCAATATCCACGGGCAAAAACGATTGTGGTCAGCGGCCACGACGAGTTCGAGTACGCCCGCAGCGCCGTCAGTGCGGGAGTCTTTGACTATCTATTAAAACCGGTTTCTCGCTCCGATCTCGAAACGGTGGTTAATCGGGCTCTCGGCGCCATCCGGGCAGAGCGAAGTGCCGAGCGGAGACGTGAGCAGGCGCGTAAAGAGATCCTCAAGCTCCGGGACGCCGTAGTGGAACGAGACTCTGATGCGCACAATCAACCGGTCCCGGGAGCCCGGACCAAAGAAACAAGAGAGGCCGGCGACGCGGATCGTGAACTCAGCGCAACGGCGGAGCACGTCAAACGTGTCGCACAGATCGTGCGGGAGCGCTATTCCGAGCCGCTTACCCTTACATCCGTGGCAGACATGGTGTTTTTGAACCCCCGATACTTGTCCACTATTTTCAAGAGACACGTCGGCAAGGGATTCAAGGAATATGTGCAGGAGGTTCGCATGGAAAACGCAAAAGCGCTCCTGCGAAATGGGGAACTCTCGGTGAGGGAAGTGGCGGAACTCGTTGGATTTGACGATTCGCACTACTTCTCACGCATTTTTTCCCGCTGGACCGGTATTCACCCGAGCGTATATCGGAACAACTCCTGACAAAAGTACCCGGAATCCGACGGAGTTCCCGTTTCTTCTCCCCCTAAACGGGTTCACAATGCAACAAAAAGGAGGCGCACATGAAACGCCAAACACTCTTCGTCCTTGCATTGATCCTGATCGTACCGGTTGCAGCGTTTGCCGGCGGGGCCGGCGAATCGGAACCGGTTGAAGACGAGCCGGTTGTCCTGGACATGTACCACTGGTTCGGACCGGAGATGCGGGAGACGATCGAAGAGATCAACGGTCGCTTCACGGCGGAGACGGGCATTGAGGTCAGCTACGAGAGCGCACCGACCGACCAGTACCGCAACGTGATCAAAATCAAACTGGCTTCCGGGGACGCACCGGACATTTTCGGCGTCTTTCCCGGTACTGAAGTGGTCGAGTTCTCCGATGCCGGACACCTCGCCAATCTCAGCGGGCAGGGATTTATGGACCGCGTCATGGAGGGCGCCACGGTGGTGACACGCGGGAGCGACGGGGACGTCTATGCACTGCCGCTGGACCAAAACGTTATCGGGGTGGTCTACAACCGAGCCATCTTCAACGAAGTGGGGCTTGACGTGCCCACCTCCTGGGACGAGTTCCTCAGTGCGTGCCGGGATTTGAAGGACGCCGGGTACTATCCACTGGCCCTGGGGAACGCAGACCTCTGGGTGACACAGCTCATCCCATACGCGATGGCCAGCATAATCTACAAGGAGATCCCCAATTTCGATGCGGAGATGTACGCCGGAGAGCGCTCATTCAACGGGCCCGAATGGCGGGCGGTCATGGAAGCGTACATGGAGCTACAGGATCGAGAGTTCTTCCATCCGGGAGTCCTTTCAACCACGTACGACCAGACCATCCAGCTCATGGCGCTCGAGCAGGCGGCGATGGTGGTAAACGGCAACTGGATCATTGCCGGAATTCGCGAGGCCAATCCCGATCTCGACCTGGGTATGTTCCCCTTCCCCTCGGTGGAAGCCGGTGAGACTGCATGGATCTCGGGCGCCGTGGGAATCGCGATGGGAGCGTTCGCGGATTCGGAAAACCTGGACGCGGCAATGCAGTACCTTGAGTTCTGGACCCGCCCCGAGATCATCAGCGACTACCTCATGGCCAAGAAGGCGTTCTCCACCATCAAAGGCGTTTCCGTGGACTTTGACCCCGCGGCGGGCGAGATCGGTGGGTATCTGGCGGAGACCAACACCTACCCGTTCCCGGACCAGAACTGGCCGAGCGGTGTTCAGGACGTATTCCTCAAGGGATACCAGGCTGTGTTTGCCGGTGAGATGACAATCCCGGAGATGCTGCAGTCCGTTGACGACGAGTGGGCCGCCCGGACGGCCCAGTAGCCACGGGAACCCTTGTCCAGAACAGATCGAGCCGGGCGTTCTCGTCCAGCTCGATCTTTGCGAGTTGCCGGATGAAAAAGAACATCACTGTTGCCACGCTGGCCTTTACCGCGCCGGCGCTCATTGTCATCTCGATCTTCCTGCTCTACCCCGTTCTGAGCGGCTTCTATTACAGTCTGACCAGTTGGAACGGCCTTGACCGGACCGTGGAGTTCATCGGCCTTCGGAACTACCGCGAGCTTCTCAGCGATCGGGAGGTCTCGGTCTCCCTGCGAAATACCGTGGTGTTCACCGCAACCACGACGGTGGTACAAAATCTGATTGCGCTCGTCCTCGCCTTGATACTTGACGGCCGGTTTCGCACACGGGGACTCGTGAAGACGATGTTCTTCGTTCCGGTCCTGATGAGTTCCATTGTGGTTGGGTATACGTGGTCCTTCCTCTTGCACCCGCTGTTTGGTCTTGTAAACAAGGGACTATCCGGGATCGGGCTCACCTTCCTGGCGTTGGATTGGTTGGGCAATCCGCGGATCGCGCTGTTCTCGGTTGCGGGTATGAGCATTTGGCGTTGGGTTGGATACTCCATGGTGATCTATCTTGCTGCGCTCCAATCCGTCCCGGAAGTACTCTATGAATCCGCCGACATCGACGGTGCCTCACCGTTGCGGAAGACGATGAGCATTACACTGCCGCTCATCGCACCGGCGTTCACGATCAACATTTTGATAACGTTGATTGGTGCTATGAAGGAGTTCGACATGATCTATGTCACGACGGGAGGCGGGCCGGGGTACGCCACACAGACGCTGGCGGTGCTCCTGTACAATCAGGCGTTCCAGGCGAACCGCATGGGTTACGGTGCGGCGATTGCGGTTGTCCTCTTTATGATCATCCTGACCGTTTCCATGGTCCAGCTCCGGATACTACGCCAGCGAGAGGTTAGGTTGTGATGGTGGATTTATCGCCCGCCCCCGTTGCACCGGCACCAAGAGCGACGCCTCGGGGACGACACGTGGCGATTGCCGCGGAAATCGCCCTCCTAATCATCGCCGTGGTCTATTTCTTCCCCGTTTACATTATGCTCACGAACTCCATGAAGACACCGGCAGAGATCGCCCAGCATCCGGCGCGTCTGCCTTTGTCATTCGTGGTTCAGAACTTCGCTGATGCGTGGCAGGCTTCGTCGTTCGGGACAGCCTTCCGGAACAGCCTCATCGTGACGGTGATCTCCGTTTCGCTCCTCGTAGCGGTCTCTTCTCTCGCTTCATACCCACTTGGGCGATTCCAGACTCGTCTGAGCAATGCCCTGTACGTCTTGTTCGTGAGCATGCTTATGCTTCCGTTTCAGATGGCAATGATTCCTCTCTACCGGATGGTCTACGAGTTGCAGTGGATCAACACGTTTCGTTCCGTGATCCTCGTCTTCGTTGCGGTGAATCTCCCCTTCAGTATCTTCCTCTACACGGGCTTCATCCGTTCCGTCCCGGAAGACCTCGAAGAGTCGGCCACAATCGAAGGGGCCGGTCGTCTTCGCATCTTCCTCCAGATCGTGTTCCCCTTGCTCAGACCGGTGACATCGTCCGTCATCATCCTGAACTCGCTTGCTATTTGGAACGAGTTCCTGCTCCCGTTGCTGTTCCTTCAGCGCCGAGCGCTTCGGACAATCCCTGTAGCGGTATTCAGCTTTCAAGGTCAGTACAACACGAACTGGGCGATGCTATTCGCCGCACTCGTTCTTGCGATGGCCCCTATGGTGCTGACGTTCCTCGTGTTGCAGAAGCAGTTTGTGAAGGGTATCACGGCGGGATCTGTCAAGGGATGATCGCGCGCCTCCGGTGTGACTACCGCGTCAACCCATTGGGCATCGACAACCCCCATCCTCAATTCTCGTGGGAACTCCGCTCGAACCGCCACGACACTGTCCAGCGGTCCTACCGGCTCCAGGTGGCAACGCCGGCACGGGCGGGGCAGGACCGCGACTCCATAAACTGGAGCCGCCCCATATGGGATACGCAAGAGGTGGACGGTCCCCAGGCATCCGCGGTGCGATACGCCGGGCCGCCTCTCCAATCGTTCACACGCTACTGGTGGCGCGTTTGCGTGGTGGACGGCGCGGGAAACGACTCGGGATGGAGCGCTCCCGCCTGGTGGGAGACGGCGGTGATGGACCCTTCGCTTTGGAAGGGAGAGTGGATATCGCCTGCATACCCCGGCTTTGTTCCCGGCTCGGCCGCCTATCTCCGTCACAGATTCGAACTACCCCGGCGGGTGGTCGGGGCTAGAGTCTATGCCGGCGCTCACGGAATGTACGATCTCCATGTGAACGGAGAGCGAGTCTCGGCAGATCTGTTCACCCCGGGATTCACGAGCTATGGGCATCGTGTTCAGTACCAGACCTACGACGCCACCCAATTGCTCCGGCCCGGCGAGAACGTGATCGGGGCCATACTTACCGACGGCTGGTATCGAGGGCCCTTTGGAATTGGGCGGTGGGAAGAGAGCTGGGGAAGTGATGTGGCGCTCTTTCTCATGGTGCGCGTGAGACTCGAAGACGGCGGAACGAGCGTTATTACCACGCATGGTGGGTGGGAAGCCTCTTCGGGCGCGGTCAGGCGGGCCGATTTGATGTACGGCGAAGTACACGACGCCCGGGCCGAGGACTCCGATTGGTGCTCGCCGCACGGATCGAGAACGGGCTGGGGCAGAGTTTCCGTGCTCCCACGCCCGTCCCACGCGCTCGTGGCGTCCACGGTGCCGGCGCCTCGCGTGATCCGCAGAGTCCACCCTCGGAGTATCGGGGTGGAGGCCGACGGGTCCCGGGTGATTGACATGGGCCAAGTTATGGCCGGTCAGATCGAGATTCGCTTCCATGCGGCAGAGGACGATCAGGTGACGTTGTCATATGCGGAGATCCTCCTCCCGGACGGCACCTTCCCCGCCGACCACTTCTCTACCGGAAAAGGGCGGCACAAGGGGCGTCGCCTCCAGGTCGACTGTTACCACGCGCGGGGAGGGACGGTGGAGCTGTTCCAACCACGGCATACGTACCACGGGTTTCGGTACGTTCACGTGGCGGGATACACGGGTCCCTTGGAACCCGGTGACGTTGCGGGCCTTGTCGTCTCGACCCCTCTTGAAGAAACGGGTACCTTCGTCTGTTCGGATCCCGACGTCAGCCGGCTTCAGAGGAATATCCTCCGGTCGGCCAGATCCAACTTCATCGAAATCCCGACCGATTGCCCGCAACGGGAGAAGGCGGGATGGACCGGGGATGTCCAGGTCTTCGCCGGTACGGCACTCTTTCTCTACGACAGTCTCCAGTTCCTGCGGAAGTGGCTCGTCGACCTGCGTTTGGACCAGAAGGCGGACGGCGTGGTTCCTCACACCGTTCCCAGCAGCCGATTCTACGAGCAATTGCCGCGAATCGGGGTCGGCGGTTCAGCGGGATGGGCGGACGCAGCCGTGCTCGTGCCCTGGGCTCTCTACCAAGCGTCCGGAGACGTCTCCGTTCTCGAAGACCAGTACGAAAGCATGAAGTCATGGGTGGAGTTCCTCCGGTCTCGGGGCCGTCGCGAAAGGCGGCGCACCGTGTTTCAATGGGGCGATTGGCTGGAACCGGGGAGGGGGTTCTTCTATTACATGCATACTCCGTTCGGCCGGAAAGCCCTTGTGGTTGCGGCGTTTTTCGCGAATTCCGCGGCTCTCCTATCGAAGACCGCAGGAATCCTTGGGAAAACGGATGAAGCGGAGGAGTATCATCGCGTTGCCGAAGAGGCGCGCAGAGCCTTCAGAAGACGGCACGTGCGGGCCGGAGGCCGGCTCCGTCCTCACCGGCAGGGATCGTACGCGCTAACACTGGCGTTTGGGCTGTTGGATCGGGAGGAGCGCCGCATCGCCGCCGCGCGTCTGGCGCGGCTCGTCCGGCGCAACGCCAATCGCCTGGCTACCGGGTTTCTCTCCACGCCGTGGCTCCTCTGGGCACTATCGGAAAACGGCTACGAAGAGGTGGCCATGGACCTCCTGCTCCAACGGGAGTATCCGTCGTGGCTCTATCCGATTACGAAAGGGGCGACGACGATCTGGGAAGCGTGGGACGCCGTGAAGCCGCAGGGCGCCCCTCGACGCGCAATCTCGCTGAACCACTACGCCTTTGGAGCGGTTGGGGACTTTCTCCGTCGGTACGTGGGCGGTCTGGACACCGCACCGGACGCTCCCGGCTACGGAAAGATACGATTCGCCCCACACCCTTCCAAGAGTATCTCCTGGGCACGGACGAGCTACCACTCTATCCGCGGTCCAATACGCATCGAATGGGCGGTAAAAGCCGGCAAGCTCGTGGTAGAAACCGACGTGCCGCCCAACGCAGAAGCAACCTTGGTGGCGCCGCGGGGTTTTCCGGTGATTGAACAGGCAAGCGGACCGCCGGTGCGATCGCTCAAATCAGGCGTCGCAACGTTTGGCAGCGGCCGGAGGGCCTTCACGCTGGTTACCGGGTGATATCCAAAGGTGACACGAGTCGCGGAGAATGCGTAATTTGGGGGCGTGATGACGCTTCTTCTCGCCGGCTTGCTGCACCTGCTTCCTCAATCAGCCGTCGCCGAAGAGCAACGGACATTAACGATCGCCAGCTACAATATCCGATTCGACGGGATCGGTGAGGAGCGCTGGGCCTGGGAGTCACGGGCGGGCCTTGTCGTTGACACAATCGACGCCGCCGATGCGGACATCATCGGCCTCCAGGAGGTTACCTCCTGGCAGGGAATGGACTTGGTCTCGGCGCGCCAGATCGAGACGCTCCGAACGCGCCTCCCCGGGTATTCGCTCGCCGGCGCTGAGCCGGTGGACCGGCTCTGGAGTTCCAATCCAATTCTCTTTCGTCATGACCGCCTACGCCTCCTGGAGACCGGGGTGCTGGTGCTCGCCGGAGCCAACCGGCAGCCGAGGAAGTCCGCGGAGGCGAGGGCTCGGGCGTTACGGCTCCCCGAGGGTTGGTGGGGCGATATGACCGGCCGCTTCGCGCGGTGGGCGCGGTTTGAAGACGCGGTCACGGGGACGCGTTTTGTCGTCGCGAATGCGCACTACAGCCCGGTCCGGGGAATCAATCGGTACGCGTCGTCTGGAACACTCATCCGGCACGTCCCGGCCATCGCGGCGGGAGAGCCGGTTGTCGTAACCGGCGACCTCAACACGACACCCTTTTCGTCGAGCGTTACGCGCCTCCGGCGCGGCCTGGAACTCGTCGATCCCGTCGCGGATCGGTCGCAGGGCACTTACAACCGTGGAAAACCGGAACCGCGGCGGGGACGCATCGATTATGTCCTGACGCCGCAGACGTGGAAGGTGCGTTCGGCCCGTATATTCGCTCCGCGCCCGGGCGGCCGCTTCCCGAGCGATCACGACATGGTTATCGTGGAGGTTCACGTACCGTAACCGGGACGTTTCCTAACGGTATCTTCACAAAACCGTTGTACGGTAGAATGATGGAATTCCGTCTCGCATCACCGGAAAACCTCGAAACCGCGTGGCAAGAACGGACAAAGCTGTTCAGCTATGCGCTGCAACCGATCGTCAGTATTCATACGGGCGTCGTGTTCGGATACGAGGCGCTCCTGCGAGACGTGGAACGAGCAGATTTCGACTCGATCGCCGCCGTCTTTGACAACGCCTACGAAGACGGCGTTCTGCCGCTTGTCAATCGCCTGCTGCTGTTACGCGCCTTTGACGAGTTCATTTCGCGGGTGCCGGTGGGATCGGCGGCTCGTCTTTTTTTCAATATCGATAATCGGGTTCTGGAACAGGGACTCGATTGCCGGGAGATCAAACAGTCGGTACAGCACCTCGGAGGAGACCCCAAGCGCCTGTGCATCGAGGTTTCGGAGCAAACGCCACTTCCCCCGGGCGCGTATGACAGCCAACAATTTCCCGAACTTCGCTCGTGCGGCGTCTCGGTCGCCCTGGACGACTTCGGTACCGGTTACAGCGGACTGCAGGCGTTGTACCGGTCCTCCGCGGACCTTATCAAGATCGACCGTTTCTTTGTGACCGACATCGACGTTGATGCGACGAAACACCTCTTCGTGACGAACCTGGTGGGACTGGCTCACGCGATGGGCCTCCGCGTGGTCGCTGAAGGGATCGAAACGGAACGCGAGTTCTACATGTGCCGCGATATCGGTTGCGACTACGTACAGGGCTACCTCGTTGCGCGGCCAATCCTCGGGACCGATCAGCTCGAGGCGCGGTATTACATCGTTCCCGAACTCGTCCAGAACGACCGCCGCCGCAACAGCCGTCCCCATGAGATCATCTCCGGTAAACTGATTCGGACCGAACCGATCCAGATAGATGCGCCGCTCCTGACCGTGCTCAACCGTTTCCGGTCTGAAACGGACACAACCGTGATCCCCGTGGTAAATGACCAGAATGAACCGCTGGGCGTTCTCCGCGAGAAGGATCTAAAGGCGTACGTATACAGCCCCTACGGCATATCGCTCCTGATGAACAAGAGCTACCGGGACGAGATGTTCAGTTTCGTCGAGAAGGTACCGGTGATATCGTCGGCGACACGCCTGAAACAGCTCTTGGAAATCTACGCCAAGCAGGTACGGACCGAGGCGGTCATCGTGGTTGACGACGGAAAGTACATCGGCTACCTGGACTCCCGGGCGGTTCTCCAGATCGTCCACGACAGCGAAATCGCCCTCGCTCGCGATCAGAACCCCCTCTCGAAGCTGCCCGGCAATAACGTCATCAACGAAGTACTGGCCGAGATCTTCGCGGCGAACGCGATCGGCCATATCGTTGCATACCTCGACTTCAACGAGTTCAAGCCGTTCAACGATACCTACGGTTTTCGCCACGGCGATCGAGTGATCCAGCTTTTCGCGAATCTGCTCAAGGAGTCCCAACGCGATTCAGGCGCCTTCGTGGGCCATGTGGGCGGGGACGACTTCTTCATCTCCTGGAAGATGGAGTTCTCCGATCCCGCCCACTACCTTGGGCTATTGGAGCGCCTCCTATCGCGCTTCTCACACGACGTCCGAGGGTTCTACGACGTTGAGGACGGCAAGCAGGGGTATATCACCGCCAAGGACCGCGAAGGCAACACGAGGCAGTTCGGTCTCCTCACGGCGAGTGCCGCGGTCTTTGAGGTTCCCGCCCACACGGGCTTTTTCTCCGTCGATTCCTTCTCCAGGCAAATCGCGCATGCAAAAAAACAGTCGAAGCTCAACGATTCGCACATCGAGTACGTACGTCTGAAAACGCAGGACGATCTTGCGGCGGTACGTTTCTAATACACTCGCCCACGATCGAGGAGGGAACAATGGGAGCCAACGACAAACTGTCCGTGCTGTTCGTGTGCGTTCACAACAGCGCCCGTAGCCAGATGGCGGAGGAGCTGCTTCGCAAAACAGCGGGAGCTATCATACATGTCACGAGCGCCGGACTGGAGCCGGGAACGCTCAATCCCAACGTCGTCACGATACTAAAAGAGGACGAGGGAATCGACATATCCGGCAAGCAAACGCAGAGCGTGTTTGAGCTCTACAAATCGGGCGCGGAGTTCGACTACGTTATCACGGTCTGCAGCCGGGAAGCGGAAGAGCGGTGTCCGATCTTCCCCGGTCGTGTGGTCCGGTACAACTGGCCCTTCGACGATCCCTCCGGATTCGAAGGAACACCGGAAGAGATCCTCGCCAATACCCGGCACGTTCGGGACCAGATCAAAGCCAAGATCGAGGAGTTCGCGGCGTCGGTTCGGGAGCGCCACCGGGCTCGCTAATGCGGGCAACGTGACACAGTTTACTCCCGTTCCACTCCGATCGCGGAAGGGCAACGGCAACTCGAACCGCAGAGCCGTCATCGGGCGGACCCACTCAAATGGTATACTCTCAGAAATCGGAAGGAGTTCTCATGGCACGCGGTTCAATCGCCATCGCCCTGGCCCCCACCGGCGGGTGGGGGCGCGGCAACGACAACCCTACGGACCCCGCCGCGGTCGCCAAGGCGGCAATTGACGGCATAGGCGAGGGAGCGTCCGTCGTCCACATGCACGCCCGGGATGACGGCGGTTACCTCATCGCGGACACGGCTCCGTTGAATACAACGGTCCAACGCATCAAGGAGACGACGGACTTCGTCTTTGAAGCGTCCACCGGCGGCCTCTCTCGTCTCACCGCGGGTGAGCGGGCGGCTCCGGTTCGTGTGCCCGGCGCGGAGATCGCCTCGCTGAACCTGGGCTCACTCAACTTCGGAGACGATGTCTACCGCAACAGCGTCCCGGACGTCCGATTCTGGTTGGGTGAGATGCAAACCGCGGGGGTCAGGCCCTCCCTTGAGGTCTTTGACACGGGCCACCTGGAGACGGCACGATTTCTGATCGAGGAGGGCGCGATGTCGCCGCCGTTCTTCGTCAACTTCATATTCGGCGTTCGCTGGGGGATGCGCTTCGAATCGTCCCTGCTCGCGTATCTGGTGAGCCGGTTGCCCGACCGGTGCGCCTGGGGCGCGACGTTTGTCGGATCGAGGTCGTTCGACTCCCACCTGGAGGCGGCCCGAGCGGGCGCACTGGTAGTCCGCACGGGATTCGAGGACACGACGACGTACGACGGGAAAACCGCTCGATCCAACACCGAACTCGTGGCCCACCTGCGCGGCCGATTGGAAGGAGCGGGCTTCACGATCGCCGACGTTGAAGAAGCACGAAGACGGCTGGTACCGTAGCGGCCGGCACGGTACCATACGGCGTGAACCTACTGGCGCTTCGCTTTTGGTACACACTGTTCGCCCTTGCAGTCGGGGTCAGCGTCGTGACGTTGATCCTTCTCCTCGCGAGCCAACGGCAGCGCCTTCTATCGCTTACCTACGCGGGGTTCCTGGCGTCGCTCTGGTTCATTCTGCTTTCATTCGCAATAGGTGCGTTCGTAGACCTCGCCTCGGGAGACGCTACGCCACCCGACGCCTTTTCAACCGCGAAGATCATCGCCTTTGTCATCAATGGAGTCGGGAGCATCGGCTATATCATAGTGGCACCCTTTTTCTATCACGCGATCCTGGGCGTTCGGGGGAGTGCGCACCTATTTCGCCGAGTTCTCCGTGACACGAAACGATGCGACGAATGAGGACCTCCTGGAGTTGCCAATCTCGGTCGGAATAGCGAGCTTTACCCCATGCACCACATCGGCGATTTACCGTCGGCAGAACAACTGCCCGCGATCTGGTCCGAAATCGTCACCGGCGTCCGTTCGGGGCGCCACCCCTTTCATCAGGTGTCGCTCGCCACGGTACGTCTGCAAGCGAACGGAGCCGCTACGCCCGAGTTGCGCACGGTGGTCCTTCGTGACGTGTCCCCCGACGACTGGCGCTTTATCGTTCACACGGATCGAAGGAGCACCAAGGCCGCGGATATCACCGCCAATTCCGCCGTGTCGCTCCTATTCTATGATTCCGACGGGCGGTGGCAAGTACGGGTCAGGGGTGAAGCCGCGCTGCACATAGATTCACCACTCAGTGTCGCCCGGTGGGCGAGTGTTCCCGAACGCAGTCGCCGCTGTTATCGAACACCCCGAGCACCCGGCTCGGTGCTCGCGGGCCGCGAAGAGACGGGCGCCCCGGCCGCTTCTTCGTCAGACGGCGCGGAAACGTTTGCGGTTATCGAGATCACCGCGTCCGAAGTCGAGGCACTCTTTTTGGATCGAAACGAACATAAACGGTTGCTCTGGAAGCGATCTTCAGCCGGCGAAGTTCCGATCGCACTGGAACCGTAAGGGGACGCGGTCACGCACCCACGCGCGACACCGCCGCCTCCGGCCGCTCCATTGAGGCGCGCGAAGGGTCCGGTTCTTCTTCCGAGTCTTCCCGGTGCCCCCAGCGAGCGGCGGCCCAATTCCGGACCTCCGTCATGATCGAGAGGATCGTCGGGAGCACCACCAGCGTCAGAAAGGTGCCGAAGAGGAGCCCAAAGGCGATCGACACGGCTATCGGAACGAGGAACTGCCCCCCCTCCCCTTTCTGCAATATCAACGGCGCCATGCCGCCGGCGGTGGTGATGGTGGTCATGATGATGGCGCGGAACCGCTGCACCGCGGCGTCGATCACCGCCCGGCGCGGCCGGTCGGGCATCGTCCGCAGGTTGCGGTTGTAGGCGTCGATCAGGACAACCGAATCGTTGATGATGATGCCCGCCAGAGCGATACACCCCAGGAACGAGACAAAGGACATGGGGATACCGACGATAGCGTGCCCGATCGTGGCGCCAACCGCGCCCAGCGGGATCAGTCCCAGGACCGACAGCGCCTGGCCGTACGACTTCATCTGGAACACCAGGATGGTGAACATAAAGAGCAGCGCCGTAACGAGGCTGAAGATCATGGACCGCACCATCCGATCCACTTCCTGCGCCTGACCGCCCTCGGAGAGCGTGACGCCGTCCACCTGAGCCAAAATTCCCGGCAGGATCTCTTCGTTGATCTGTCGGTTCACCACGTTGAGGTCGTTCTGGGTTGTGTCCAGGCCCGCGTGAACCAGGATTGAACGGACCCCGTCCTGGCGTCTGATACGTTTCAGGCTCCGTTGGAGCGAAAAATCGGCAACGGATCCGAGCGGAACAAAACTCCCCGCCGGTGTCATGATGGGCGTCTCTTCCAGTCGCTTGAGCGAGTCACGGTCACCCCGGGGGTAGCGAACCATGAGCGGAATCGATCTGGGACCGTCCTGGAGTTTCATGATCTCGAGACCGGAAAATGCGTTGGAGACCTGCCTGGAGAGATCCCATTCGGTAAGACCCAGCGCCCGGCCACGATCGGTCACGGAGAAGACGTACTCCCGCGCACCCAGGGGAAGATCGTCCCGGATGTCCTTGACGCCGGCGATCTCCCCGAGGCGTTCCTTGAGAAGGTCCGCGGCCAGCCGCAGCTGATCTGCATCCTTGCCGAGGAAGCGGACCGCGATGGGGTCGCCCCCGAATGCGCCGTCCTCACCGATGACGAGCGATTCCAGTTCCGGGAAACCGGCGATAGAGCGGTTCAGCTCGCGGCCGAAATCCTTCACGGAGAAGTCGCGCTCCTCGTTGGGAATGAGAAGCAGATAGACGATAAGATTGTCACCGTTCTGCCAGGAGAGGTAATTGACGATGCCGTTGTCGTAGCCGAGTTCCGGCCGCGCGTATCGCTCGCCAAAGGTAAGCGTCTGTTCTTCCAGGCGATGGCGCACCAGTTCCATTTCGCCGGCGGGCGTTCCCGACGGGAACTCCGCCTCCACGTAGACGTACTGCGTTTCCGTCTCCGGGAAAAATTCCGCCCGGATGTGGTTGCCGGCAAAGGCGCCGGCGATAATCAGGATCGTCGCCACCAGTACAGCGATGACGATCCCCCGGTTCTCCAGGCTCCGCGTCAGAAAGGGCCGGTACCACCCCTGGATGATCCGCTCCTGGGCACGTTCAATTCGCCGGCGCAGGGGGTGCTCGTCACCGCGCCTGTCCGACAGCGCCCTGGAATGCGCCAGGTGCGCCGGGAGCAGAATCAGCGCCTCCACGAGTGAAAAGGCGAGGCTGATGATAACGACGGTACCGATCTGGGAGGTGTATTTTCCCATATCGCCGTGAATGAAGAAATAGGGCGCAAAGGCGATAATCGTGGTGGCGATGGAGACGCACACCGGCGTGAGGACCTCCATGGTTCCGTCAATCGCGGCGTCTATCCGCTTCTTGCCCAGCTCCTTCCAGTGACGGTAGATATTCTCACCGATGACGATGCCGTCGTCCACGAGAATGCCGATCACGATGATCATCCCAAAGAGCGTCATCTCGTTGATGGTGATTCCAAGAATCCACTCGAGAAAGAGGAGTCCGAAGAACGAAATGGGGATGCCCATGGCAACCCAGAAGGAGAGTCGCAGGTTGAGCAGCAGACCGAGAATCAGGAGCACCAGCGCCAGCCCCATGGCGCCGCTTGCAGATAGCGTCCCCAACCGGTCGTCCAGCTCGTCCACGTCTCGGATGCCCGGCTGAAACTTGATAAGGCCCTCGTACCGGGCGTTGTACTCCTCTACCTTCGCGTCCGCGAGTCTCCCCAGAGCGATCACGTCCTCCGACTCGTTGGACATGATCTGCAGGCCAATCCCGTTGCGTCCGTTCACGC
>JANQHT010000109.1 GCA_028282545.1 Spirochaetales bacterium
GGGTGTGTCCGCCGAGGAAGTTGGCCACCGATGGAGCCGCGCCTGTTGCCGGGATGTAAGTGAATTCGGCGCCGGTCAGGTACTGCAGTTGGAGCAGCGCCAGGTGGTGGCCGCTGTGCGTTCCCGAACCGCCGACCGTTACCGTTCCAGGGTTTGCCTGGGCGTACGCGACGAGTTCTTCAAGGGTGTCGAACTCGCTGTCCGCCGCCACCGCCAGACCGATAGGCGTCGCTTGGAAGAGGAACACCGGCTTCAACTGATCGGTGGTGTACCCGGCATCCTCGCGTACCATGGGTTGAATGATGATATGGGGAATGTTGTTGCCGGTGACGGTGTACCCGTCGGGCCGCGCCTTGACTGTGCTCGCCCAGGCGAGCGCACCGCCGGCTCCGGGTTGGTGACGTATAATAACGTCCACGCCCATGATCTCTTCGAGGTACGGCTTCTGGTACTGCGCCATGACGTCCGACTGCCCGCCCGGGTTGAACGGAATCACGTAGGAGACGGCGCGGGCGGGAAAATCCGTTGTCTCCGCTTCGCCGGTTGCAGAGGCAAAGGCGACTACCGTTGTCAGGACGAGTGCACTTATCAGCAGCTTTTTCATCGGTGATCCTCCGAAACTGTGTCTATCCGGCGATGCCCGAGGGGCTACCGGCGCGAGAAAATCTGCGGGTTGACCACGTACCGGGGCCGTTGCCCCCTGAGCACGCGAACGAGTTCATCCATTCCCAGGACCTCGTTCTGTCGATGGCTCTCTTCCGAGTACCAGGCGATGTGGGGCGTAACGATCGCGTTGGGCATATGGAGCAGTTCCTCCTCGCCCGTGGGCGGTTCCACCTCGAGCACATCGATCCCGGCGGCGGCAATGGCGTTGCTCTTGAGCGCCCGTTCCAGTGACGGCCTGTCGACGATCGCTCCCCGGGCGGTGTTGACGAGGACGGCGTGCCGCGGCATGGCGGCAAGCGCGGCGTCATCGATGAGGTGATACGTCTCATCCGTGAGCGGTGCGTGTATGGTGATCGCGTCACAGGCGGCGAGCATCGGTTCCAGGTCGTAGAATCGCTCCACCCCGAGGCGCTCGAAGATATCATCATCAACGTAGGGGTCGTATGCCGCCACCTCCATGCCGAATGCCGCCGCCTTTTGGGCGCTCTGACGCCCGATTCTACCCAGACCGATTATTCCCAGTTTCCGGGTGGTGAAGGCGTGGATAGGCTTTGTCTGCTTGTAGTCCCACCCACCGTCGCGGACGTGCGGGATAAGTTCTTGAATCTTCCTGGAGAGCGTGAGCACCAGGGTCAGGGCGTGTTCCGCGACCTCCGAACTGCAGTAGGTGGGGCTGTTGGAAACGATGATTCCCCGCTCCGTCGCGGCGGCTACGTCTACCACGTCGTACCCGACTGAGAGCGTCATGATGAGCTTGAGACCGGGCGCGTTTTCGATCATGTCACGGGTGATCGGATGGCCGATCACGATGATCGCGGCCGCCTCGCGCACCTCGTCCCGGATCTGTTCGTGGGACATACCTTTTGTAAGGACAATCCGCGCATCCGCCTCGACCGCGCGCTTCTCCAGATACGAAAAGTCGGGGAACTTCATAAAGAGACGATCCCCCACGACGAGGACTTTGTGCATGCGTCCATCTTCCGGTCCCGCCGGTGCGTTCGCAAGCGAATTTGCTCACTTGCGCCATTGCATCGCCCATTGCATGGAACGGAGGTCCTTCAGGACTCTCCCGGTTCACCGTATCGACATTTTTTTCAAAAAATCATCCTTATTAGAGAAATGAACGGATAAAGGAACCGGTTCAATTCCTGAAAGCGTGTGCGTGAACGCTCACCAGCACTTCGCATGGTGGAGATCCCATACCCTGCTTCATGACTGCCTCCGGAAGGAAGAACACAACGCTGGGCTTCGCTGCGCTGCAGAGACGCGGTTTGTTCTTCCTTCCGGGCGCGCCTGGGGATAGAATCTTTCTATCGGCAATGTGATCTCCACCATGCGAACTGCCTGTCCTTATTGAGAATTGCCGGCTCATTACATTCTAACTTGCCCTCCCGCGCTCCATTGTGTAGGTTACCGCCGTGCAGCGAACTGAATTATGCCTCGTACGGCACGGCGAAACCGATTGGAATGCCCAGGAACGTATCCAGGGGTGTAGTGACATCCCGCTCAACGCGCGGGGGCGGGAGCAGGCGCGGACCGCCGCCCGGACGCTTGCCCGGGAAGCGTGGGACGCTATCGTGGCGAGCCCCCTGAGTCGCGCCTTTGATACCGCCCGTGCTATAGCGGCCCACGCCGGTTTCGAGGAAAGCGATATTGCCCGGGACGAGCGCCTCATGGAGCGTCACTTCGGCGAAGCAGAGGGGATGAATTATTTGGAGCGTCGCGCACGCTTCGGCAGCACCCGTTCCATACCGGGTTCAGAGCCGTGGGAAGAGGTCGGTCTGCGCGGCGCGGAAGCGATGGAAGAGTTCGTTCGTACCTATCGCGGAAAGCGGATCATCGCGGTGGCCCACGGCGGGCTTATCAACTCAACGCTCGAGGCGCTCACCAACGGCGAATACGGCTACCACCGGGGCGGCATCCAGAACGGCGGCCTTACGCTCCTCGTGTGGAACGGGTCGTGGTCGGTGGAGTACTTCAACCGGTCGCCGAACGGCCCGGAACGGGACCGCCGGACCGCGTAGAACTCCCCGCCACGCCGGTCAGTATGGACGGAGGGCGACGAGCCCTCCGACGACATTGTCAATGTCAAAGGACCGCTGTCGTCGCGCGTCTCGCCTGACACGTCTCGAATCGCCGGGTATACTCGCCCATGCTCCGACAGCGCGTGCGGCGGATCCTCATCCTTGGAGTGCCCCTCCTGGCGGGGAACCTCTCCCATTACCTCATGAAAATCGTCGATCTCGCGATGCTCGGCCGCCTCGGTACGGGGATCCTCGCCGCCGCGGGAATCGGGACGCTCACCGCCGGGGTCCTCTACACGATGGTGTGGCCCGTTTCGCTCGGCGTGCAGGCGCTCACCAGCCGGCGCTTCGGCCGGCAGACCGCCGACGGTGACGGCGACGATGCAGCCCGCTTCACCGGCCGCGTTCTTGGAAACGGTATCGCCGTGGGGTGGTGTGCCACCGCCCTTGCGCTGGTGTTCTCGTTGCTCCTGCGCCCCGCCCTGAGTGCGATTCTCAAGGACCAACAGACCGCCGCGCTTGCCACGCAGTACGTCCACATCATTCGATGGAGCGCCGTGTTGCTCAGCGTGGGCCTCGCCATGCGCGGATTCCTGGGCGCCATCAATCACACGCGAATCATCATGGTCGCGACTATCACGGGCAACGTGGCAAACGTGTTTTTTAACTGGATCCTGATTTTTGGGAAGCTCGGATTGCCCTCAATGGGTATCCGGGGCGCGGCGCTGGGCACCGTTCTGGCGGAAGCGCTCCTTACCGGCGTGTTCCTGATCTACATTCTGGTCCGCGCCTCCCTGCGGCGGTACCGCGTGTTCAGGCTCAAGCACGTGAACCGCAAGGCGATGGGCGATATCGCCCGCGTCATGATACCACCGGGCATTCAGAACGCGGCCGCCTTGGCCATCTTTCTCAGCTACCAGGCAATTGTCGAACGGTTGGGCACCGATGCGCTCGCGGTCACGTCACTGATCTTTGCCGTCTTCCGTATCAACAAGACCATTGTCGGCGGATTCGCCCACGGAACGTCGATCATCGTGGGTAACGAATTGGGCTCCGACCGCAAGGACGAAGCGCGCGGTGTCATGGTCGCCCAGGAGCACGTCGCAGCGTGGATTGGGGTTGCCGTCGCGGCGGTACTGGTATTCGCGCCGCAAACCGTCCTATCGCTCTTTGCGCTGGAATCACACCTCCTGCCGCTGGGCGTGCGCGCCCTCCGATTCTTCTCAGGCTTCTACTTCATCGAGGTCATGGGGTACAGCTTCGAGGTCGTCTTCAGCCATAACGGCTGGGGACGCCTGGTCCTGGTGTCGGAGTTCGTTACCAACGTCGTTTTTATTCTCGGGATGACGCTGATGGCGGTGTTTGTCTTCGACTGGGGAATCTACGGCGCCTGGTCGGGGTTTGCCACCTACCAGATCTTCCACGCGGCCATCCTGTACGGGGGGTTCCTTTCGGGGCGATGGCTCTCGGTTCAGGTGGAGTAACGACGGTCGCCGGCTGTCACTCGCTGGCCGTTAATCGTCGCCGCCCTTTACCCGGCGTGTCGCCTCGGCGGGCGAGGCGGGAAAATCCTCGTGGTCGGGGAGAACGCGATTCAGGAGATACACGGCGCGAAGCACCCGCGGCGACGCGAGAAGCCACAGCACGTGGCCGATCTTCCACTCCTTGAGGCGCTGCAGGCGCAGTACGATCAGGAAGGCGACGACCACTATCGGAACTACCGCCCGAAAGTACCAGCGGTACACGGAGAGGTCGTCGGTGTAGAGACGCAACACGTAGAGCAGCCCCCCCGCCAGAAACGTCCCACCGATGCCGGCGGCAAATCCGCTGATCGCTTCGGCGAGCATCGACATGGGGAAGAGCTCTCCCTCCCGGGCGATTGACAGGCCGTAGTGTTGGACCGCGACGATGATTCCCGTCTTTGCAAACCCCATGACTCCAAAGACCAGCGCAACGATAACCGGGTAAAACGATTCCGGCGCAAAGGCCCAGAAGAGCGCCACCACACCAAAGGTCGCCACGTAGACGGCGAAGAGCGGTCGCGGTCCTACTTGGTCGGAGATCTCCTGGTTCACAAAAGCGGACATGACCGATCCGATCACACCGACGATGACGTAGAGCGTGGCCTGGGAGTCCGTGACGCCGTAGCCGTTCTTGATCGCCACCAGGGCAAAGGGATCCACCAGCGCAAAGGCGACAAACCCGGCGGACCACGCCCAGATGAGTCGTCGTGGACGCTGTCGCGACAGAATGGTTCTCACCGACCGGCGAAAGGGAACCGAAGCCGAAGCGCGCCCTTCGCCGCTTTCCGGGATCTGTGCCAGAATGCGCGCCGTGAGCATTCCCACCACGACCCCCAGAGCGATCAACGCCTGGAATGTGACCACCGACTCAAAGAAGTGGAGCAGCACGATGACGGCCACCAGCGACGTTCCGTACCCGATGTTGAACCGCATCTGGTTTCCGCTCAGGTAGCGGCCGCGCTCCTCCTGTGTGGTGATCTCTCCCAGGAGTGGTTGGTTGTTGATCATTCCCATGCTGCGAAAGGTGGAAAATCCAAAGACACCGGTGAGGATGACGACGGTCCTGGTGGCGACGCTCTCGAAGAGCGGTGCCACCAGGACCAGGGCGATGCTCGCGTAGCGAAGCATCCACATGAAGCTCCAAGTCCTGGCCAGGCCGTGGCGCGCAACGATCGGTTTGCCGAGCAGGAGAAAGGGCATCGTGAGGAAGCTGAACGAGGCGAGAGCGGCCAGCGCCGAATCGACGAGGCCGTTCTTGATCGCGTAGAGAATGAGAACGCTGTTCATGTGAACCGCGACGGAGATCGCGTTCAACGTGAAGAAACGACTGTACCGGCGGCGGCCGGTCCTGCGTTCCGCGTGATCCAGGGGGAGTCCGTTGGCGCCCCGGTCCAAGGGGCCCCTCGGGGCATCCCTTTGGGCGGCCCGTTGATCCCTCATCAGGCGTTCCCGGGCCAACCCGGCGCGGCGCGCCGTTCGGCCAACAGCCGCATAGAATCGCGCGCCTTGTCCAGCGTCTCGTCTATGTCGGCGTCGGAGTGGGCGTAGCTGACGAACCAGTTGTGGTGCGGGTGGAGGTACACGCCCCGCCGCGTCATGTCGGCGCAAAAGAGCTGATTCGAATAGAGGTCGGGGTCGTCGTCGAACGTCAGGAAGGGGATTGCCGGTGGCCCGGAGACCCGGGCGGGAATGGCGAACTCCCGTCCGATCGATTCGAGTCCATCGGCGAGGCGCGTCCCGATGCGGTTCATATGGGAAATCACGTCCATTTCCTTCATGAGGCGTAGCGCAGCCAGGGCGACGACCATCGGCACCGTGGCCGTCCAGTACGTTCCGGTGATGAAGAAGCGTCCCGCCGTTCGCATCACCTCACCGGTACCCATAAGCGCCGACAGCGGGTAGCCGTTCGTAAGGGCCTTCCCCATGCAGACCAGGTCGGGCTCGATCCCGACGGCTACGTGCGAGCCCGTTAGGTCCAGCCTGAAATTGGCACGGATGTCATCCATGATCAGGAGCGTACCGTTATCGTCACAGAGGCGACGCGCTGCCGATAGGAAGGCGGGATCGGGCATCACCTGTGCGTCAAATGTGCGGTGGTGGTACGGCGTCAAAATCAGAGCCGCGACGTTGCCCGGGTGATCCGTAAAGACGCGCTTTAGGGCCGCGGCGTCATTGTACGGAAAGGTCGTGATGTCGCGCTTGCCCTCCAGTACGGGAAAGTCGTTGACGTTACACCAGTTGCCCACACCGTGGTACGCGCCCTCCGCGCGGACGATGACGCGACGATCGGTGTGGACCCGGGCCAGGTCTATGGCCAGGTTCGTAACGTCGGAACCGTTCTTGGCGAAGACCGCCCATTCCATTCCGGCGATCTGCTCCACCAGCGTCTCAGCCAAGTCAACCATCACCTCGCCCGGTTGGTTCAGGAGGTTTCCCGACGGGAGCTGATCCATGGCGGCCGCGTCTACCTGTTCGTTCCCGTACCCCAGGATCTGGGATCCGTAGCCGCAGAGGAAGTCGATGAACTCGTTTCCGTCTACGTCGGTGAACCGGCTCCCCTTGGCCCCATGGATGAAGTACGGGTATGAACCGGGGACGACAAAACCCGGAGTCTTGCTGCCGTAGATGCCGCCGGGAATCACACGACTTGCCCGCTGGAAGAGTTCCAGGGAGCGGGAGAACGAGTAGTGCCCGCCCCCGGCGCCGGCGTTCGACGATTCGCGGCTCATGCTGGTCCCTCCATGCGCATGAGATCTCCCAGGCGATCCATCAACGGAAAGAGGTTGCGAATCATCGGGATACGACCGCGAAGCGAGAGGTCGCCCCGCGCCACTGCGTCCCCGGCCCGCGCTGTGCCGGTGAGAATCGAATGAGCCGTTTCCACGCCCGCAAAACGGAGGCGTGCGCGCGGCACCACGCTCGACTCCGATAGGCCGGGGGCAACGGAGAACACGCCGTCCCGGGATGTGATGGACACTCCCATCTGCAGTGCGTTCTCGATGTCGATTGAAATCGCTCCAGGCTCCACCCGACGTGCCCACGCCGCAACCGCGTTATCTCCGTTCCCAACCGTACAGATACCTTCCGCGGTCGCGCGGAGCAGCAGCGCCGTTTTCTCTACCAACTGCTCCGGAGAGGTTGCTGCGTTGCCCATGATCCTTGCGACGTGACCTGAGGCGGTTCGAAAGAGCGACAGGATGCGTCCGGGGTGAAGCGTGCGTGGCACGGGAATGGGTGTGCCCACGCCACCGGAAAACAGCGAGAGACACGCTGCGTCGCTCAGAAAACGCAGCACCAACCCGGCGCCCCGTGGGAGCGTTCGGCCGTGGTAGACGCGGGAGCGCGTACCGTCCACACGGAGAGTCGTACCGACCGAAGGAGAGCGAACCGTCAGATAGAACGGGCCGATTCGCGGGGCGCCGTCAACGCGGCCCGCCGCGATGAGCTGGCCCGAAAGCGCGAGCGCCAGAGCGGCGCGAAGGCGGGCGCGGATCGGAATCGTGTCACGAGGCATACAGGACAGTGGACCGGGCGACGGCGGATGTCAAGTTGGCGCGTGGTCATTTGGCGCGTGGTCATGCACAGCACCGCGTGACGAAACGAGCCGGCGGCTCGCCGCGCCTCATGACCCTTTTCGCCGGATTTGGTACACTCTCGGCAACGACACAGAGACCCGGAGGACTACCTTTCATGACCAATGACGCAGTTGCTGCGGTCGCGCGCTCCGTGCGCACGCTAACGATTGATGCCGTCCAGGCGGCGAATTCGGGCCACCCCGGCATGCCCATGGGCGTCGCCGAACTCGGTGCCCTTCTCTACGGCGAGGTTCTAAGCCATACCCCGGAGGACCCGGCGTGGACCAACCGCGATCGATTTGTCCTTTCCGCGGGTCACGGTTCGATGTTTCTCTACTCGCTGCTCCACCTGGCTGGCTACGACATCTCCCTGGAAGACATCAGGAACTTCCGGCAGCTCGGCTACAAGACGCCGGGCCACCCCGAGTACGGTCACACGCCCGGCGTTGAGACCACCACCGGACCGCTTGGGCAGGGGCTCGCCAACGCCGTGGGCCTCGCCATTGCCGAACAGATGACCGCCGCCGCCTACAACACCGCGGCACACACCATCGTGGACCACTACACCTACGTGATCGTGGGCGACGGGTGTCTCATGGAAGGGATCACCGGCGAGGCGTCGTCGCTGGCGGGGCACTTGAAGCTCGGCAAGCTCATCGCCTTCTACGACTCGAACAAGATCAGTATCGAGGGCTCTACGGACCTGGCCTTCACCGAGGACGTGGCCGCCCGGTACCGCGCCTACGGCTGGCAGGTTCTTTCCGGCGACGCCTACGATCCGGACGTCATACGGAAACTGGTTGCCGAGGCCAAGGGGGACACGGAGCGGCCGACGCTCATCGTCCTGACCTCCGTCATCGGGAAGGGCTCGCCCAACAAGGCGGGGACGCACGGCGTACACGGCGCGGCGCTTGGCGACGACGAAGTGGCCCTCAGTAAGAAAGAGATCGGCGTCGCCGAGGACGCCATGTTCTTCATCGATCCCGATGCCGTGGCGTTTTTTGCCGCCCGCCGTGGCGAACTCACTGACGCGCACGCCCAATGGAAGGCCACCTTCGACGCCTGGGCGTCCGCCAACCCCGGCCTCGCCGAGCAGTGGCGGGCGGTACAGTCGGGCGACCTGGAGCGCTATCTGGCCGCGGCCGAGTTGCCCACGTACGAGCCCGGGTCAAAGGAAGCGACCCGAAAGGCGAGCGGCGCCGCGATCAAGGCGCTGGCCAAGGCGCTTCCGAACCTCGTGGGCGGTTCAGCGGACCTCGCCCCCAGCAACAACACCGCCATGCCCGAGGACGGTGAGTTCTTCGCAGACAGTCGTGACGGGCACACGCTGCACTTCGGCGTGCGTGAACACGCCATGGCGGCGATCGGGAACGGGCTCGCACTCTACGGGGGTCTGCGCCCCTTCGTAGCGACCTTCCTCGTCTTTGCGGACTACCTGCGGCCGGGGCTCCGGCTCTCGGCGCTCATGAACATCCCCACTGTCTACATCCTCACCCACGATTCGATCTTTATCGGCGAGGACGGTCCCACGCACCAACCTATCGAGCATCTGGCGGCGCTTCGCGCCATTCCAAACGTGCAGGTCTTTCGCCCCGCCGACGGTGCCGAGACGAACCGGGCGTGGCTGACGGCGCTGCGCAGTGAAGGGCCCACGTGCCTCGTGCTCACGCGGCAGGGACTTCCCGAACTGGCAAAGCCGGCCGGCTGGGAGGCGGACGCCGACCGCGGTGGATACGTCGTCCAGGACGCCCAAGGTGCGCCCGACGCGGTGGTCCTCGCGACGGGGAGCGAGGTTTCGCTCGCCATCGACGCCGCAGGCAAAAGCGGGAAAAAGGTGCGTGTCGTTTCGGTCACCAGCGTCGAGCGGTTGCTCGCGCAGGACGAGGCGTTCCACGAAAAGCTCATGCCGGCGGGTGTGCCGGTCTACGCGGCGGAAGCGGGTATTCCCATGGGCTGGGAGGCGTTTACGGGAAGCCGGGACCGCGTGTTCGGCTTGGCGGGATTCGGTGCCTCCGGGCCCGGTGCCAAGGTTGCGGAGCATTTCGGGTTCACGGCGGCAAAACTGACGGAGATGCTTTCCCGGTAGCCTTCACCAGCCTGGCCTCTACACAACGCGCGGCACGGTGCCGCGCGTTCTTTTTGCGACGTTGCCAAGTAGGCAAACGAGCCTTCACGGGCGCCCGTAAGTTCCCGCCTTCAACCGGCAGAGACACTCATCGCGACCAGGAGCGTCACGAGGACTATCGTCACGGCAATCAGGCGTCTTACTGCGCGTTGGTGTTTCGCGTGTCGTTCCATTGTCTATCTCCTATTGGAGTTGAACACCGCCCGGATGGAATCTGTCACTGCGCATCGGGGATACTACGGGACCGTCAACGAGAAATCGGTCCGGAAGTGGCGCTCGCCGTTGATCTCGATCTCAATGGCGTGTGCGCCCGAGAAAAACGACTGATTCCGGTACGGTCGAAAGACGTGTTTTCGCTCGATCGTGATCGTTTCCCCCGGAGCGAGCGTTTTGTCGGGCAGGCGGAAGACCTTCTCCTTCTGCCGGCCGTTCGCTTTGACGAAGTGGATCACGTAGTTGATGACAAAGCGCTGCACCTCCGTTGCGGTTGACCGCATGGTCCACGAAAATGTCAGCGAATCACCCAGGATGATCTCCGATGCGGAGGCCGACCATTCGTGGACATCGAGTCCATGGGTTTCGAATCCGAGCAGCGCCAGCGCAGCCGGGTGGCTCTGTTTGATGAGCGTGCGCAAAGCGTGGCGCGTCAGGCGCTCGAGCGCCCCCGACTCGAGCGTCGGTGCCGTGGCCTGAATCTCTCTCCAACGGCGCAACGTTTCCACCGTCACTTCCGGGTTGTCCTTCGCAATGTCGTTGAGATTATTGGCGACCGATCGGCGAACCATTTCCGAGGGATCGTCGTAGAGACGGTCCAGGATTTCGATTACCGGTGAGGGATCGCGCTGGAACTCCCGCAAGCGCGAAGAGAGCGGCAAACGGGGCCGCGTTCCCTCCGACGGCAGGCGACGGGCGAAGGGGCTCTCGTCCGTGCAAAGATCGTGAAGGAACGCCATCGTCTTCTCAGGGTGTCTTTCGATGAACGGACGGATATCGCCCTCTGCGGTGAAGCGTTTTGTCATCTCGTAGAGCGCCGGCAGTGCCGCGTCGGGATACTCCAGGCCGTACCGGCTCACGAACATCGTGTAGGGCATCACATAGAATCCCTCGTACCCGTCGAGTTCGTCGCGCTCCGGTTCCGGGCCAAGGGAGGAGACCAGGATCTCCAGGGCGGTCCGGAAGTCACCCGGCAGGAAGCGCTCCAGGGCGGAGACGATCAGGTTGGCCCGGTCGCCGAAACTTATCTCATCCATACCGTCTGTGGCGGCGTGAACGAACCCGGCCGGATCGAACGCCCCGTATTCCGCCGCGATCCGCCCGGCGATCTTTTCCACGACGTCGCGTGAGAAAACGTCCCTTAGCTGAAACTCCTCGGCCATTGTTGAAAGATACTACACGGTCGCACCGCCGGCGCCGTTTGGGCTACACTGGTAGATGATTCCGCCCCGATGAGCGCACCAAAACGACCGCGACCATGGGCGGATGCTTCACGCCGGAGTGGTGGAACTGGTAGACACAGGAGACTTAAAATCTCCCGGCCCCATCGGGCTGTGCGGGTTCGATTCCCGCCTTCGGCAACTCGCCTGGTGTTCCGGCGGGGATTCCGGAAATCGAACGACTCAGGTACGTACCGCAGGAACGAGGAACGTTCCGACAAGTCAAGGCGTTTCGCGAAGCGAAATGCCGAGGGAGCGATTCGGCCAAGGGCCGGTCGCGGAGCAAGTCCCGCCTCCGGCAAACTCCTCACCGATCAGAATACACCCGTCTCCAGCCGTAGTTGTGGTCTCCGCTACCCAATCGAATCAATGCGGCATCTTGCCGTTTTGACGGCATGACGCTATGATGCCGAATGAGCAAAGCCACTGTTTACCTGGATGACGATCTCCATCAGGCACTCCGTTTAAAAGCGGCCGAAACCCGTGAGTCGATGTCCGATGTAGTGAACGAAGCGCTTCGAGTTTTGATGGCCGGGGATCTGGAAGACCTGTCCGATTGGAAGAAGCGGCGCAAAGAGAAGCCGGTGGCGTACGAGGAGTTCCTCAAACAACTTGAGTCTGATGGGACAATATAGGATCCAAGTTGTCCCATCAGTTCGAAAGGACCTTCGCGGAATCCCCAAACGGGACGTCAAGCGAGTTCTCGCGATGATCGCGGGACTGTCGAAGAATCCGCGTCCTTCCGAGTGCAAGAAGTTGACTTCGACCGGTCTCTACAGAATACGGACCGGTTCGTATCGCATCGTCTACGAGGTTCACGACGACGAGGTCGTTGTGATTGTGGTCAAAGTCGGCCACCGGAGGGACGTGTATCGATGACGAGTTGCGGACACCGCAATTGACCACCTCCCGGGGGAAACCGATGTCACACAAACCAACTGTCCTGATGGACACGGGATTCCGGACCGTTGACGAGATCTTTGCGCCGGGGGACCTACATCGACTTCACTCGATCTCTACCGTAGTCACCGACGTCCCTGCGGCAAAGGACTCGGTCGAGGCGGTCATCTGTACCGAGTGGCGTTTCGGTTCCCTCGACGACTACGCAAACGTACGCGCTGTGATCAACGTTGCCGGGGCGCATTTTCCGAGCGATCGTTTTGCCTACGAGACCGCCTTCCGCAGAAATATCCGTGTGCTTTCGTGTACACCCGCGTTCGGGCCGCAGGTGGCGGAGATGGCCCTGGCGATGACGCTCGCGTCTTCCCGCGAGGTGTGTCTCGGCGACGCGGCGTTCAAGCGGGGCGGAGAGCGGTACCTCCACGCCGGGAACGAAGGTACCTTCACGCTCTTTGGCAAGGCGGTGGGTTTCGTCGGGTATGGAGGCATCGCTCGCAATGTGCAGAAACTCCTGGCATCGCTCGCAATGTGCAGAAACTCCTGGCACCGTTCGGTTGCCAACTCATGGCGTACGATCCGTGGCTGCCCGACTCGTATGTCGAAGAACACGGAGTTCGACCCGTGACGCTGGAAGAGCTGATGCATACGTCCGACGTCGTATTCGTCCTCGCCGCCGTAAGCAAGGAGAACGCCGCCATGATAACGAGGACGCACCTCGAGTCAATGCGGCCCGGAGCCGTCTTTGTTCTCGTTGGTCGCGCCCACGTGGTCGACTTCACCGCCTTGACTGACGTGCTTGGGCGCGGCGAGATCCGGGCGGCTATCGACGTCTTCCCGGATGAACCGGTACCGCGAGATCACGCGATCCGAAGCGTACCGAACACCGTACTCTCCGCCCACCGAGCCGGCTCCGTCAAAGAGGATCTGCGTCTCATCGGGCGTATGGTCGTTGACGACCTGGAGGCGATATTCCACGGGATTCCCCCCCAGGCGCCTCCAGAACGCCGAACCGGAACTCGTCGGTCGCAGATAGGCCGATCCGGGGGACGGAGAACCGCTTACGGCCTCGGTTCAGACTTCGTCTCTACAGCCGATACGGCACAAGGACGTACTCGAAAGCCTCGGTGTCGAAATCGCGTGTGTTTCGCGTCGCCAGTTCGAGGTTATGCTGTTCGGCGAGAGCCGCCTGGAACGCGTCCGGAAGTCTCACCCGTTTCTCGCGGCGGATACGGGCGGCCCGATCGGCGGTACCCGCATCGAGGGGCAGGCACACAAAGGAGTCGAGGAGGTGGGCGATGTGTGTGAACTCTTCCGCGGTAGCGCCCGCGAGCACCTCGGCACGGGTAATCACCGATATCGCCAGGCATTTCCAGTCCTGCGCGGCGAGCCACTCGGTCGATTGCGTTACGCCGTTCAAGTGGTCGATGACGATCACCGAATCCAGTAGCGTTTCTACCATTCGTTCCGGATCTCGTCGACGAACTCGTCCGCGAAACCGTTGCGCCCACGCCAGATGCCGGCCGTTTCAGCCAGCAGATCGTCGTTGTTGCCCCGGGCGTCCGCCTCGCGAAGGCGCCGGATTGCCTCCCGCACCGTCTCCGCCGCCGATTGTCCATGCCGCCGGCTATACGTGTCCAGCCATCGTTTGTCGCGTTCGCTGATCGAAATCAGTGTTCTCACCATGGAAGAAGTATATCATATAAATGATATCATATCGACCACCGACTCATTGCGACTAAAACATAAACAACGACACGGCAGAACCGACCAGCCCGATTGCGGTCAGTACGTACACCGGTCTCACCGGCATGACACCGTCGGCCTTCATAGCACGCCCGAACATGCCGAATACCAGCGGATGGACCAGGAAGGGCATGGCAAAGATGAACGGTATGAGCCCGGCGGTGCCGTGGCCGAACATGTCGCCCTGGATCGCCGCAAAGAGGCCGAAATGGGAGATCGCCGATGAGGCGCCCATGGCGGCGTTCCAGATTGGGATGCCGCCGAAGTGCTGTACGATGAAGCTTCCGAAAACGGCGGTGAGCTGCCATCCGAAGCAGAACATCATCAACCCGTTTACCTCTTTGACCTCGTCCCCCTCGGCACCGCTCAGGTTCCGCATGGCGAAGGCCGTGATCACGATGCCGAGCAGGGCCACCAGTGACGCCGGAATGACGGTGAGTGCACCTCGAGAGGCGCTGTAGGCGAGGATCGTGAAGACAAAGAGATGCCCGAAGAAGGGGACGTTGATCATGATGGGAGCGCGTGCGGCGGCTTCCGGTCCCAGATCTTCCGCGGTACACGCCCCGGTGAGCCCGGAGTGGCTCAATGCCCCCGCCATACCGGGCGCGAGATTTCGCACGTGGTTCGCCTTGCCGAACACGATCAGTATCAGGATCCCGCCGAACATCCAGAGCAGTTGTCCGAAGAACCCGTACCCCATCACCTTGGTCATCCCTTCGATCTGGAACGCCTGCAGCATGCGTGATCCACCGATCAGAAAGTTTGCGGCGAGGACGATGGGGATGCCCGCAAAGAGCAACGAACGCATGGTGGGACCGAACCGCCATTTCACCAGGAAGAAACCGCACGTGGCGGAGATCAGCATGGCGAAGAATATCTGCGGCAGCGGGATGATCGACGCAAACCACTTCGACACAAAGAACGAAGCGATGAGCAGTGCCAGGATAGAGATCATCTCGACAAATCCCTTGATCAGGTAGAGCGGTTTATCGTGGACCGTGGCCTTCGGATCGATGATGATCATCGCGCCCATCAGGCCAAGGTAGGTCAGGATCGGGTAGCTCTGACCGATCGGATCATTTCCCGCCTGTCCCATGATGATCGCGTACGCTCCCTGGATCGCAAGCAGGACGAAAAACGAACGAACGATGAAGAAGAGCTGCGTGCGCTTTGTGCCGAGCAGGACCTCTTCTTCAGAGGGCACAACCAGCTCTTCGATCTCCAGGTGCTTCTTCCGAATGATCTTGTTGAGTTCCTGGCCACCCACAAAGAACGCAACGATGAGCACGATGACGGTGACTTTGCTCAGGAGCGCCACGATCGTGAAGTCCGCCAGGCCCGCCGCGGCGATGCCGCTCCTCTCGAGCAGGAAGCCCATGAGCAGGCCGAAAACGACGATTATCAGGATCGGCGAGTACTTGGTGCCCGCGACCACCGTTCGCGCGATCAGCACGATCGGAATGAGCAGCACAAATGCGAGTAGGAGTTGGATGAGACTGGACGTGTCCATGATGTGACCTCTCTTGCCTTTTTTGTTGAGCGAAAGACTATCATAGACGCGGTTCGGCTATTTGACAAATCAATTCTATCGTTCGCAGGTTGGGATTCGGGCGCAAGCGCCGTTTTTCCTACCGCGGTCAGCCTGTCACCGCGTCGCTACCCGGCAAATGTTCCGTACGCAACACCGGCGAGCGTAGAAAGTCCCACGACAAGCGCGATGTATACCGCCGTTTTCTGAAAACCAAGCTCTCCGTGGATCACGAGGATAGACGGCAGAGATAACGACGGGCCGGCCAACAGAAGGGATAGCGCGGGCCCGTTGCCCATTCCCGCGCCGATGAGCCCCTGCATGATCGGGACCTCCGTGAGCGTGGCAAAGTACATGAGCGCCCCCGCCAGGGCCGCCGCAAAGTTGGCACCCAGGGAGTTCCCGCCCACAAGCGTCGCCACCCACCGTTCCGGAACGATCCCGGCGTGGCCGGGCCGGCCCAGTAGGAATCCCGCCACCAGGACTCCCGCAAAGAGTAACGGCATGATCTGGATGGCGAAATCGCGCGTGGCGCGCGTCCAGTCGCGCAGTTCGGAACGGGAGAACCATCGCACAATCGCGTAGACCAGCACGAGGGCGAAGACCGTCGCAATAGCATACTTCGCCCGGTACACGGCCTCCCAAGCCGCACTTGCACCCGACGCGGGTGCCCAGTTCACGAATACGAGGATACCGATCATGCTCGCCATGAAGGTCGCCGTCTGTCCAAGGCTGCGCCGGTTGTCACCCTCGTAGGAGGTGAACATCGCCGCGTTGGTGACGCGTTCCGCGTCGGTACGCCGGAAAATCACCTGCATGAGGAGTCCGATGGCTACGGCGAAGAGGATCGCGCCCACCGCGCGGGCGACTCCCAGCTGCAGTCCCAACACCTTGACCGTGAGGATGATCGCGAGGATATTGATGGCCGGTCCCGAGTAAAGGAATGAGACCGCCGGTCCGATGCCGGCGCCCTTCTTGTAGATACCCTTGAAGATGGGAAGGACGGTGCATGAACACACGGCAAGGATCGTTCCCGATATTGCCGCCACGCCGTAGGCCACGCCCCGGTTCGCTTCAGGTCCGAGGTAACGGATGACGGACTGCTGGTTTAAGAAGACCATGATCGCGCCGGCGACAAAGAAGGCCGGCACCAGGCACAGCAGCACGTGGTCGCGGGCGTACTCGGCGAGCATTGCGAACGCCTCCAGAAGCGCTCCGGAGACGGCCGCCGTTTCGAACGGCACGAGGTAGAAAAAGAGGAACGCACCGGCCAGCGCGACCAGCGTGCGCCCCGGGCGGGCTGCCTGAGCTATCGGCGCCACAAGAACCTACGCGCCTGCGAGAATCGCGGCGATCTCCTCCACGGAGAGCGTCCGTCCGGCACGTTTGACGGCGCCATCGATCGCTATGGCCGGCGTTATCATGGCGCCCATCTCCACGATCGTATCCATGTCGGTGATCTTCTCGACCGTTGCTTCCACCCCCGCTATCTCGATTGCCGCTGCCGTGTTGGCCGCCAGCGATTCGCACGCGGCGCACCCACCACCCAGAATCTGTACCTTCACGCTTCACCTCTCCCGTTGATGTCAGTTGGGCCGCGTTGAACCAACGCTTTACCCGCTCCCCGGTCGCGGCTATACGGCCAGCGCCGCGGACTGCCGTTCAGCCTTCATACGGATCACGTTCTCCACACCGTCAATCATCTGACCCAGGCAGTTGCAGGTGAGCGAATAGTAGACCGTCGTACCGTCCTTGCGCGAAACGATGATCCCCGCCTCGCGCAAGAGCGCAAGGTGGCGCGATACGGTGGACACGTCCGCTCCAACCATCTCGCTGAGCTCGCACACGGACCGTTCACCCCGTGCGAGCGTTTCGACGATGAAGGTACGCGAGGGGTGCCCCAGTGCTTTGAACACAGCCGCCACCTCGGCGCTCCGCGTTTGCTCTCGTTTATTCATGGCTATTTGGCATAATAACCAAATATAGTCAGCGTGTCAACGCGAGGCGTCCGGTCGGTACCGGAGCACTTGCCTTTCCTCGCGCCCGGCGACACACTTGTCCCATGAGTAACCGAACCGTATATGTCGGCGCCCACGTGAGCGCCTCCGGCGGAGTCTTCAATGCCCCCGCCAACGCCGCCGATATCGGAGCCACCGCCCTGTCGCTCTTTACGCGGAACCAGCGGCAGTGGAAGGCGAAACCGTACGCCCCGGAAGCGGTGGATGCCTTCAAGGCGGCCATGAAGGCACACGGCTACAACGGGGACAACTCGATCCCGCACTCTTCCTATCTGGTGAACCTGGGAAGTACCGACGACGAAATCTGGGAAAAATCGATCGCGGGACTCGCCGACGAACTGTCGCGAACGGTACAGCTCGACATGCGGTGGCTCAACTTCCACCCGGGAACGTCCAAGGGCGAGTGGGACGAGGAGCGAACCCTCGCCAGGATCGCCGCCGGAATCGATCGTGTGCACGCGCAGGTGCAGGGCGGCGTCCTCGTCCTTGAGAACACGGCCGGCCAGGGTTCCGCCATGGGGAACCGGATCGAACACCTACAGCGGATCATCGAACTCGTGAAGGACCCGGATCGCGTCGCCATTTGCATCGACACGTGTCACGCCTTTGCCGCCGGCTATGATATCCGTACCGCCGGCGGTTGGGACGAACTCATAAAACTCGTGGAAGGTACGACGGGCCTGGACAAGTTGGTAGCTCTGCATCTCAACGACTCCACGGGAGGACTGGGAAGCCGCAAGGATCGGCACAAACCGATCGGTGACGGTGAGATCGGTCTGGAGGGATTTCGCGCAATCATGGAAGACTCGCGCCTTGACGGGAAACCGATGATCCTGGAGACGCCCGAAGTGGACCGATGGCCCGAGGAGATAGCGTTGCTCAAAAAGCTGGCGTCGTAACCGACGAACCCCGCATCGTTTTCTGACACTGCACTCCGATCGGGAGCGGTTACGCGGCGGCGGTTGGCGCCGGGTTTTTGAGCGTTCACGTGCGGTTGGGCAAACGGCTCGAGGCGAGCTTTGGTCACCGCTTCCCGGCGATCCGCGCCACCACCTCCCGCACCAGCCGGATGTCCACAAACTCCTGTTCCAGGCGCAGGTTGGCCCGAATTGAACCGGTACACAGGTCGCTGTAGAGCCCCGCCTCTTCCTCGGTCAAGTGCTCCAGCGTAGCGTTCGTCGGCTTGGGTTCCGTGCCCCAGTGGTCGCGGTGACGCATCAGCGTGTCCCGGTCCATGAAAATGGAGGCAACGTGGGAAATATGGGAGCGCAGAAGGTCCAGGATTGCAAAACCATGGGTATCAATATCTCCCCAGTACGACACGTGGCGCCTGTGCAACCAGTCAACGCCCGCCAGTGCCGCCACGGCAAAGCCGCGCCCAAAGATGACCATGCTGTGCCGGGCAGCGGGAAACGCCAACCCGTTGAGATCGTTCTCCGTGATAAAAACGTGTTCAATACCGGTCGCGGCGAAGGTTCGGAAATCCTCGATTGGCACGGTCAGGTCACGAAAGCCGCCAACCGTATACTCCGGGTCCAGTAGACGGAAACGGATCAGCTCCGGGGGCGACCGGAAGCCGTAGCGCCGGGCAAATCCGGCGGCTCCCGTCCAGGCGGCGTCGATCTGCTCCGGCGGCAGAGCAATTTCAAGCAGGCGGCTAATGACGCCGCGGTGCCTCTCAATGAACTTGGTGTCCACTTCCGGAAGGGAGAGTTCCCGCAGGTAGATGTCCGGATCGGAATGGTCCAGGCGCCAATCCACCACGTGTAGGATGCCGGGCAACGCGCTCGCGACTTCTACCGCTTTTCGGGGGTGGGCGGCGGCCCAGGCAACGAGTTCCGGCCGCCGCGTGCGAAGGGTCTCAACCACCGTGGTGAAACGCTCAAGTGCACGGTACACCTTCAGGTAACGCGCTACCGCCGGCGAGTTGTCAAAGAGCACCGCCCGCGGCACGCGGTTGCGTCCCAGTTGGCGGTGGTTGATCTCCCGCCACTCGAGCCGTCTGCCCGCATCGCCCTGTTCGAACTCGGCTTGCAGCGCTTCAATCCACCGCCGGATGGCGTCAAACTGTCGCGGCATTTCTTCTGAAGTTGGACCCTTCAGGGGAATCCGGTAGGGCTCATCCGTCAGCGACGCCCGCAGAATATCGCCACGTTCCCACAGTTTGCGGAGCCGGTCACGGACGTGTACGGGGGTGGTCCAGGTGGAGGCCATGGTCCGATCACTCCGAAGGTGAGTCTTCCGCCGGACCCGGCGCTTGACGGGCCTGCCCGCGCGCCGGAGAGGCACCCGTTTTGATTACCAGACCATTCCTCCTGAATGCCGTTCCGCAACCGGTGATGTCTTTGGCTGAAACTAAGGCAATTGTGCCGGCCGTGCAAGTACTACGGGACAGCTCTGCAAGCAATGTGTGTGTCAAATCGCTTTTTTTTGTTGAAATTACACATCATTTGTTATAGCGTTACCGGTGTGCCCCGTGTATACGTCCCCCGATTGATTGAAAACCGTATCTTGAAAGCGGTTCGCCAATTTCCCGTTGTCGCCGTGACAGGAGCTCGTCAGACGGGCAAATCCACGTTGCTGCGCCATTTGTTCCCGGACGTACCGTACGTTACCCTTGATGATCCGGTTCAGCGCGGGCGGGCAACTGAAGACCCCGGATTGTTTGTGGAAGCCGTAGAACGGCCGTGCATTATCGACGAGATTCAGTATGCGCCGCAGATTCTACCTTATGTCAAGATCATCGCGGATCGCGAACGGGGGACAAACGGGCAATTTCTGGTCACCGGATCGCAAATATTTGTCCTGATGCAAGGACTGTCCGAAAGCCTGGCCGGCCGCGTAGCCCTGTTCGAGCTGTTTGGGCTGACGCAATCCGAGTTTCCGCTACCGGGACGGACGGTATCCGACATCTTCCAGCGCATCACGGTGGGGGCCTACCCCGATCCTTTGATACATCACGCGGACCACACGGAGTACTTCGCTTCATACGTGGCCACCTACCTGGAGCGCGATCTCCGGCACATAGAGAACGTTCGCGATCTGTCACAGTTTCTGTTATTTCTCCAGTTGCTTGCCGGCAGGATTGGGTCCGTCTTCAATCTATCGGAAACCGCCAAGGAAACGGGGATCAGCCATACCACGGCCCGGAGATGGCTCTCCATTCTGGAGAACTCTCGTATCGTGTATCTCCTACGACCTTGGTTTCGCAACATCACAAAACGTCTGGTCAAGTCACCCAAACTGTACTTTGCCGACACGGGGATTGTCCTGCATCTCCTGAGATATCCCAACGCTGAAGTGGCGGAAGCGGGCTCCCACGGCGGTGCTCTGTTTGAGAATTTCGCAGTCATGGAGATCATTAAGGAGATAACGGCCCGGGCGGTTCCCGTACAACCATACTACTACCGTGAAAGCCACGGCGCGGAGATAGACTTGGTTTTGGACGGCGCCCAACGTACCACTCTGGTGGAGGTCAAAAAGGCGGTCACTCTCCGGCCGCGTCACTACGAAACGCTTGTCCGGGCGAGTTCCGAGTTCACGAATCCGCGGGCCTGTCTGATCAGCGCCTGGTCCGGCCGGGAGGAAATAGCCGGCGGGGTCTGGAACGTTCCCATCTGGGACGCCAAAGCTGTCCTTGACCCGGCAACCGAGTGATTTCTCGTCTACAACTCACCGACCTCGGCGGTTGTGCCGGTGCCGGAATGCCGATTCCTCCGCCGCATCTCTTCGTGGTACTCCTCGATAGTGAGCGTCCTCAGGAGCGACCGTTGTCC
Organism: Spirochaetales bacterium; assembly: GCA_028282545.1. GTDB lineage: Bacteria > Spirochaetota > Spirochaetia > DSM-27196 > Alkalispirochaetaceae > JANQHT01. The sequence goes on from JANQHT010000109.1 coordinate 21,312, forward strand.
GTCCGGGTTGTACACAAATCCCACCGTAGCCACATAGGGCTCAATGATATGGATCTTCTGAAGCGGCGTGACAATGAGCAGTTGCAGGTTGAGTTTCTTGAATAGTTCCAGCCCAAAGCGGGCGGATTCATCGGATCCGCGGGCAAACGCCTCATCGATCACCACAAACCGGAAGCTGCGCGAGCGCGTCTCTCCCCACTCCAAGCCAAATTGATACGCCAGTGAAGCCGCCAAAACAGTGTAGGCCAACTTTTCTTTCTGTCCGCCGGATTTGCCGCCGGAATCGGTATAGTGCTCGTACTCTGCATCATCTTCTTTCCAGCGCTCGGAGGCGGCAAACTCAAACCAGTTGCGAACATCGGTGACTTTCTCCGTCCACCGCCGGTCTATCTCCGCTGTTCCTTCCCGCCCGTTGAACCGGTCTATGATCGCCTTCACCTGCACGAACTTGGCTTCCGTGTACTGCTCCTCCTGGGAGCCGGTAAACGTACCCTCCGTGCAAGCCCGTAACTCCTGCCGCAAGGAGCGGATCTCACCGTCGGCGGTTTTGATCGCCTCCAACTGGATGTAGCGGTCCTTGTTGTACTCAATGGCGGACATGGATTGGTTGATCCGGGCTACCCGCTCCTTGATGATGGAGGTCTCCTTGTTGAGCTGCGCCTGAAAGTTGGCAATTTCACGGATGGTGTTTTCGTTGAGCAGGGACTTGAAGCGCGCCTCGAACTGCGGCAGATCGTCCGCCTGCAACCGTGAGAGGAGACTACGGTACTCATCCCCGGAGGCGATATCCGCGTCCACGTCCCGCGTCTCCGCCGGGTAGTCGCGGCGGAAGTCCTGCATGGCGCGGATAATCTGTTCGTGAAGGGCCTTGATCCGTTTCTCTTCCGCGTCGATCTTCCGCTGAATCCACTCTCGTAGATCCTGCTGCCGGTTATCACAGCTCTCCACCGTCAGAGAATGCTTCGCTAGCGCTTCCCGGTAGAGCGGCGCCACGGCAACGCGCAGTTCCTCTATCGGGTGCGGTGCGGAGGCGATCTGTACCTTACTCTCCGCAAGCAAGTTCCGAGCGGAAGAGAGCTTTTCATCAGTGCGGGAGATACTGTCCTTGGTTTCATCCAGCGCGGTCTCGGCCTCGGCCAAGTTCTTTTCGAGCCCGGCCAGTTCTTGCGTGAGGGTATCGAGTAGGTCCGAATCCGCGCGGATCCGTTGGATCTCCTCCTCAACCTCTTCCATGCGTCCGGCGGCAGCCTGCCAGTGGATCTCCTCGTACCGCGTGAACGCCTGAAGCTGGTACAAGGAACGGCGCCGCTCCTCCAGGCGGTCGATCGACGCCTGAATACGGGCGATCTCTCCACCGATCTCCGCCATCTCGCGCTCCAGACCATCCGCTTCCGCCTGCAGCGCCGCAATTTTGGCCTGGTTGCGCCACCCAAGGACATAACGGCGCCGGTCGTCAATCCGACGCCGGTCATCTTTCTCATGCCGGACCGTTGAGCCCTTGATCTGGCCGGCCCGTGTGATGCCCTTGCCGGCGCGCCGGAACTGTTCCATCGTGGTGCAGCAGGTATGGTCGAATCGTCGCAGAAGCTGTTCCGACAGCCACCCCCGGTACGGGGAATCGGGCTTGATCTCCACTTTCGCCGCCACGGTATCGCTCTCCGGCTCCCTTGCGATCGCCGCGCCGTCCGCCCCCACCCGGTAGTAAATTAGACGGCCCTTCAAGTTGGTTTTGTCCACCCATGCGGCGACGTCGCCGTAGCGTTGGTCGGGCACCAGGAGGGAGAGGGCAAAGGTGTGCAGCAATCGCTCAATGGCACCCTCCCAGTCACTATCTTCATCTCGTACAGCCAGCAATTCGCCCACAAACGGTGCCGCGGATTCCTCCAGCTCCAACGCTTCACACAGCCGGGCGCGGATCTCTATCTGACGCGAATCGATGTTGCTCGTACGACCTTTTAACGATTCGATCTCTTCACCCACGGCCCGGTGGGCATCGTTCAGCTTCTTAAACTCGTACTGCAGCTCCGTCCGGGTGTTTTGCGTATCCGAGAGATCGGCCTGGGTCTCGGTGAGCATCTCTTTCGTACGGTGCGCTGTCCGAACAAAGTCATCGGAATCGCCGGCGACCGGAATGTCCAACTCCGCGCACAGGCTCTGGTAGCGCTCAAACCGTTCCAACCGCCGCGCTACCTCCTCTCTCAGCCGATCGACCTCCGCACGCAGGGTTTGAAGCCGGTCGCCGCCGTTCTCCGCGATGTCCCGCGTGAGCTGATCCCGCCGGGAGAGGTGGGCGGCACGGTGGGCATCCTGTTCCGATTTACGCGCGGTCAGCCGTTCGATGTCTCGCTCCAGATTGCCGATCCGCTTCTCCAGCAGTTCGGCTTTGAGGGAGGCAAAGTAAGACCGTAACCCGTCACGGCAGTAGCGCCAGTTCTCCGAGCGTTCCGTGGACTCGGCGTAACGATCCAAGCTTGACACGAGCGGATCAAGGCGCGCGATCTGATCTTTGGCCCGCAGGACGGACTCGTGCGCGCGGTTCAGATCGTCAAAGTGAGCGATCAGCGCGTCAATGCGCGGCCGTACGTCAAACGCCTCGAGCATATGTTCGCGGACAAACTGCGTGAGGTTCCCCACGGACTTCATGGACACGGTCTGGTGAAAGAGGTCCAGCGGTTGGTCGCTTTTTAAACCGAATCGCCGGCGAAATGCGGCCCCGTACGGGGGAAAGCTGTCGAATAGCGGCTCCGCGGTGGGAATGGCGCGCAGCCGGCGGCGGAGCTGGTTGATATCGCCGCCAAAGTCGGAAAAGTGCCCCCGAACGGTGAGACCGTCGTCCGCAACCAGGTAGAGCCGCGCCGGCTGACCTTGGGTGTCCTTCTGCCAGAACACCTGCGCCAGCGTGACGGTCTGGCCATAGCCGGCGTTGAAGAACACCGCCAGA
>JANQHT010000035.1 GCA_028282545.1 Spirochaetales bacterium
TTTATCACGATCATCGGAAGCAACGGTGCCGGAAAGAGCACGCTCTTCAACGTCATCGCCGGGACCGTTCCTGCAACTTCCGGAACCGTCATGATCAACGGCCGTAACGTGACCGAGGAACCGGAGTTTCGCCGCGCCCGTTCGATAGGCCGCGTCTTCCAGGATCCCACACTCGGTACCGCCGGAAGCATGACGGTGGAAGACAACATGATGATCAGCTATCGGAAGGGCTTCAAGGGACTCCGGATCAGTCTGAACAGGAAGATGCGGGCGCGCTTTGCCGAGGCACTGGGGCGGCTCTCCATGGGTATGGAAGAGCGGATGCGCGACAACGTTCGCCTGCTCTCCGGGGGGCAGCGCCAGGCGATGACGCTCCTCATGACCGTCCTTTCCGAACCCGACCTGGTGCTGCTCGATGAACACACCGCCGCGCTGGACCCGCGCAACGCGGAGAAGATCCTCCGGTTGACGGAGGAGTTCGTCCGGGAGTACCGCCTCACCACGATGATGATCACCCACAACATGGCCCAGGCGATACAAATGGGGAATCGCCTCCTCATGATGGACCGGGGTGAGATAATTCTCGACGTTCGCGGGGATGAGAAAGGGAGCCTTACCGTGGATGACCTGGTGGATCGCTTCCACCGGCTGCGGCATCGCGACCTAACGAGTGACGAGGTCCGGCTGTCCGGTGAATGAAACACGTATATTTATGCTATATATATGCAGGCCAAACAACAAAAGGTTGCATTCTGCCGATTGATCGGCCATAATACGCCAAAATTTCTAAGGAGGAAGAGAATGCGCAAAGCAATCGTTTTCGTTGTCGCACTCTCGCTGGTGGCATCTTTTGCTATGGCAAGTGGGTCAGGCGAAGAAGCCCCAATCAAGATCGGTGTCGGTGGTGCCCACAGTGGTGACCTCGCATCGTACGGTCTACCCACCGTCAACGCTGCGGAACTCGTCGTTGAAATGGTCAACGCCGAAGGTGGTGTCCTCGGTCGCCAGATCGAACTCGTCGTTGAAGACGACCAGTGCAAGCCGGAAGTCGCAACCAACACCGCGGCCAAACTCGTCGGTGAAGGTGTCGTGGCGGTTATCGGTCACATCTGCTCCGGTGCTACCCGCGCCGCACTCGGTATTTACACCGGTGAAGAAGTAATCGTCATATCGCCGTCCGCAACCAATCCGCCCCTTACCCAGAGCGGTGAGTTCCCGACCTTCTTCCGGACGATCGCTCCGGACGACGCCCAGGGACAGCTCCAGGCGCAGTTCGTGGCCGAAGAACTCGGCCTTACCAGCGTTGCCGTCCTGCACGATGGTGGTGACTACGGCAAGGGCCTTGCCGACTTCGCCCAGATAGCGCTTGAAGCGAACTACCCCGGTGTCGAGGTTGTTCTCTACGAAGGTGTCACCGTTGGTGCCGTGGACTACTCGGCCATCATCAATCGCGTGGCGGAAAGCGGCGCCGAAGGCGTTATCTGGGGTGGGTACCATCCGGAAGCGTCGAAGCTCGTTGGTCAGATGCGCTCCCAGGGTATGGACACGCTCTTTGTCTCCGGTGACGGCGTCAAGGACCAGTCCTTTATCGACGTGGCCGGTGCGGATTCGGAAGGCGTCTACGCAACGGGTCCCCGTGACACATCAGCCAACCCCATGGATAAGGCCGCCACGGAGGCGCACCTCGCCAAGTACGGCGAAACTCCCGGCCCCTTCTTCATGAACGGGTACGCGGGTACGCTCGCGATACTCAACGCGATCGAGGCTGCCGGCGGCGACGATGACCCCGCGGCCATCATGGCGGCGCTCCGCTCCGAAAACGTGGACACTCCGCTCGGCTCGATCAGCTTTGACGAGAGGGGTGACGCGATCGGTGTTGGCTTTGCCGTGTTCCAGGTGCAGAACGGCCAGTACGTTCAGCTTGACAATTAGGTGAAGATCACTCTCGCACTATTCTCACTGCAGGCGGGCCTCACTGACCCGTCTGCGGTGTTTTTCTCACTCCCCACACGTTCTTTGAATACGGACACACCCCAATGAACTTCGAGTACTTCTTTCGCCTCTTTTTCAGCGGACTGACACGCGGCAGTATCTACGCGCTCCTCGCGCTCGGATACACGATGGTTTACGGCATCATCAAACTCATCAACTTCGCCCACGGCGAGATCTACATGATCGGTGCCTTCACCGCGTTGATCGTCGCCGGCGCTCTCTCGCTCACGGGGATGCCGGCGCTGGCGATCCTCGTTCTCGCGAGCGTTGTTGCGCTTGTGTACTCGTCGATGTACGGCTACACGGTCGAAAAGATCGCCTATAAACCGCTGCGCCAGGCGCCGCGTCTTTCGGCCCTGATCGTCGCTATCGGTATGTCGATGTTTCTCCAGAACTACCTGCTTCTGGCGCAGACATCGAACTTTCTGCCCTTTCCCGATCTTCTGCCCGAGTTCTCCCTGCCGGAGAGTTGGGGCGGGATGGTGAACGGACCGCAGTTTCTCATTTTTGTAACGACCGCGATTATCATGGTTGCCCTTACGCTGCTCATCAAGTTCACCCGCATGGGAAAGTCGATGCGCGCTACGAGCCAGGACAAGGTGATGGCGGCGCTTCTGGGGATCAACGTCAACCGTATCATCAGCTATACGTTTATCATTGGGAGTTTCACAGCCGCCCTGGGCGGGATACTCATCAGCTCCTACACGGGACAGATCAACTACTTCATCGGGTTTCTCGCCGGGATCAAGGCCTTTGTGGCCGCCGTACTGGGTGGCATCGGGAGCATCCCCGGCGCGGTCCTGGGCAGCATCGTCCTGGGAATGGCGGAGTCATTCGCCGCCGGCTACATTTCCAGCGTCTACGAGGACGTGTTCGCCTTTGTTATCCTCGTTCTGATCCTGATATTCAAACCCTCCGGGCTGCTCGGTAAGCCCGAAGTACAGAAGGTGTAGAGATGAAGCTGGAGGCAGTCAAGAGATCGGCCCTGTTGGCCATGTGGTTTATCCTGCTCACCTTCCCGGTCATGGTGGTAAGGGTGAACACCGTCACCGGTGTGGTTCAGTGGCGCTGGAGCAATCTGGTTCTCGTGGGCCTGGGGAGCTTCGTTATTTCGCTGGTGTGGAACTGGGCCCTCGCCAGGACCGCCGGGCGCGGCGGGGAAGCCGCCGAGGCGGGCGCGACCGATGAAGCGACCGGGGGAAGCGGCCTGCGGATAGGCGAGCGAATGTCCGACCTCCGGACCATGCTCTCCGAACCGCGCTACCGGACTCCGGCCTACGCGCTCCTTGCCGTGGTCATCGTGGCGTTTCCCTTTGTGATGTCCCTGTACCAGACGAACATCATGATTTCCGCGCTGGTATACGTTATGCTCGCCCTGGGACTCAACATCGTCATCGGGCTCGGCGGTATGCTTCACCTCGGGTACATCGCCTTCTACCTGGTCGGAGCGTACACCTACGGTATTCTGAACCGCTTTTTCGGGATCGGCTTCTGGGTGGCGCTTCCCATCGGGGCGGCGCTCAGCGTGGTGGCGGGGATCCTGCTGGCACTCCCGGTCCTTCGGCTTCGCGGCGACTACCTTGCGATCGTGACGCTCGGTTTCGGCGAGATCGCCCGGATCGTCATGAACAACACAACCAAGTTCTCCGGCGGCCCGCAGGGAATCGGCGGTATCCCCCGGCCAACGCTCTTTGGGCTCGAGATGGGGCTCCTGGGGGTAACGCGCTATACCTATTACATCATCGTGGTTGTGGTGATTATCACGGTTTTTGTGGTGTACCGCTTCGAGAACTCGCGCATCGGCCGCGCCCTGGCGGCCATGGGTGAAGACGAGATCGCCGCCCAGGCCATGGGTGTAGACCTGACGCGGATGAAGCTGACCGCCTTTGCGCTCGGCTCCGTCTGGGCCGGCATCGGCGGCGTTATCCTTGCCGCGCGCACCACCTTTATCAACCCGGCGAGTTTCACCGTGTGGGAGTCGGTCATCGTGCTCTGTTGTGTCGTTCTGGGCGGCATGGGGTCGATCCCGGGGGCCATCGTCGGTGCCCTGGCGCTGATCCTCGTGCCGGAGTACCTGCGCGCTTTTTCCGACTATCGCATGCTCATGTTCGGCGCCGTCCTGGTGGTCATGATGGTCTTCCGGCCGGGCGGTTTGATACCGAAACGGCGCCGTTCGTACACCGTGGATGTGGCGCACGAAGAGGAGGTGGTCTCGTGATCCTCGACGTTACGGAGCTTACGATGGACTTCGGCGGCCTCCGCGCCGTGAACGCCTTCTCGCTTCAAATGGATAAGGGCGAGATCATCGCCCTTATCGGTCCCAACGGGGCGGGGAAGACAACGCTCTTCAACTGCGTTACCGGCGTCTACTACCCGACGGCCGGCGAAATCCGCATTCAGCCGCCGGGGAACGATGCGGAGTCGATCAAGGGGCTCAAGCCGAGCACGATCGCCCACAAGGGGCTGGCCCGGACCTTCCAGAACATTCGCCTCTTTCCCAATATGACCGTCCTCGAGAACGTCATGATCGGTCGTCACACGCGCCTGAAGGCGGGAGTCCTGGGAGCGATCCTCCGGGACAAACGGACGCGGCAGGAGGAGGAGCAGATCATCCACGACAGCTTCCGAATCCTAAAGAAGATCGGGATTGAACAGTGGGCCAACAACCAGGCGAAGAACCTTCCCTACGGCGCGCAGCGCCGACTCGAGATCGCCCGGGCAATGGCAACGGACCCCTTTATCCTGCTCCTGGATGAACCGGCGGCGGGCATGAATCCCCACGAGACAAAGGACCTGGAAGAGTTGATCGTTCGTATCCGTGATACGGAAGAGATCTCGATCTTCCTGATCGAGCACGACATGAGTCTGGTCATGTCCCTCTCGGAGCGTATCTACGTCATGGACTACGGCAAGCTTATCGCCGTGGGTACGCCCGATGAGGTCAAGAACGATCCGGAAGTGATCAAGGCGTACCTGGGAGAGGAAGTCAGTGCTTGAGCTGAGGAACGTCCAGACGTACTACGGGAACATCAAAGCGCTCAAGGGGATCGACATCACGGTCAACGCCGGCGAGATCATCACGCTGATCGGCGCCAACGGCGCCGGCAAGTCAACGACGCTTATGTCCATCTGCGGAATCGTCCCGCCCCGGGAAGGGAGTATCCGTTTCAAGGAGCGGGAATTGCGTGGGATGGACACCGATCGGATCGTTGGATTCGGGATCTCACAGGTCCCGGAGGGGCGTCACATATTCCCCCACCTCACCGTTCGCGAAAATCTCGACATGGGCGCATTCCTGAGGCGCGATAAGGCGGAGATCAGCCGCGATATCGAATACGTGTACGAGCTCTTTCCGATCCTCGCGGAGCGAAGGAACCAAGCGGGCGGTACCTTGTCGGGCGGCGAGCAGCAGATGCTTGCAATTTCCCGGGCACTGATGGCGCGGCCCACGCTCCTGCTCCTGGACGAACCGTCCCTCGGACTTGCGCCGCTCATCGTCCAGCAGATTTTTGAGATCATTTCGCAGATCAATCGGGAAAATGGAACAACGATCTTCCTCGTCGAGCAGAACGCCTTTCAGGCGCTCAAGGTCGCAAACCGGGGCTACGTCATGGAAACCGGTACGATCACAATGACCGATACCGCCGAAAACCTGCTCAACAACGAGGATGTCAAACGGGCTTACCTGGGAGTGTAGAGAAATGCTGGTACGATCGATCATGACCAAGGAACTCTTCTTCGTGCATCCGGAGACGCCGGTCACCGAAGCGCAGGCCATGCTCCGTCGCGAGCACATCCACCGGTTGCCCGTAATCGATACCCGCTCGAAATCGCTGGTGGGTATTGTCACTGAAAAGGACCTGCTCTACGCTGCTCCGTCGCCGGCCACCACCCTCAACGTGTACGAAATGACCAACCTGCTCTCCAAGCTGGCCGTCTCGAAGGTGATGACCAAGGAGGTGATCTCCACCGGGCCGGACGAACTGGTGGAGAACGCCGCCCGCACGATGATCGACGCGAACATCGGCGGCCTGCCGGTTGTTGACGGTGACGGGAACTTGGTGGGAATTGTCACCGAAACGGACGTTCTCAAACTCTTCATCGAGGTGTTCGGAACGCGGGAACCGGGCCTTCGGGCGGCGGTACGCGTCTCCGACAGACCCGGTACGCTGGCCCGCCTCGGTGCGGACGTCGTGGAGAAGGGCGGCAACGTCATCTCCGTCGGTACCTGGCCTGGGAAGACTCCGGCGGACGTGGTGGTGATTCTCAAGGTTTCCGGCGTGGATCGGGATGCGCTCCTGGCGGCGCTCGAACCGGACGTCATGGAAGTGATCGACGTCCGCGAGACGTAGCGATCACCGAGCGTACGCAATAGCACCCCCATCCATTCTGTGAGAAATCGGTGATTTTACCGAATTTCGCGATGAAGGGTGCTTTTGCCCTTGTCGCTCATTCGCCTGCCGGGATAAATTCGCCCAGGCGGCACTATGTCAAAACTGGTATCCCGGGTACTCGGGGAGAAGATCAACGGGACGCGCGTCGTCCCGCTGATGATTAAGATCGTCACACTCTTCACTGTATTCCTTCTAGTTTCCAATTTCACGACCAATTACATCAACCTGATGCTCAATCGAGGCGAACAGATACGCCTCCTGAACCAGTTACTCGTGAAGGATCTCAAGGAACTGCACGTCTTTGCGAACAACCAGAAGGAAATTGCTCAGTTCAACCCCGATATCGACGCGGCCCTCTCCAACATCGAAGCGTCGGCGATGCGAAATCACCGGGGTGAGCGATCCGTGACGTTCGGCATCTCGGCGGACGGGACGATCCTCTTTCAGGCGGGAAGCGTTGAACGAGCCGAAACCTTCAGCGACGGCGCCGCGCTGCGGGAGATGGTTGCCGTCCTCGACTCCGGACAGGAGGAAGGGGTACTCAACTTCGAGTTTCTCGACCACGAGTACTTCGGCGTGTACAAATTCAACGAAGCGTGGGACGTCTTTGTCCTTCGCTCCGAGGAACTGGGTGAGTTCTACGCCGATTCGGTTCGGATCTTTCGGAACATCTCCCTCATCATCGTGGGGATTACGGTCGTTTTCTCCGTGGTGGGCGTCATTCTCATCCGGTTCATTCTACGCTTTGTCGGTGTCATCACGCACAACATCATGAAGATGCAGGAAGAGCAGCAGCTTGAACTGATGAACCTCGAGGGCGCGCCCAACGACGACGTTACCTACCTCGGCATCGCCTTCAACGGTCTGTCGAGCACGATCGATAACCTGCTCGCCATCTTCAAGAAGTTCGTAGCGCGTGACATAGCACAAAAAGCGTACCGGGAGCGCGAGATTCGGCTCGAAGGTACGCAAAAGGAACTGGCGATCCTCTTTACCGATATCAAAAGCTTCACCTTTATGACGGAAACGCTTGGTACGGACATCATCAAGCTTCTGAATCTGCACTACGACAAAGCGATCCACCACATCCACAGTTTCAACGGTGACATCGGATCGATCATCGGTGACGCGCTGTTAGCCATCTTCGGAACGATGGAAGAAAACGACTACAACAAGAGTCTCCAGGCCGTGCAGGCGTCGTACAAGGTTCAGGAAGTAGCTGCAAGCCTGCGAACCGAGATGAACCTGCGCCGCGAGGAGATAATCAAGCAGCGCGGCTCACTCACCGAAGCCGAAGAAAACGTCTACAAAGCGGTTCTTCTGGAGGTTGGCGTCGGAATCGACGGAGGCAACGTCTTCTACGGCAACATCGGATCCGACGAGCGTATGGTAAACACCGTCATCGGTGACAATGTCAACAGCGCATCTCGCCTCGAGGGACTGACGCGATTCTACAAGGTTCCGGTCATCTGCTCGGAATACGTGATGCATGAGGTTGCGTCCACCTCTTCCGAGTACCGGTTCCTCGAGTTGGATACGGTGCAGGTCAAGGGCAAGACCATCGGGAAGAAGATCTTCTGGCCAATTCCGGCGGACCAGATGGATGAAAACCTGGAACGGGACATCGACGCTTTCTCCGAAGGACTCCGCGCCTACTACGCGGGCAAATGGCGGGACGCTGAGAAGGCATTTGCACGAAGCACACTATCCATGGCGGGTACCTTTGTCGGCCGAATCAAGGGCCGACACGCACCGAGTGACTGGAATGGCATATGGACAATGACCGAGAAATAGACCCGAAAACGTCCGAGATCGTTGAACGGAGCAAGATGATCTTCCTCCGGGAGATGATCGACGAATTCAAACGAAAACAATCGCTCTATGACCCGGCCACCGAGTTTGCCAAGACGCGCAAGAACCGGAGCCTCTTTGTCCCGCTGACCGTGGTGATTCTCCTGGTGCTCTTCGGGACGGTCGTTTTTGGCGTCACCCGGTACATACAACAGTCGAGTCGCAATATCGCCGTAGACATCGAAGATTTTGCAGATGTCAACCTGCGCGATCTCCTGGATGGTGCGAAGCGAATCCAGGTGGAGCTGGACCAGGTCAGGCTCCAGCTCCGGGAACTGCAGGAAGAGCTTGATCGCCGGATCCGCCGGGCGGAGGCGGCTCGGGACCGCGAGATTCGCCTTGCCCGGGAAGCGGACATATCCCCGGCGGCCAGGGACAACCGGATCAGTGCCGCCGAGGGGAACCTAGAGGCCGAACGTGCATCGATCGAGGCCGAGTTTGCGCCGCGGATCGCTGAACTGGAAGCACGCATCGTTCAACTGGAAGAAGAGATGGCACGGTACGACTCGCGCCAGCTCGAGGCGGCCCGGGAGCAGGAAGAGATCCTGAACAACCAGCAGCGCGTGTTCGAGCTGCAGTTAGAGGAACAGGCGACGCTGTACGAGGAACGGATTGAATCGCTCACCGAGAACTACGAGTTGCAGATCGTCGAACTCCAGGCGTACATCGCGGAGTTCGAACAGACCATACGGGAGCGGCACCGCCGTGAAATCGCCGACCTGGTCCTGCGGTACAATCCGATAATCCGGGACGGTCAGGTGGCGGAGATCCTCGCGTTGGAGGCGCCCGCGAGCGACGGCGCGAACATCGGTGCGTTCCGTCCCGTTCTCGCCGGCGAAGGCGTAATGACCTCTGCGGAATACACCGCCCTCCTCGAGGAGATCCAACGGATCCGTGCGTTGAACGACCGCCTATCGGAGATCCCCTTTGAAAACGATGTGCCCGCCGTGATCGGTCAGCTTGGTGGACGGACCGCCGCGATTATCGACCGCTATGACGCCGCTTGGCGCCGCCTGGCGGATTCGGTCGAAGCGCGGGATCGTACAATTTCCGACCTGGAGAAGGAGATTGCCCGCTACGAGTTCTCACTGAACAGGTTGAGCCTCGCCGGTGGTGATACCGGTTTTCTTCTGGACACCCGGGACGAAGCGGCGCTCCAGGTGTACGTGAACCCGCTCTACTCGGTCGAGTCGGGAACCGTAGGGTACGTATTCCGGCGGGATGACGAGTACATCGGAACGATTCGGTTTTATCTTCAGCGCGGTCGTCTCCGGGCGCGCGTGACCGAAGTCGCCGAAGGAAAGACGATGCAGCCCTATGACAAGGTATTGATCGAGGTACAGTAGGAGTGAATCTATGAGGCGTGTTCCGGCCATTGCATTGGTATTGCTCGTCGTCGCCGTTGGCGTGACGGCGCAGACGTTGGAGGATTTCGGATACCGTGTGCTCGATCGAACTTCCGTGGACGGCCAGGCCAACTATCGCGTTCGGGCCGCCAACGGTCAGGTGCTCGACGTTTCCTACGCCGGTGCCTTCTCAGCGCAACGGGCCGAGGTGCTCGAAGAGGTGCGTCACACCATGGCCGGCATCCCCGGCCTGCGTCTGGATCGGCTGCGCGTCGTCTTTGACGCCGGCCGCGCCGATATCGTTGCGGTTCCCTCCACCTTTCGCATCGACGGTCGTGACGTCAGCGAGAACATGCCCTCCGGCATGCAGTTCGCCTACACCGATTTTCTTACCTACGATTTTCGGATGCGCGTGGACAACCTTTTCCTCAGGCTGAACGGTCAGTTCTTCACCGGGGAACAGTTCACCCAAAAGATCATCCAGGCCGTACAGGAGCCGGCTCTTTTTGTTCAGAGTCAGGATCCTCAGTTCCTCTTTTCTCGCCTGGACGCCCTCAACCAGCGCCTGGATGAACTCGTTTCGGAGGACGCCGCCAACCAGGAGATGGCACTCTCCTTTGCCCAGGAGTCGCGCCGGTTTGACCGGATGATTCGTTCGGACCTCTCCCAGTTTGAAGAGGAAACCGAAGATGCCTTTGACGACGTCGCCGCGGAGTTCCAGCGGGTGACGGCCGAATTGGCGGCGGCGGTGGATGCCCTTACCGCACGTCTTGATGAATTGGCCGCGGGGCAGGCGGCCATCCGCGCTGATCTCGAATCGTACGCAGAGTTGCAGGCGGCCCTGGGTGAAGAGTTTGACGTTGCCCGGGACGGCTCGGTTGTGCTCTTCACCAAGTCGCTCTTCGGTGCCGTGAAAGAGCTCGACCGTGACACAATCGCGGCCATCGTCGAATTGCGTCAGGCGGAAAAGGACCTGCCTTACGAGGAAGCGGCAACGCGAGTGAGCGAGTCAACCGGGGTAGAGGTCGACAAGAAACACGTGCTGGCGGTGTACGCGCTCTATTTCAACGACTACGAGTAGCGGTTAACCCGTTTTACTCGGGCTGTTACCGGTACACAGCCATTGAACAAAACGCGTCTCTGCAGCGATAGCGAAGCCAAGCGTTCTGTTCTTCGAAACGTGCCGGCTATGTGATCTCCAAAATACGAACGGCCGGCCGGTACGCGCCACCCTTGATCGACAGTGCGTCTATCGGTATATTAGCGCGACTACGATCTGTTCGACCTGCGTTTAGGCATTTTTTCACGCTAAGGAAGCTACACTGCATGAGCGATACAATTTCCTTGATGCGGAACATAGGCATCAGTGCGCACATCGACAGCGGTAAGACGACGCTGACCGAGCGCATCCTTTTCTACACTGAGAAGATCCACGCGATCCACGAGGTGCGGGGGAAGGATGGCGTCGGTGCCACCATGGACTCGATGGAGCTCGAGAAAGAGCGAGGCATTACGATCCAGTCCGCCGCAACGAACGTGACGTGGCGCGGGCATGGCATCAACATCATTGACACTCCCGGTCACGTGGACTTCACGATCGAAGTGGAACGGGCCCTTCGCGTCCTGGACGGGGCCATTCTCGTCCTCTGCGGCGTGGGCGGCGTCCAGTCACAGTCGATCACGGTAGACCGGCAACTGAAGCGATACGGCGTCCCGCGGCTGGCGTTTGTGAACAAGCTGGACCGTACCGGCGCGAATCCCTTCAAGGTACGGGACCAGCTTGAAGCGAAATTGGGGCTCAACGCGGTCATGGCCCAGTACCCGATCGGTCTTGAAGAGAAGCACGAAGGCGTCGTTGACTTGGTCACGATGAAGGCCCTCTACTTCGACGGGGGAGCCGGTGAAACGATCCGTGAAGGGGAGATCCCCGAATCGCTGGTCGACGAGGTGCAGAAGTACCGGGAACTCCTCCTGGATGCCGCCAGCATGTTTGACGACGAGCTGATGGAGGGGATCATGGAGGGCGAGGTAACGGAAGAGCAGATCCGGCGGGCGATTCGTGCCGGCACGGTGGCCAACGAGCTTTGCCCCGTGTTCCTCGGTTCGGCCTACAAGAACAAGGGCGTTCAACCGCTCCTCGATGCCGTGACCGGCTACCTTCCCTCGCCGGGAGAAGTGGAAAACCGCGCACTCGATATCGACAACAACGAGTCGGAGGTGGTCATCGAATCGGACGCGAAGAAACCGGTGGTGGCCTTGGCGTTCAAGCTCGAGGACGGACAGTACGGCCAGCTCACCTACGTACGGATCTACCAGGGAACAATCAAAAAGGCCGGGGATCTGTATAACGTTCGCACTCGCAAGAAGTTCAAGGTAGGGCGCCTGATTCGAATGCACTCCAACCACATGGAGGACATCACCGAAGCTGTGGCCGGCGACATAGTGGCGCTCTTTGGTATCGACTGTGCATCCGGTGACACCTTCTGCGATCCCAGCCTCAACGTCTCAATGACGTCGATGTTCGTGCCCAATCCGGTCATATCCCTGGCGATCTCTCCCAAGGACAAGGCGGCGGCCGACAAGATGGGTAAGGCGATCGGTCGTTTTGTGAAGGAAGACCCAACCTTCCGGAGCTACGTGGACGAGGAGAGCAACGAGACGATCATCCAGGGCATGGGAGAACTCCACCTGGATGTCTACGTGGAGCGCATGCGCCGCGAGTACAAGGCGGAGGTTGACACGGGGGCGCCCCAGGTGGCGTTCCGGGAGACGATCACCGTTCGCGCCGATTATGACTACACGCACAAGAAGCAGACCGGCGGGAGCGGTCAATTCGGCCGGGTAGCCGGGTACATTGAACCCACGGGAAACGACGAAAACTACGAGTTTGTGAACGAGATCAAGGGCGGCGTAATTCCCACGGAGTACGTTCCGTCCGTTGACAAGGGGTTCCGGACCGCCATGGAGACGGGGACGTTTATCGGCTATCCGGTGGTGAACGTTCGGGCCTGCGTGAACGACGGCAGTACCCACCCGGTGGACTCCTCGGACCAAGCGTTTCAGACCGCCGCCCGCACGGCCTTCCGCGAGTCGTACATGAAGGCCAAGCCGATCGCGCTGGAACCGATCATGAAGGTCTCCGTAGAGGGACCGAGCGAGTTCCAGGGCAACATCTTTGCCAGTCTCAACCAGCGCCGCGGGATCATCCTCGCGTCGAACGAGGACGGTATGTTCTCCGTGGTGGAGGCCGAGGTGCCCCTGAGCGAGATGTTCGGCTACTCAACGGTGCTCCGTTCGCTCACCCAGGGAAAGGCGGAGTTCACGATGGAGTTTGCGAAGTACGGCAAGGTGCCGCAGAGCATCGCCGAAGAGCTTCGTGAAAAGTACGAGAAAGCAAGGAAAGAGGGGAAATAGGCCGCCATGGTACGGGAGGAACTGATTCGGCGCAGTCCGCTGCGCATACTGGAAAAATCGATCCACGGCGGCGTGGGAGTGGGCAACATCGCGGTAATCGCCGCTCGCAAGGGCACGGGCAAAACTGCCTGTCTCGTCCACATCGCCACGGACCAGCTCTTTCAGGGCAAGCACGTGATCCACGTCTCCTTTGCGAGTCGAACAGACCACATCATGAGCTGGTATGAGGATATCTTCCGCGAGATCGCTCGGAAGCGCGACCTGGAAGATGCGATGACCGTTCACGACGATCTGATCCGCAACCGCGTGCTCATGAATTTCAACCAGCACGGGATAACGATCGAGCAGTTTCTCAAGAGTCTCCGGGCGATGATCGTTGCCGGCGGCTTTGCCGCGGATACGATCGTGATCGACGGCTACGACTTTGAAGCGGGAGACCCCGAGTCGTTGCGCCGCCTGCGCGACTTTGCAAAAGAACTCAAACTGACACTGTGGTTCAGCGCTTCAACGCACCGGGAACAGAGCGAAGTGGACGAGAACGGCGTACCCATGCTGCTCCACTCCTACCTGGACCATCTGGCGGTCATCATCTCCCTTACGCCGGAGAAGAAACACATTCGCCTGCGGGTGATCAAGGATCACGACCAGTACCGGTCGGAAGGGCTGCACCTGGAACTGGACAGCAAGTCGCTTCTCATCGTCAGCGAATAGCGTTGCCGCCGCCTATCGGCGATAGGTTACGCCGATTTTCGGGCACCCCTCGGTGAGCGGGCAGATCGAACAGCGGGGACTCACGGGCCCGCAAATCTGCTGACCAAAGCCCACCAGGAGTTCATTCACGGATATCCAGTGCTGCCGGGGAAGGATCTCCTGCAGCGCGTATTCGCTTGCACCGGGTGTCTTTGTTTCGATCCATCCAAGCCGGTTCGGGATTCGGTGCACGTGGGTATCTACGCAGATCGCCGGTATCCCGAATCCTACACCAAGGACCAGGTTGGCCGTCTTCCTGCCCACGCCGGGAAACGATTCCAGCGCCTCCAGCGAATCGGGGACGTGACCACCGTGCTCAACGACGATGCGCCTGCACGTCTCGCGGATCTGTCGCGCTTTGGTGCGGTAGAAACCCGCCGGATAGATCAGTTCGCTGATCGTCGCCTCCGGGAGGTCCGCAATCGCCGCCGGCGAATCGGCGCGGCCAAAGAGGCGCCCCGAGGCGGCCGCGGTCACCTCGTCACGCGTTCTGAGACTGATGATTGTCGAAATCAGTACGTGAAAGGGATTGTTGCGTTGCCGGGATACCGCGGAGACGGCGCTTTCGTAGTCGGTACCGATCGCGTCGCCGATTCGGCGTAGCGTTCGCGTCCAATCGTCACTCGTCGTCGGTATCGTCGTCGATGACGTCGTCAGCCCCCGTTTCTACCTCTAACTTGCTGAAGACGAGTTCCTCAACGTCCGGTTTGCTCATGCCCAGGGAGAACGAGACTTCGTCCACCAGCAGTTGAAGTGCGCTGTCGTAGAGCTTGCGCTCCATGATCGGAAGTTCCTTTATCTTTTTCCTGTGGTAGAGCGTCCGCACAACCGTGGCAATGTCGCGGATGCTGCCTTGTTTGAGCAGATCCAAGTTCATCTGGTACCGCATCTTCCAGTCCGCTGCAACCGGTTCGAACTCCTCGCTGAACATCGCCAGCGCGGCCTGCGCCTCTTTTTTGGGAACGATCGCGCGAATCCCCAGTTGTTCAGCCTTGTCTACCGGCACTTTGACCGTCATGTCCGATACCGGAAGATAGATGACGTAATAGAGGGTTGGCGTTCCCTGGAAATCGAGTTCAACCAGCTCTTGGATCTGGCCGACACCCTGCAACGGGTAGACCACTTGCTGTTTCGCCTTGAAGGTCGTGGCTTGC